>QMPP01000121.1 GCA_003650425.1 Bacteroidota bacterium | reverse complement strand
GACAGACCGGGCATTATCTTTTTCTTTTAAAAAAACGAGTAAAATACTTGACTTTATTATTAAATGATATATCTTTGCAAGTAATTACTTACTTACTTAAAAAACGTGTAATATGTAAACATATAAATTAATTCTTTTAGGTGGCGACAAGGTGGTTTCGGAATTGGCATTTAGAAATTATTAATAACCTATTAAATATTAATACAAATGAAAAACATTAAAGAAAGTATTTTCAAGACGGCAGTAAACCAAATCATTTCCAACAAAACCCTCAGAGGTTTGGCTGTAAAACAACTTGACAAATATTTATACAGCAGCCTGATGGAAATGGGAAGGCATCAACTGGAACAGGAAAAACTGGATCAGTATGCTTTTATGTCTTCTATTGTTGACCAGGTAAGGTATAACCTTGACAAAGGTTTTATCAAACCAAAAGTGCTGAAAAAAATGGCAAAAGTTTTCGTGGGAGATTCATACACACCTGACAGGCACAAGAAACTTAGTCCCGAAAAAGAAGCCTATAACAAAAAACATGGTGATTATCCTCCGCAATTTTTAGTCCTGTCTCCGGGAAAGGGATGTAACCTTCACTGCACGGGGTGTTATGCTTCAGCTGACTCGGCCATAGCAGAGAAACTTGATTTTGAAACGTCAAGGCGAATTGTGAGAGAAGCGCACGATATTTTTGGAAGCCGGTTTATGACCATTAGTGGTGGCGAACCCTTTTTATACAAATCAAACGGGAAAACCTTACTTGATCTTTTTGAGGAGTTTAACGACATGTTTTTTCTGGTTTACACCAACGGAACATTACTTACGAAAGAGCTGGCCGACAGACTAGGCGAGCTTGGTAACGTAACACCTGCCATCTCGGTAGAAGGTTGGGAAGAGCAAACAGATCAAAGAAGAGGAAAAGGTGTTTACCACAGAATAATGAAAGCCATGGAAAATCTAAGAAATGCAGGAGTTCCGTTTGGCATCTCCCTCACGGCCACGAGTCAAAATGTCGAAATCTTATTAGACGACAATTTTTACGATTACTTTTTTAAAGAACTCGGTGTTTCGTATATGTGGCAATTCCAGCTCATGCCCATCGGAAGAGGTAAAGACGTGGTTGATTTAATGGTTACCCCCGAACAACGAGTAAAACTGTATAAACAATGGGTTCACCTGCTGGAAGAAAAGCATTATCCAATAGCTGACTTTTGGAACTCATCTTCACTGTCAAGCGGCTGTATTGCCTATGGCCGTTGGAATGGATACTTTTATATCGACTGGAATGGCAATATAATGCCTTGTGTTTTTGTACCCTACCATGTTGACAATATTAAAGACTTATACGCGCAAGGCAAAACGTTAGAGGATGCCCTGCAGTCAAAAATGTTTAAAAACGGAAGGAAATGGCAAAAAGATTACGGATTTGAAAACCCCAATCACCGTGGTAACATATTAATGCCTTGCTCCATTCGCGATCATTACGAAAACTTTAAAAACAACATCCTTACACCCGATGCAAAAGGTGAAGACGAAGAAGCCGAAGCCGTATTACATGACCCCGAGTACGAACGCATGATGATTGATTTCGACAAAAGGCTTCAGAAACTCACTGAATCAATTTTTAAGGAGAAATATTTAGCAAAAGAATTGGTGCAAAATGAGAAGCAATAAATATAACAAAATTGTTGTCGATAATAACAAGCAGATTAAAGACTTTCTTGATTTCCCATCCAGGTTGTACAAACACGAAAAAAATTGGATTCGCCCGTTAGATAGCGAAATAGAGAAAGTCTTTAATCCTGCTTCAAACAATCTTTTTAGAGAAGGAGATGCCGTTAGATGGCTTTTATATGATGCTTCCGGAAAAATAGTGGGCAGGATGGCTGCATTTTACAATACAAAAATAGCCAGGAAAAATGATCAGCCAACGGGAAGTATTGGTTTTTTCGATTGTATTAACGATCAAGAGGCCGCCGACACTCTTTTTGACGCGGGCAAAGCATGGCTCGAACAAAAAGGCATGGAAGCCATGGATGGGCCAATTAACTTTGGCGACAGAGATAACTTTTGGGGTTGCTTAAAACATGGATTCCACGAGCCGGTTTTAAATATGCCCTACAATTTCGCCTATTATAACGAACTATTCCAAAACTATGGCTTTCAAAATTATTTTAATCAATACACTTACCATATTGATGTGCGATTGGGTGCGAAATCGCCGATGATAAAAGAAAAAGCTAAGCGACTGTTAAAAAATCCGGAATACAGGTTCGAAACTTTTAACTGGAAGAGATATGAATTTTATGCCGGTGATTTTATGACGATCTATAATAAAGCCTGGGCAAAATTTCCGGGGGTCAGCAAAATCAGGAAAGTACACGCCAAGGCCTTACTCAAAACGTTAAAACCAATAATAGACAGCCGAACCATGATTTTTGGGTATTATAACAACGAGCCCATCGCCTTTTTCATCATGATACCGGACATCAACCAAATAACACGAAAATTTAACGGCAAAATGAACGGGATTAACAAACTCAGGTTTGTATTCGAGCTCAAAGTATTAAAAAAATGCACGCGGTTAATCGGGTTAATTTTTGGTGTAATTCCTGAATATCAAGGAAAAGGGGTAGAATCAGCAATTATAGCACGTTTTGAAGAAGAAATATTTTCAAAAGGATTTAACTATACCGACTTGGAAATGAACTGGATTGGCGATTTCAACAAGAATATGATGAAACTTGTTGAGCAAATTGGAGGCGAAATTTATAAAACACACGTTACGTACCGCTATCTTTTCGATCGAACAAAACAATTTAAAAGAGCTTCAAAAAGTATCTAGTTTAGATATTAAAAAAGTAAATATTGAGTTTTGGATAACCCTAACAATAAATGAAAAATAAAAGCCACATAATTGAGGATATAAACGAAACCAAAGAGATGCAAAAGCTCCTTTTCAAAAGCTATAAAAGCTTTTATCTTAACCCAAAAAGATTACTCGGGCGATCTCCCGTTACCCGCAATCAGGTTAATTAAATTATACAAAAGGCTTTAAAAGATTACATACCGTTAATAGGATACAACAACATAGTTCTATGGTGAAAATATTTTCAAAATTAATAATAAAATACAGGTGGTTTATCGTTGTTTTAACTGTCGTTATCACGGCGTTTTTTGGATATCAGATTAAGTTCCTTCAGATTGATTCAAATGTAATTGACTCACTTCCTAAAACCGACACAGTAGTCAACCTTTTTAAAGAGGTGGGAAAACAATTCGGGGGCAACGAAATAGGCATGATAATCCTTAAGGATAACAACGTATTAACCCCCAATGTCTTAAAAACCGTAAAAACAATAACTGATACTGTTGCTCAAACCGATGGTATTTTATCTGTAACCAGCCTTACCAACGTGATGAACCTAAAAGTTGAAGGAGACAATTTTCAGGTAGGGCAATTAATCAACAGCACAAATTGGCCAAAATCGGAAAAAGAAGCCGACAGCCTTCGTGATGAGATCCTCAAAAATAAGATGATAGTTGGAAACATCATTTCAAAAGATGGTAAAGCAACACTTATCATCTTCACATTTACCCACGAAGTTAATGCACAGGCAGTTTCAGAAAACATTATAAGAAAAATAAAAAAAATCAATCCTTCCGTTCCTTACTATTTTGCAGGCTCTACCTTCCTGACGCAATACATTGCTGATGTAATAAACCACGACGTGGTTACACTAATCCCAATTTCCTTTTTACTTATTATTATTATCCTGTTTTTCAGTTTCCATTCGGTTAGAGGGGTGGTACTTCCAATATTGACAGCCGGGTTTGCCATAATATGGGGTATGGGTACCTTTGCCGTACTGGGATTAAAACTTTCAATGGTTTCAAACAATGTTCCCATCATTATTCTGGCGGTAGGAACAGCATATGCCATTCATGTACTAAATCAGGTATCCCGACAAAAAGAAAGCAACCATAAAAACTCCATCATTGAGGCTCTGAATATTATCGCCATACCGGTTGTACTTACCGCGCTAACAACCATGATAGGATTCCTTTCATTTATTTTTGGTGCCTATTTAACCATGATTCGCGATTTTGGTATTTTGGCCGCTCTTGGCACTTTTTATTCGGCATTCCTTGCACTTGTTTTCGTACCTGCGTTATTGGCACTTTTTCCCTCCCGGAAAACTAATGTCAACAATAACAAGAAAGAGAGAAAACATATACTGTCGCTTTACATCCTGCTTCCCATTAAAAAGGCTGTACTGAATCATTCAAAATTAATTCTTTGGCTATGGATAGGATTGTTGTTAGTAAGTATTACGGGGATATTTATGATTAAAAGAAGCGTGAGCGTGAACGGATATTTTAAAGCAAACCATCCGGTAAGTATCGGCAGTAAAATAATGGATGAAAACTTTGGTGGCATGAAACCTGTTTTTGTTGTGTTTAAGGGTAACATGCAAAGTCCCGAGGTGCTGAAAGGAATGCTAAACCTTGAAAAGTACATGAAAGAAAGTCCTTACGTCACATCTACAAAGTCGATTGCAGATATTGTAGCACAACTAAACAAAGCAATGGGTGGCACAAATACTATTCCGGATGATGCTGCCAAAATAGGCCAGTTATGGTTTTTACTCGATCAGCAAGAAAATATTAAACAATTGGTTACCGAAGATCTCGACCAGGGAATTATCATGGCAAAATTTAAAGATTCGGGGGAAAACGCCAGTCAAAAATTTACCAATTTCCTACAACCCTACTTAAAAGCCAACGCCTCAAAAAATTATTCGATAACCATAACCGGCATGCCGTTTGTTAATGCCCGCCTCGACAAAAGCCTGGTTAACAGTCAACTTGCCAGTTTGACCATTGCCATTTTTTTCGTAATAGCCATTGTAAGTCTTATTTTCAATTCATTTTTCAAAGGGCTGTATGCCAGCATTCCCATCCTAACCACAATTGCAATTTTGTATGGTGCCATGGGAATATTCGGAATTCCACTTAATGTGGTAACCGTATTGGTTGCCAGTATTGCCATGGGCATTGGAATCGACTATTCAATTCACTTTCTTTCGCATTATAATCACACTTTAAAAAAATACAGCAATGTAAAATTGGCCATCGAAGAAACCATACTGGTAAGCGGCAAGGCCATCTTCATTAATTTTATATCGGTAACCGCCGGGTTTCTGGTATTGGCATTCTCGCAATTAATTCCGATGGTTTATTTCGGTATCTTAATAGCATTCAGTATGTTCGGTTCCATGTTGGGAGCCCTTACACTTCTGCCAATAACCATGTTAATGCAAAATAATAATGAAAACAAAAATGATAAAAAATAAAACCATGAAAATAAAATTTGTAACATTATTCACACTCACCACAATCCTGATGTTTAACTTTAATCCGGTGTTTTCACAAAAAAACGGTAACAATTTATTAAAAAAGATGGATAATACGATGTTTGCCATTAAAGATAAAACTGCCGACATCAAAATGGTTTTAACAAACCTATCCAACCGAAAAGAAAAGATAAAGTTGGCCACCATCATACAAAAAGATGCCAACAAAAAAATATTCAGGTACACCTATCCAAAAGTTGATTCAGGTATTGCCACATTATCGCTACCAAACAACGAAATATATTTATACCTGCCTCTTTTTAAAAAACCGAAAAAAATAACGAGCATTGCAGAGGGAAACACCTTTAATCAATCCGATTTTAGTGTTGAAGACATGGCAACCAAAAAATATTCCGAAAAATACCTTGCCACGCTAACCGGTTCAAACGACTCAGCCTACATCCTGAAACTAACACCAAAATCACCTGACACCCAGTACAGTTACCTTACCCTATTTTTGAATAAAAAATTTTTCTATCCTGAAAAATTTGAGTTTTACAATTTAAAAGGGCGAAAAGTAAAAGAATCCGTTTTTCACTTTATCAAAATAGATGGCTACTGGGTTTCTGACAAGGTATCAATGATAAATTTAAAAAAAAAACACAGCACATCAATCATTATGACAAACATTAAGATAAACCAGGGTCTGAAAGACACACTTTTTACAGTTGACAACCTTGCCGGTAAATAAGTTATCGCAAATTATTTTCTCAATTGAATCAGTAAAGCTGAAAATATCAGATTGAAATTGTTTAAAGTTAACTTAATGATTACAAAGGCAAAACGTTTAAAAACAGAAAATAATATGCTTACTTTAGCATGTTTAACTTAAAACAACTTTATCAATAATCACACCAGGTTACCCATGAAAAATAATTATTCAAATATCAAAAAGTTGTTCATTGTACTTCTCTCTTTATTTACGATAAATACAACAACATCCGCACAAGATTCGCTAAACATGTGGGATCATACAACCCACTTAAAGCTAGTAAATATTGAACAGGGAAACAGCTACATGACCACGCCCTGGGATATCGGAAACATTGAAGACTTAGTGTTTGAAGGAAACTTAAACCCCAATTTCGTTGTTCGCGAAAATGACCGGGCGCATTTAATGTTGGTGATAACACCTCAAATTATTATTCGAATGTTTAACACTCGTTCACTACCTGTCAAAACCCCTTCATACATGCCTCATGTTACCTTGTTCTACTCTATTGGGAATCCAAAAGCCCGTAAAATGCATAGTGTTTTTCTTCGTTACGAGCATCACTCGAACGGTCAACAAGGGCCAACCTATTTAACGGATGGAACTATTAACGTGGACTCTGGCGATTTTACCACCAACTATATTGAACCCGGTTTTATCCGTGCAATGTATTGCGAGCGGTTTAAAAAAGTGCTCTTCATGGAAACGTCTTTTGAGTATCATTTTAGAGCGTTTACACAACCCGAAATTCTTGGTAAATATGGCCTGTACAAGCTGAAAACGCGCGTATCATTGGTTAGCCCTCCTCAATTTTTTCATAAAAAAGGCGATTTTCAAATCGATACTAAATTAGACTGGACATTTGGAGAACTTAACGAATGGAAGCCTTTTAATTACAAACGACTATCGCTTGAACTAACCTTCTTTTACAGACCTAAATTTCTTGAAGAAGTTGGTGTCTTTGTTACATATTACATGGGAATGGACTATTACAATATTTATTTCAACCAGCATCTTAGCGTGCTACGATTTGGCCTTATGACACCCTTCTTAAGATTTTAACAAGGTAATTGTATGAAATTTTCTTACTAAAACACTTGACTTTTTATATTAAATGTTTACATTTGCAAGTGTGTACTTACTTACTTTATTTATATTATGAAACCGAATAATATAGTCAGGCTGGGATTGGATGTTGGTTCGACAACAGCAAAGATTATTGTTGTTGAAGACCCTGCTGACACAGTAGTTTTTAGTAAATATGTTCGCCACAATACTAAAATCTTTGAAACGGTTACTAACCTTCTTGAAGATGCTAAAACAATTATTGGCAACAGCATATTCTCTATTGCAATTACCGGTTCAGCAGGTTATGGTTTATGCGAAAAATTAAATATACCTTTTGTACAAGAGGTAGTTGCGACATCGGTATTGGTAAAGAAAAAATATCAAGAAGTAAAAACCCTTATTGACATAGGTGGTGAAGATTCCAAAATGATATTTTTTAGTAAGAACCGTGCACCGGATATAAGAATGAATGGGAGTTGTGCCGGGGGAACCGGTGCATTTATCGACCAAATAGCCTCGCTACTCAATGTTACAACCGAAGAGCTTAACGTACTGGCCAAAAAACACACGCGCCTCTACCCTATAGCCTCACGATGTGGAGTATTTGCAAAAACGGATGTTCAAAATCTGTTAAGTCGAAAAATACCGATTCCCGATATTGCTATCTCCTCATTTCAAGCTGTAGTATCGCAAACTCTTAACACGCTTGCCCGCGGCTTTGATATTAATCCCAAAGTAATGTTTGTTGGAGGCCCCTTTAACTTCTTAAGTGAACTAAAAAATCTTTTCATTACAAATCTTAAGCTAAAGAAAGAAGAAGTAGCTGAAACCAATTTTAGCCTCTACTTTCCTGCTTATGGAACAGCCCTGTCGATTGAAGATAATCAGCCATCTTTTGATGTTGAATCTTTGATTCATAAAATTGAAAAATCGGCTAAAAACATTATTTTTAAAGACAGGCTAAACCCATTATTCAAAAATAATGAGGAGCAAAAACGGTGGATGGCAGGCAAAGAGAAAATGAAGATTAAACAGGTTTCGCTGCACGAATATCAAGGCGAAATTTGTTTTATGGGGATTGACTCGGGTTCAACTACCAGCAAAATTACCATTGTTGGCCAAAACAACGAGCTATTGTTTAAATACTATGCTAACAATCACGGCAACTCAGTTGAAGTAATTGAAAAAGGGCTTAAACTTTTCGAACAGGAAAAGAAAAAACAACGCCCCGACAGACCATTAAAAATTGTGCATGCCACTTCAACCGGATACGGCGAAGATTTAATTAAAGCCGCTTTCGGCTTACCAAAGAGTGTAGTAGAAACCATTGCCCATTACACAGCAGCTCGTTTTCTCGACCCCGAAGTGTCGTTTATCATGGATATCGGGGGCCAGGATATGAAAGCCATATTTATGAACTCTAAAGTTAAACAATCGTTACGCGAAAATGCTTCGATAGATGATATTTCGGCAGGCTTGGCAAT
>QMPP01000311.1 GCA_003650425.1 Bacteroidota bacterium | reverse complement strand
CGCTCAATGGCAGCAGGACGGAGGTCAAATATTTCCTGAATTTTTTTGGCAATCTCACCATCTGAAAGCGAAACCTTTGAAGTATTGTAAGTATTTACAAAAACCCCAACAGGTTGTACAACACCAATAGCATACGACAACTGTACCAGCATTTCGTCAGCAACACCGGCAGCCACCATGTTTTTGGCAATATGCCTGGAAGCGTAAGCAGCTGAACGGTCAACTTTGGAAGGGTCTTTTCCGGAGAAAGCACCGCCACCATGAGCTCCTTTTCCGCCATAAGTATCGACAATAATTTTACGGCCGGTTAATCCTGTATCTCCGTGCGGGCCTCCAATCACAAATTTTCCCGTAGGGTTAACATGGTAAATAATTTCACCGTCGAACAGAGCCTGAATAGTCGGATTTTGGAAAGTAGCCCTAACACGAGGAAGTAGAATGTTGATTACATCTTCTTTAATTTTTTGCTGCATGGCCTCATCGGAGGCAAACTCATCGTGCTGGGTTGAAACCACGATGGTATCAATTCGTTCCGGTTTGTTATTGTCAGAATACTCGATAGTTACCTGTGATTTTGAATCAGGACGAAGGTAAGTCATCTCTTTGCCTTCGCGACGTATTTCCGCCATCTCTTCAACCAAAGCATGAGCAATTACAAGTGGCAGAGGCATATAGTTATCCGTTTCGTTGGTGGCATAACCAAACATCATGCCCTGGTCACCAGCACCTTGCGAATCGGCATCTTCTCTTTCAACACCACGGTTAATATCATCAGACTGATCATGAATGGCCGAAAAAATCCCGCAGGAATTTCCATCAAACATATATTCGGCCTTGGTGTAGCCAATTTTGTTGATGACCTTTCTCACCTCTTTCATCACGTCAACATAGGTGATGGTTTTTACTTCGCCGGCAACAACAACCTGACCGGTGGTAACCAAAGTTTCAACAGCAACCTTTGAGTTGGGGTCGAACGCCAGAAAATTATCCAGCAATACGTCCGATATTTGATCGGCAACTTTATCAGGATGGCCCTCAGAAACCGATTCTGATGTAAATAAATACGACATAATAATTTTTAAAAATTAAACACCAAAATGAATGGGGTTTGACGATTGGCGGGCTAAAATTGTTTTAGCATTTTTTTAATGTGGTTGCAATCAATCAAATCCTTCCACTATTATAAATTTTTTATAACAGGCACAAAGGTAGGTTAAAAATTAAATTAGCAAGGGAAAAAGAAATAAAAAGTTCAGATTCACCCAGCACTCCGGGCTGAACCCCGGAGGAGTGAGTAATGGTTCTTTTATCCCCTCTCCCCCGAGGTTTAGCTCGGGGAGTAACTTGAGAAAATAAAATCAACCAATAACGATCATATCTTTCTTTTCACTAAAATGAAAAGCCACTTTTTTCAAAGGCTGATAGGCCGGACCCTTAATAACTTTGCCGCTTGTCGAAAACTCCGACCCATGACAGGGGCAAACAAGTTTATCACCTTCAACCCGATTAATTAAACAACCTAAATGGGTGCAATGAGCAGATAAAACTTCGGGGTTACCATGATTGTTTACTACCACAAACTCCTCCACAAACGAAATCTTTTTAAAACGGGGAAAGGGAATCTTCCAAATCTTTTTTGTAGTCGTTATTACTTTTGTTTTTACCACCTTATCCCATATGGCAAGTATCCCTATAGAAGCACCTGCAAGGGCTGCTTTAAAAAATTTTCGGCGCGATACATTTGTATTTTTCATAAGAGGTAATAAAAAAGCTAAAATACAAAAATTGACTCAGAGGCATCTCCATCTGATTGTTTTCTAAATGCTACTTTCAACTATAAACAGCTTTTTAATAAATTGGTTAAAATTTCTTAAGCTAAAAGCAGACTCATAACGCAGGTGGCAATATTTTATACTTTTGTCGAACACAGAAAAGCAAACCATGAAATCAGTCGAAATAAAAGAGGTTACCAAACTTTACGGTAAGCAAAAGGCACTTGATAGTATTACCTTTGATATTAGCAAAGGTGAAATAGTGGGATTGCTGGGTCCTAACGGCGCCGGTAAATCCACGTTAATGAAAATTATCACCTCTTTTATTACACCAAATTCCGGGTCGGTTTTAATCAACGGGGTTGATGTATCGGAGGAGGAACTTACAACCAGAGCTGTTATAGGTTACCTGCCCGAAAACAACCCGCTGTATCCCGAAATGTATATCAGCGAATATCTGGCATTTGTATTGAAAATGTATAAAACATCCTTCAATACCAGAAGCAGGGTTAATGAGATGATAGAATTAACCGGATTGACCCCCGAACGGCATAAAAAAATTGGCGCCTTGTCAAAAGGATACCGTCAGCGTGTGGGGTTGGCACAGGCATTAATCCACGATCCTGAAATTTTAATTTTGGACGAGCCCACTTCCGGATTAGACCCCAACCAGCTGGTTGATATAAGAAAAATCATTACCGAACTGGGCAAGGAGAAGACCATTATTCTTTCTACCCATATTATGCAGGAGGTGGAAGCTG
>QMPP01000310.1 GCA_003650425.1 Bacteroidota bacterium | reverse complement strand
TTTGTTCCTCTACGGATAGTCATATTGGAAAAACTGTAATTTGATATTGTTGTATTGCCCATGAGTAAATGTGTTTTATACTCCCCGTCCAAGATGGTGCTGTCCTGACTTTCTCCCTGAACCTTGATGTATTGTCGTATGTTAAGCGGGAACTTTTCACCGTTCAGGGTATCGGAATAGATGCCGCTGGCAAGGTGTATGGTATTTCGGTTGTTGCTGTCAACGGCAATTTTAGAGTAAGCGTAAGCAATGGTTTTAAGAGGGTCGTCGGGCGAGAGGCCGCCGGCAGAATCGTTGCCGGTAACGGGATTAACGTACAGGTCATCGTCAACGGGAGTTAGTTTGGCATGTTGAATGTCGTAAACAATGTCGTCAATATAAAAACTTTCGTATTGGATGGAAGAGAAGAAGTAGTAGTCGGGTTGTAGCACGGTACAAGTGTCGAGGTAAACATGCAGGGTGTCGTTTTCAACCACTTTGTGTATCTCGCAGCCGCGCGCTGCATAGTTCAGGTAAATGTTGCAGCGTGCATCAGGGTCGAAAATAGCTTTGGCATCACTTGTTATCACAAGTCCACCGCCTACACCTGTTGCATAATTGTTGCGGATTGTAGTATTTTTTAGAGTAAGCGTTGAAAAGTTACCACAATCTATACCTCCTCCATATTTTGCCCTGTTGTTTTCAATAACACAATGGTTAATTAAAAAGTCAACCTTGTCAAGTAGTATTCCTCCCCCTGAAATAAAAGTCGTATCCCACCACATCTTATGGCCTGACCCGTGTTGCAGGGTAAAACCGGTTAGTTTGGCGTTGCTTTCGTTGTTGTTAGCTACCACGCAACTGCCGTTGTTATGCCCGTCAATAATGGTGTTGTATTTATAACTCTCGTTGCCGGTGGTAAGCAGTAGGCTGCCCACGGTAATATTTTTCCCATTGAAGTTGATGTTCTCGAAGTAAATACCCGGGTAAACCAGTACGGTGTCGCCGTTCCAGGCCATATTAATGGCGTCTTGTATATTTGTAAAATCACCTGTTCCGTCTTGCTTTACAGTACGGATTTGTGACAGAGCCAATAATGGAATGAGAAGGATGGATATGATTATGAGGGGTTTCATGTTTTATGGTTTCAGGTTTCAGGTAACCTCGTTCTTGTTTTTCAACAAGAACGAGGTTGGTGTTATCGGGTTTATTATTTAATGATTAAACGTTGCACGCCGGTTTGGTTTCCGCTTGTTAATCGTAACAGGTAGATGCCGTTGCTTAACGTGCCGGTATCGAGTTGCAGCATGTGCATGCCTGCCGGATGCCGGGCCGATTGCTCCAAAACTTTTCTTCCGGTAATATCGTAAAGCGTTATATTAGATACGCCCTGTTGCTTTGTTTGGTACTGAACTGAAACATTGCCTCGTGCAGGGTTGGGAAAGAGGGTAATTTGTAATTGATTACCATCTTCAACCGGTTGCAGGTTTTGCTTGGTTTTAAACGAGATAAGATAGTGATCTTTTCGCTCGGAGGTGTTTATCTTTCGTTGTTGCCAAGCCTGCTTCCCGGGTACTTTTACATAGTATTCATTAAAAGCTGCGGGAGCACTTTTGGTTCCGTAATGTTCCTCGAAAGTAACCTCGCCTGTGGTATCTTTATCGTAGCCGCGTACAAGTATCAGCGTGTCGTCGGGCAGTACGGCGGTAGCCCCTATGCAGCTGTCGCCAATAAAGGCCGCTACTTCAAGTGGTGGGTTGGTGGTATCAATCTCAACCATGTAGGCGGTGTAGTCGTTCTCCTCGGTGTACTGGTAATGCTGTGGGGCATCTCTTACCTCGTAGGGTGAGGGCGAGACGTTGTTCAGCCAGTGAAAGGAGTTGATATCGTCAGATGATTTAAGAATAACGAGGTCGGCATAATGCAGCCTTGGCGCGCTAACACCTATGCTTAGCGCGCATATCCAACTAGAATTCCCGCTATAAGGTAAAGGATAATCCCGATAACAGTACCAGTCTTGAGTTTTAATTACAAACAGGTGATCGAGGGTGCTTTGCGGGATGGCATCAAATGGCGACTGCTCCTCGTACAGCCAGTAGCCCACCCAGTTCTCGGGCCAATTGTTGCCATCCATGCCTTTTAGCTGAATGGTAGTGCTGGGGTCTTCCACCGGGCCGGTAATGGTAAGCTTGTTGGGGCCGTTGGGGCCAATGTCAAGCTTGTAACCGCGGGTGCTGTTAATGGTTTCCATGAGATTGTGAGTGTATTGCCAACTATTATATATGTCCCAATTTGCGCTAACAATACCATCGGTATAATCGGGTTTAATTCTGTTGTAATCCACTTTTAACGTGTTGTACCCGTTGCTAAAGTTGTTTTTATCAAACACCGTGGGGGTATTGGTAGTTCCATCATGGTTATTTCGCAGGTGGCGGGGGATGGAAAGCCAGGTGATGGAGTGGTTGCTGTAGTTATTGTTTCGCAAGGGTATCGTTTCTATAGCCTCAAACCCTACCACGCTCACGTTGGAGTGTCCGCCGTTGGGGAGGTAGATTTTGTTTTG
>QMPP01000309.1 GCA_003650425.1 Bacteroidota bacterium | reverse complement strand
CAAAATGACGAATACTAAGTTCCTCATCAACTTCTGCCCTTTCGCGTTTGCTAATTTGATGCTGAAGGGGTGTTTATGGCTCCACAGTCAGGCTGTACGAGCTGAGGTGAGGTATATTATAATCAAAAAATATATCCAGGTTTTTATTCCATTTTTCGATGGTTAATCCGGGAATACCGTAGATCAGATCAATGGTTATATTATTAAAACCTGCCTTCTGTACGTTTTCAATCGCTTTACGAGCCTCTTCTCCTGAATGAATCCGGTCGAGGTATTGCAGGTCGTCGTTGAAAAAACTTTGTACACCAATACTGAACCGGTTAATGGGAGTGTATTTTTTTAAATGAGTGGTTTTGTCAAAATTCAGGTCGTCGGGATTGGCCTCCAGGGTAATTTCTAAATCAGGATTCAAGCTGAACAACTTGTTGGCTTTGTCAAGTATTGTATTTATTTCATCAATCGTGAGCATTGATGGGGTTCCGCCACCAAAATAGAGGGTGTTTACGGTTTCTCCCGTAAGGTAATCTTTCCTAAGCTCCATTTCCCGCAACAGAGCATCAACAAAAACATCACGATATTTAACGGATGCCACGGAAAAGAAATTACAGTAGTTACACTTATGCTTACAAAAGGGAATATGGATGTAGATGCCGGCCATTTTTTATTTGTTTCTGCGAAAATAATAGAATAATTGACCTCTTTTTCCGTTTTAACACCGTATAACAGAACTAATTTGTTTTTAGAGCTGAATGTCTGTATTTTTGCAGCAGAATATTAAAACAGGGTAAAATGGAAAACGAAAAAAATAATTTTGAAATTAAGGATAAAGAGATGCCAAAAAACTCTAACCTTTGGATGTATATCATATTGGTTATTTTGGCATTGGGAATTATAGGTCTCTCCATTAAATTAATTTCGGTAAAAAACGAAATGAAAGGCCTGTTGGTTGAAAAGGAAGTACAGCGTACGGAATTGCAAAAAGAGTTGGATTCATTGTTAATTCAACATCAAGAAATTAAGGCTGAATATGGTGAATTATCCGATTCTCTTTCGTCAAAAGATAGTATTATCCAGGCCAATGCCATCGAAATTAAAAAGCTGCTAAACACCAAATGGGAATATTATAAAATCAAGAAAAAATTAAATCGATTACAGATTATTTCGCAAGGCTATATCCGTCAGATGGATTCTATTTACACGGTAAATCACCAACTTACCGAAGAAAACCAAAAGATAAAAGAGGAGATTAAAATTGAAAAAAGAAAAAACAAGCAGCTACAGCAGACAAAAGAGGAATTAAAAAATAAAGTGGATGCGGCTGCCACGTTGCAGTTGTTTGGTTTAAAGGCTACCCCGGTTCATAAAAAAGGAAGTGGTAAAGAGCGTTCGACTGATAAGATTAAACGTGTCGACAGGGTTAAGGTTTGCTTTACCATTGGAAAAAACACCATTATTGAACCCGGAAACAAAACTATTTATATAAGAATCGCCCGTCCCAATAAAAAGATTTTGGTAAAAGGCCGTGGCGATCAATATTCCTTTATGTATAAAGGAGAAAAACTTCAATATTCCATTAAACAAACCATCAACTATCAAAATCAGGCTATTGACCAGTGTGTTTACTGGAACCGCCGCTCAACCCTTGAGCTAAAACCAGGGGTTTATCATGTGGATATTTTTGAAGGTGATCACGAGATAGGATCTGCCACCTTCACCCTGAAATAAGATATTTTCTTTTTTAGGCTACGCCAATTACTTTTTAGAAAAAGCTTTTTTTAGTTCCTGAGAGTTTACAAAAATTTAAAATAGAGTTTTGACAGCAATTCGTTAATTTTCTTCTCGGTCATTCCAATGCCATTATCTTTAATAAGTCGTTCCGCCACTATTTAACAGGTACAGAAAGTGGTAGTGTAATTTTCCCTTCGATACCAGGTCATAACCAAGTACCTCTTCGTACCTTTACACACTCCCTCTTAACTCCTGTAACAACTCCTTTACTTTCAAAAAAATCCAGCAAAACTCCCGTATCCATGTTGGCCACCAGCTCTTTGCCGGTCATGGGACAACCTCCCAACCCACCGATTACTGAATCAAACATTCTTACGCCGGCATTGTAAGCTGCTTCTGTTTTGGGGATTCTGTCAGCGGGCAATGAGTGAAGATGAAAGCCAAAATCAAATGCGGGAAAATGATTTATCAATTCAGTAAATACTTTGTTTATTAATTTAGGAGAAACTTCCCCGGCAATATCCGACAAAGGAAAATAACGTAATCCTTTGGAAGCCATCTTTTCAATGGAATTTATCATAAGTTCAATACTCCAGGGGTCGCCATAAGGGTCGCCAAATCCCCATGAATAATAAATAACAGGTTCTTTGTTATATTTTATCGACAGGTTAATTACATCATCAATAATCTTTTCAGCCTCTGCCGGTGTTTGATTGACATTCTTTTTTAAAAAAGTAGCCGAAAGGGTAAACGGATAAAATAATTTATTAACCACCTCAAACTCACAAGCACGTTGCGCCCCTTTTGTTGTAACTACCAGTACGGCAATTTT
>QMPP01000308.1 GCA_003650425.1 Bacteroidota bacterium | reverse complement strand
GATTGAAATGGCGGCTAAGGAGAAATCCTTAATCAAACTGCTTTACGATTATCCTACTACCGTTGAGCTGGCAGCTCAAAATTTAAGTCCTGCCATGATTGCAAATTATGTTTATGATCTGGCCAAGGAGTTCAATCAGTTTTACCAGGAGATAACCATACTAAAAGAGGAGGATTCAGGCAAACGTACTTTCCGTCTTGCCTTATCAGAATTTACCGGGAACACGATTAAATCGGCCATGGCCTTGCTGGGCATTGAGGTTCCGGAAAGAATGTAAAAAATTGATTGCTTTTTTATTGATTGTAAGTAGGTAAACAAGCAGCCTTTTTATACATTTGTACCCAAAATAGAATTTAACCCAAAAATAGTAAAACTATTTAATTATGAGTAAAGTAACTGATATTAACTCTGTTTTAAAAGAGTTAGGAATAGAAGAAATCAATAAAGGAGTATCAACCGGTACGGAATGGTTTGATACCGAAGGTGCCATCACCTCATCATCATCACCTATTAATGGCAAAGAAATTGCCAAAGTAAAAAATGCCACCCTCGACGATTACGAAAAGGTAATTAACAAAGCGCAGGAAGCTTTTAAAGTTTGGCGTCAGGTGCCAGCCCCTGTAAGAGGTGAAGTTGTTCGGCAAATTGGCCTTGCACTACGCGAGAAAAAAGAGGCTCTCGGTGCCCTGGTTACCCTTGAGATGGGTAAAATTTACCAAGAAGGTCTAGGTGAAGTACAGGAGATGATTGATATTTGTGACTTTGCTACGGGCCAGTCGCGTTTAATCAATGGTACTAACCTGCAATCGGAGCGCGTTAATCACCGCCTGTCAGAACAGTATCATCCCCTGGGAATTGTTGGTATCGTAACCTCTTACAACTTTCCGGTTGCAGTTTGGGCATGGAACACGGCTCTTGCTGCTATTGCCGGCGACGTGGTAATTTGGAAACCTTCCTCAAAAACACCATTAACGGCCATTGCCACTCAACGTATCATCAACGATGTTTTAAAAGCAAACGATATTCCTGAGGGCGTATTCAACCTTGTTGTTGCCAAATCATCGGTAATGGGCGATAATTTCTTGGCTGACAAACGTATTCCATTGATGTCGGTTACCGGTTCAACCGCTGTTGGCAAACGTGTTGGCGGAATTGTTGGCAAACGACTTGGCAAAACTATTCTTGAACTTGGTGGTAACAATGCTGTTATTATCGCGCCCAGTGCCGATATCCAAATGGCTGTTATGTCGACTGTTTTTGGAACCGTGGGTACTGCCGGACAACGCTGTACTACCACCCGCCGCGTAATTATTCACGAAGACATTTATGATGAAGTACGCGATAAATTTATCGGTGCTTACAAAAACGTTGTTGCCAAAATTGGTAACCCTTTGGATGAAGAGTATTTGGTTGGCCCGTTAATTGATAAATATTCGGTTGAGCTATTCCAAAATGCCGTTACAAAAGTACAGGAAGAGGGTGGTAAGATTCTCTTTGGCGGTGAAGTTTTGGAAGGCGAAGACTACGAATCGGGTAACTACGTGGTACCTTGTATTGCTGAAGCAGAAAACCACTTTAAAATTGTTCAGGAAGAGACCTTTGCTCCGATTGTTTACTTTATCAAATATAAAGGCGACATTATGAATGCCATCGAAATTCAGAACGATGTTCCACAAGGACTTTCTTCGGCATGCTTTACTCTGGATATGCGCGAAGCGGAGACCTTCCTCTCCTATGCCGGTTCCGATTGTGGTATTGCCAACGTTAACCTGGGAACTTCAGGTGCCGAAATCGGTGGAGCTTTTGGTGGCGAAAAAGACACCGGTGGTGGCCGTGAGTCGGGTTCCGATGCATGGAAAATTTACATGCGCCGTCAAACCAACACCATCAACTACAGCACCGACCTGCCTCTGGCGCAGGGAATCAAGTTTGATGTTTAGTTGTTGAAATACAAAAAAAGTAAAAGCCTCGTGCAGTTAATCTACACGGGGCTTTTTATTAACTCTAACCAAAGATGTTGCATTTAACCCAAAATCTTTCGGGATCGATATCCGATAGTCAGTTAGGGTTTAAGTTGTTTAAAAATCTCCAATCCTTTCCCAGGTTATCCTGAGTGGTAAGACCCCGGCCGGGATTCAAAAAGTATGGTGCAGTTTAATAAATAAGTTTGCCCGATTAGTAGTGATTTTTTCTGACGTTAGGAAGAAGAAATTGTATCGATGGATGGGGAATTTGCAGTATCCTCGTTGCCCCGCCCTGAAGGACGGGGCAGAAGGTAATTTTAATCAAATATCAAAAAATAAAAATAACCCAAACCCATTGAACGAGGTAGTTTTGATTTTTTGAAAACTAGTATTTTGATATTATTTGGTTTCTGATACTTGAAATTTGGTGCTTTCAGGGGACTCCTCCATTACGGTCGTATGTTGGGTACAAAGGTAAGTGAGAAGTTAGGCTTAATGGACAAAATTGAGGCTAAAATCGCCATATTTTATTGATATTGTTATTTTTACATCATTTTAAAGTTATGAGACAAAAATTGCATTTTCTGTTTTTCAAAAAACGTCAAGAAAAAT
>QMPP01000307.1 GCA_003650425.1 Bacteroidota bacterium | reverse complement strand
TAACCCGCTTGCTGTTTCTGATTCGTTTAAACAGCTCGTCGGCATCTTTAAATTGCGGCATCCCTTTAGGGTTACCAAAATTGGTTACTTCAAGATGTTTAAACCCGGCGAGAATAGATTCTTCAAGCATCCACACTTTAGCCTCTGTGGGTACAAATATTTCTTCATGCTGATAACCGTCGCGAACAGTGATGTCGCCAATAACTACTTTTTTAGGATAATTCATATAATAACGATTTTTAATTTCTGAATTTAGGGGATGCTAAGATACTGATTTTTGTTAATTAAGAACAATTCTTATTTAATTTCCCTGTTTAAAAAACTTAATTTAAATGTTACTATAAATAAAGATGTATTAAGTTTTTCAGATAAACAATATTTTTAAAATTGCCCGAATTTCCATATCATTGCATACGCTCAAAAAATGCGGGAAAAAGTTTAATCAAAAAAACAGCAAAATTGATAACACTAAAAACAAAAATCGACACTCAATCCGATGAGTTTAAGAACAATAAAAAAGAGTTTCTTAAACTGATGGATGAATACAAAAGGATATTAAAAGAAACTACCGGTGGTGGTTCGGAACGGTCGGTAAAAAAACATAAAGAGAGAGGCAAATTGCTGGCTCGCGAAAGGATTAATCTCCTGATCGACCCCAATACCCCGTTTATGGAATTGTCACCCATGGCGGCTTATAACCAATACAACAACGATTTTCCATCGGCAGGAATTGTCACCGGAATTGGTGTAATTCATGGCCGCGAAACAGTAATCATTGCCAATGATGCCACCGTAAAAGGCGGAACCTACATGCAGTTTACCATTAAAAAACATTTGCGGGCACAGGAGATTGCCATGGAAAACCACCTGCCTTGTGTATATATGGTTGATTCGGGCGGGGCCTTTTTACCCGAACAGGATTTGGTGTTTCCTGATAAAAACCATTTTGGACGCTTTTTTTATAATCAGGCTAAAATGTCAGCCGAAGGTATTCCGCAAATTTCTATCGTGATGGGTTCCTGTACTGCCGGCGGTGCTTATGTGCCGGCCATGAGCGACGAAACCATTATTGTTAAAGAACAGGGAACCATTTTCCTTGGTGGCCCTCCTTTGGTAAAAGCGGCCACGGGTGAGGAGGTAACTGCCGAAGAATTAGGTGGTGCCGAGGTACACACTTCTATTTCGGGGGTAGCCGATCACTTTGCCGAAAACGACACCCACGCCATTCAGATTTGTCGCAACATTTTTGAAACACTGAAACACCGCGAAAAACAGGAACTTGATCTTATTGCACCTGAAGATCCTATTTACGACCCAAAAGAATTATATGGAATTGCCCCTGTTGACTTACGCAAAATGGTGGATCCGCGAGAGATCATCATGCGCATGGTGGACGGTAGCCGGTTTCAGGAGTTTAAATCAAAATATGCTACTACGGTAGTAACCGGATTTGCTTACATTATGGGGTTTCCGGTGGGAATCATTGCCAACCACGGCATCCTGTTTTCCGAATCGGCATTAAAAGTTACCCACTTTATTGAGCTTTGCACCAGCCGTAAAATTCCCATTCTCTTTTTACAAAACATTGCCGGTTTCATTGTAGGCAAAGAGTACGAGCGCAAGGGTATTGCCAAAGATGGTGCCAAGATGGTACATGCCGTTTCCAATACCAACGTGCCTAAATTTACCGTTATGTTTGGTGGTTCTTTTGGAGCCGGAAACTACGGTATGGCAGGCCGTGCTTACGATCCAAGACTGTTATTCATGTGGCCCAACGCCAAAATTTCAGTGATGGGCGGCGAACAGGCAGCTACCGTTTTAGTCACGGTAAAACAAGACCAGTACCGCGCCAAAGGGTTGGAAATGCCACAGGAAGAAATCGAAGCCCTGCGCAAACCTATTCTGGAAAAATACGAGCGTGAGGGCTCAGCCTACTACAGCACTTCCCGTTTGTGGGATGATGGTGTTATCGACCCTGTAGATACCCGCAAAATGCTGGCGATGGGTATTGCCATGTCGCTGAATAAAAAATATCCCGAGCAGAAGTACGGAGTGTTTAGGATGTAAAACTTAACTTATGGATAAGCAATATAAAACCATTTCAATTCAACAGCAAAACAGCATTGTCACCATTGAGCTTAACCGGCCGGAGTTGCACAACGCCATGAACGATACCATGATTGCCGAGCTGACGGATGTTTTTAACGAAATAGAAAAAGAGCAATCGGTCAGGGTAGTTGTGCTGCGCGGGAAAGGCAAATCGTTTTGTGCCGGTGCCGACCTTAACTACATGAAAGGTATTGCCGGTTTCGGGTTTGAAGAAAATGTAAAAGACGGTAAAAAACTGGCCGCTCTCTTTCGTGCCATTTACGAATGTCCGTTGCCAACCATCGCTTTGGTACACGGAGCAGCCTTTGGCGGAGCAAACGGTTTGCTGGCCGCCTGTGATATAGTAATTGCGGAAGAAAACACCACTTTTGCTTTCATCGAAGTTAAAATCGGCATAGCCCCGGCAACTATCTCTCCCTTTGTGATTAAACGCATCGGTGAATTTGGTGCTAAAGAGCTGATGATGACCGGCAAACGGTTTAAAGGC
>QMPP01000120.1 GCA_003650425.1 Bacteroidota bacterium | reverse complement strand
GGCCAACTGCTTCGGCGTCAGCCAACCGTTGTACCAGTTTATAAGCGATATTGCCTGATTCAAGCGAGGGAAATATCAGCACGTTGGCATTACCTGCAATGGCCGATCCCGGTGCTTTCTTTTTACCGATGGCTTCAATAATAGCTGCATCTGCCTGTAGTTCACCATCAATAGCTAACTCGGGATCCATCTCCCGAGCCAGTGCGGTAGCCTCAACTATTTTATCAACTTTTTCGTGCCTGGCGCTTCCTTTGGTAGAGAAACTTAGCATGGCAACTTTGGGCTCGATGCCTGCAATGTATTTTGCCGTTCGTGCTGTTTCGACAGCCTGCTCGGCCAACTGTTTTGTGGTGGGGTCGGGGTTTACGGCACAATCGGAAAATACCAGGATACCGTTTTCGCCAAACTGCTTTTTATGCTCGGGAAGAATCATGATAAAAGCACCCGACACAGCACTAACACCGGGAAGCGTTTTAACAATCTGAAAAGCCGGGCGTAACACGTCGCCGGTAGCATTATTGGCACCTGCTACTTCGCCATCGGCTCTACCCTCTTTTATTAATAAGGTGGCAAGGTATAACGGATCTTCAACCAACTGAACGGCTTGCTCCATGGTTAACCCTTTTCCTTTACGCAGCTGGTATAGCTTATCAGCAAAATAATCTTTTTCCGAAAAATTGACCGGATTAATCAGCCGGGCTTTGTCGAGACTTGTTAATCCCAATTCGGCCGCCCTGGCTTTAATTTCGTTTTCATCGCCCAGCAAAATAATTTTTGCCAAACCATGCTCTAAAGCATAGTTTGCGGCCTTCATTGTTCTTTCCTCGGTGCCCTCAGGCAAAACGATGGTCTTGCCGGCCTCCTTGGCCATGTTATGAATTTTATTTAATAGTTCCATTTCAATACTTTATTATATTTAAATTTGACGCTGCAAAAGTATTACTAATTTTGCAGGATTAAGGGTTTAGTGTTATTTTTTTAACAACTTTTTTAGTTTGTTTATTAGTTTGTTTTTCAGTAAAGTAGTTCTATTTGGCAACACAGTTTTTAAATATCGATTCAATAGGCAATCACATTGTTTTACCACTTCATTCCGATACGGTTCAACAGGCAGTATTGCTATTGGAGCAACCACTGAAAGATACATCGGCAGATACTGTTCACACAGCAGTCGCCCTGCTTCAGCATCCCATAACAGGACGGTTCTTGCAGCAGGTTAATACGCCCATTGATATTATTTTAAAAAACAGCGATTTTTCGGGATGGCTTACCGTGGGAGTACTCCTGTTAACTTTTATATTGTCGTTAATATGGTACTTTTTTCCTGAACGAGTACTACGATTGCTTTCTCGAGAGGGATCGAAACATAAAACGAAGTACTCTGACAACCAATTTGCTAAACCGGGTTTTGTGCTTTACACGCTTTTGGGTACAACATTTATTGCTACCACAAGCCTTGTTGTGTTCCTGCTGGCGGAAAACTTTTTCTCAAATCTGATTTCTGATTATTCACCCGGGCAGTTTATTCTTATCATTTCTACACTTATTGCACTTTACTACTTATTGCGTTTCATGGTTATTTATGCTATCGGATTTTTATTTGACAGGCAGGGTTTAGCGGCTAAACAGGTAAAGGTATCTTTTCGTGCCGACATTATCCAAAGCTTTCTGCTTATGCCCTTATTACTTATTTTGCTTAATAATCCATCCCCTCTTTTTTACTATTCAGGCCTGGTACTGTTGCTTTTAATAGTCGTTTACAAATGGGGCATTTCGCTTTATATTGGTCTAAAGTCATCAAAAATTTCGCTTTATCACAATATTTTGTACCTTTGCGCCCTTGAAATAGTACCTGTAATTGTACTTTTGAAGTTGTTGGAAAGTTACGGGTTAGTTATGTATAACTAGCTGACTTTTAGTAGAAGTTGGAATAAAAAAGGAATTAAATTGAAAGTAAAGAACATCCTTATTTCGCAGCCGAAACCGGCTGATTTGGAACGAACACCTTACGCCGAACTTATTAGAAAATTCAATGTTAACATTAGCTTTGAAAAGTTTATCAAGGTTGAAGGTATTTCATCTCAGGAGTTTAGAAGAACAAAAGTTTCTTTTTCCAATCATTCGGCAGTAATATTAACCAGTCGCCACGCGGTTGACCACTATTTTAGAATGGCCAAAGAGCTACGGTTTAGCATCCCTGACACGATGAAATACTTCTGTATTTCGGAATCAACAGCTTTCTATTTACAGAAATATATTCAATACCGTAAGCGCAAAATATTTTTTGGAAAACAGCAGTTTTCCGACCTCATTGATATTATTAAGAAACATGGCGACGAAGACTTTTTAGTTCCATCGTCAGATATTCACAAGCAAAGCATGTTTAAGCTGCTCGATAGTGCCAAAATAAAGTACACCAGGGCTGTCATTTATAAAACAGTGGCAGCCAACCTTTCGCATGTTGATATAAACAGCTTTGATTGCTTAATCTTTTTTAGCCCTGCCGGCATTAAATCGTTGCAAAAAAACTTTCCCGAATACCAGCAGAAAGATAGAATTATTGGCGCTTTCGGGCGCACAACAACCAAGGCGGTTAAGGATGCCAACTTTACCTTAAATATTCCGGCACCAACTCAATCGGCACCCTCCATGACCATGGCACTTGATGAATTTTTAACCAAACAGGCTAAAAAATCCCGACGAAAAAAATAAATCGCGAAAAAAAAATTTTTTCGATTCACTCTTAAGATTTATTAAATAAACCGGCCTGCGTAATGTTTGGCCTTGCATATTTAGGTCATAACATTACTTTTGTGCTGTTTAACGAAAAGTACCATTTTGAATCAGGATTTTAAAAAAGAGGAGCGGCTTCATAGCAAGAAACGTATTGGCGAGCTTTTTTCAGATGGGGAGAGTTTTTTCATTTATCCATTCAAGGTGGTTTACCATATCGCACCCGAGCCATCCGATTATCCGGTTCAGTTGCTTATCTCGGTTTCAAAAAATAAATTTAAACAAGCCGTAAAGCGCAACCGTGTTAAACGGCTGATTCGCGAAGCCTACCGGAAAAATAAATCGACGCTTTACCTACAACAAAACAATACTGGAGGTACTTTACTAATAGGCCTAATTTATGTTGCCAACACAATAATGGATTACCATCAAATAGAAAAGAAAATAATCCTAATTTTACAACGTTTAAAAAAGAGGGATGAAAAAGGCAATAGGTAAGTTTTTTATTTTTTTAATTCATGTGTACAAATACACCCTTTCGCCCTTTTTAGGGCAATCGTGCCGATATACACCTACCTGTTCTTCGTATAGTGTTGAAGCCATCGAAAAGTACGGCCCGTTCAAAGGGGGCTGGATGGCCATTAAACGAATAGCCTCATGCAATCCTTGGGGAGGTAGTGGTTACGATCCCGTTCCCTAATAAAAACAGAATATAAAAACATTAAATAGTACTATGAGATTTTTGAAGATGACCTTTTTGCTTGCCGTTATTTTTTTATCGGGAAGTATTATCGCGCAGGAAGAGAATAATTTCGAGATTTCTAAAAGTTTGGAGATTTACGGTGACATCATGCGTCAGCTTAATTTAAATTATGCCGATAACATCAACCCCGGCAACCTTAACCAGGATGCCATTGATGCCATGCTAAAAAACCTTGACCCGTACACGGTTTATATTCCCGAGTCGAAAATGGAGGATTACGAACTGATGTCGAAAGGAGAGTATGGCGGCATTGGAGCTATGATACAAAAGCAGGGCGACTGGGTAGTGATATCGGAACCTTACGAGGGCTTTCCCGCACAAAAATCGGGATTACAGGCCGGTGATGAGATTCGAGTTATTGACGGAGATTCGGCTAGAGGCAAAAGCACCTCTGCAGTAAGTGAAAAACTGAAAGGCACCCCAGGCACCGCGGTCAATGTAACCATTCGCCATTTTAATTCAAATACCGATACTACTTACACCATTGTTCGCGAAAAGGTAAAAATTCCCAATGTTCCATATTATGGCATGGTTTCAAAAAATATTGGTTATATCTCGCTAATTCAGTTTAGCCAAAATGCCGGTAACGATGTCAAAAACGCATTCCTAACACTAAAAAAAGAGCACAAGAATTTAAAGGGTGTTGTATTTGATTTACGGTCGAATGGTGGCGGGCTGTTGAATGAAGCAGTCAAAATTGCTAACATCTGGCTGCCAAAAAACAGGTTAATTGTCAAAACCAAAGGCAAAATTAAAGCGAACACCCATACCTACAATACACAGGCGGCCGCCATTGACACTAAAATTCCATTGGTTATTTTGGTTAATGGAAACACGGCCTCTGCTTCTGAAATTGTTTCAGGCTCAATGCAGGATTACGACCGCGGGGTAATCATTGGTAGCAGAACCTTTGGTAAAGGGTTGGTTCAAAATGTTATTCCCATATCGTACAATTCTAAACTCAAGGTAACCATCGCCAAATACTATATCCCCAGTGGAAGATGTATTCAGGCCATTAACTATTTCGACCGTCAGCAGGGAGATGACCCATCAAAAGTACCTGATTCACTCATCAACGCCTTTAAAACCAAAGGAGGTCGAACCGTGTACGATGGAGGTGGAATTGAACCCGATATAAAAATAAAGAACCAAAAGTTTAACCAGGTTACAGGTGACTTATATGCGCAAAACTACATTTTTAAATTTGCCAACAGATACAGAAGCCGGCACGATTCTATTTCCGATCCCGGTTTATTCACGGTAAGTGACTCTTTGTTTGAGGCCTTTAAAAATTTTGTTGGAGACAAGTTTGATTACAAAACCGAAACAGAAGCAGTACTAAAAAGGTTAAGAGAGAGCGCCGAACGTGAAGCGTATGCCTCAGCCATCGACTCAACCATACAGATACTTGAAAAGGAGGTTAAAGAGGAAAAAAAGAAGGATCTTGATAAAAACAAGGAAGAGATTAAGCAGTTGTTACGCATCGAAATTATAACGCGTTACTATTATCAAAAAGGGAAAGTCCAGTCGTCGTTAATTGATGATCCGGAAATAGCCAAAGCCATCGAGGTAATTAACAATGTCGATGAGTATCAATCTATTTTAAAGGGCATTAGCAAAACCTCTGTAGAAGAGAAATAATTTAAAGCAGCATTTTGGCAACTCAGGTAAAATACCGGTCCGACTTTCACCACACGGTTTACGTTGTAAACATCGCACTTATTGCCATGAGTCTACCGTTGTCAAAATTTACCCAGAGTGCCTTTGAAATTTCACTCGTACTGCTGTGGATTTTATCAGGATTTTCGTTTCGTATCGTGTTCCGGTTTTTTAAGCAGGGTAACATCGCAGAAGCCATTTGGCACAGCGTTGAATACATTGCCAACACCATCAGGCACAATGCCATTGAAAAAACAAAACTATTTTTTCACAACCGGCCGGCGGTTATTATTGCCTCTGTTTTTTTTCTCTATATCCTTGGCCTTGTTTATACTGCCAATTTTGATTTTGCAGTTAAAAGTTTGCGAATCAAGCTTCCGCTACTGCTTTTCCCGTTAATTTTCGGAAGTATGCCAAAACTTTCCGACACCGAGTTTAAGCAGGTCTTACTTTGGTACCTTGCCGCTGTTTTTGCCGGGGTAGCCATTGGGTTTTATCTTTTTTTTAGCGGCGATTTTTTAGATGTACGAGAATTATCCCCTTTTATTAATCCCATCCGCTTTAGCTTAAACATCACTTTTAGCATTTTTGTTTTCATTTGGCTTGTTGTTAAAGAGCCGGTTTACAGTAATGTACAAAAAGCGGGATTTGTTCTTGCCATCATCGTGTTTTTCTCATTCCTTATCATTCTTGAATCCATTACCGGCATAACGGCCATCCTCGTTACGTTGTTAATTTTTGCAGTAATAACTGCTGTTAAAATTAGGTCGCGACTATTAAAAACCGCCATCGTTTTTTTAATATTGGCTCTTCCCACCTCTGCTTACCTATACTTGAACCAGGTTATACAAGAAGCCACCACCGCATCACCCGTTAAAGTTGATCAACTCGACCGGTTTACCTCACGAGAAAATCCATACAAAAACAATATTAACAGCCAAATAGAAAATGGGCGCTACATCGGATTGTACGTTTGTGAAAAAGAGCTTCGCGAAGCTTGGAACAAGCGCAGCACTATTAAATATGACAGTTTAAACGATGAAGGCATCCCTATCTCGAACACATTAAAACGGTATCTTACCTCGAAAGATTTACGGAAAGATGCGGATGGTGTTAACAAACTATCATTAGAAGACGTTCAGCTGATAGAACATGGTATTGCTAATTACAGTTACATAAATGATCCGGGTATTAAAACCCGGCTTTTGAAAATTATTAACGGTTTTCAAAACTATCGCACCTCCGGCGACCCTTCAGGGAATTCAATTTTACAACGGGTTGAATATATGAAAGGTGCCTGGCTCCTATTTAAAAAAACTCCTCTGTTTGGTGTGGGAACAGGCGACATGGAGGACGCATTGTTTGAAGAATATACATTAATGAAATCGAAATTGAAACCCGAATTCTTTTTTCATGCCCACAACCAATTTCTTACCATCGCTATCACATTTGGAATGATAGGGCTATTATGGTTTTTATTGGCTCTTTTTTACCCACCATTAAAGTTGGGATATCACAAAGACTATTTCTTTCTGATATTTTTTATTATCATATTTTCGTCGATGTTAACCGACGACACCATCGACACCCATTCGGGGGTTTCACTTTTTGCCTTTTTTTACTCCTTCCTGCTGTTGGGAAGGAAGAGAATTAAAAACATCGTATCTTAGCCTAAAAAATATATTCAATGGAAATTAAAAAATTTGAAGTTGCCGTAGAACAATACAACAATGCTGATGAGCTATCGGAAAAGGAGAAGAACCTTTTACAAGAGGCAAGGGTTGCTGTAAAAAATTCTTATGCACCCTACTCCGAATTTCATGTTGGAGCAGCAGTTTTGCTGGAAAACGGCGAAATAATTCATGGTAATAATCAAGAAAATACGGCGTATCCCTCGGGACTGTGTGCCGAGAGAGTGGCGCTGTTTTATGCCAAATCGAAATATCCCGATGTGGCAGTTAAGGCCATTGCTATTACTGCCAAGGCCGACCATTTTGTTATTAAAGAACCCATTGCTCCTTGTGGGGCGTGCCGGCAGGTTATTGCCGAAACCGAACACCGCCAGAAGAATAAAATCAGGGTGATTATGCAAGGTCAGAAAGGATCGGTGGTAGCTACCGAAGGAATCGATAATTTACTACCCATGGTGTTTCAGGAAGATAACTTAAAGAAGAAATAACGGAATAATAAGATAGATATAAAATTATAAACACATGAAAAAAATATTATTTGCCTTGGTAGCCGTTTTAATGCTATCGGCCTTTAAATCAGACAAACCTGCTTACGTTTTCTACAACAAAAAAGGTAAAAAGGTAAAATACGAAAAAGTGGTAAAGGCCGCCTTGAATGCCGATGTGGTATTTTTTGGCGAAAGTCACAACAACCCCATTGCTCACTGGATGGAGCTGGAGTTAACCAAAGATTTTTACAAAGCCAAAGGCGAGAATCTTATTTTGGGAGCCGAAATGTTCGAGCGCGACAATCAGCTAATCCTTAATGAATATTTATCCGGTAAAATTAGCGGAAAGAGTTTCAAGGATGAAGCAAGGCTGTGGCCCAATTACAGTACCGACTACAAACCTTTGGTAGAATTTGCCAAAGAACATAACCTGCCATTTGTCGCTACCAATATTCCGCGTCGTTACGCCTCGGTAGCTTATAAAAAAGGTTTTGAAGGGCTGGAAAAACTTGATGCCGAAGCTAAAACCTATATTGCGCCCTTGCCCATTGCTTACGATTCAGCAATTAAATGTTACAACGATATGCTACACATGCCCGGGATGGGTGGCCATGTAAACGAAAACTTTCCTAAGGCGCAGGCCGTAAAGGATGCCACCATGGCCTTTTCTATTGCCGGGTATGCCGAAAAAGGAAAACTCTTTTTTCATTACAACGGCTCCTATCATTCCGATAATTATCAAAGTATTTTATGGCATCTTAACCAATACAAGCCCGGCTTGAAAATAGTAACCATTACCACGGTTGAGCAGGCCGATATTGATACCATTAGTGATGAAACAAGAAATCTGGCCGATTTTATTTTGGTAGTGCCTGACGATATGACAACAACGTATTAGGAAAAACGCGTTAGAAAGCCTCATTATCTTTTGCATTTTTAATGCCATCAATTAATAATAATTAAGCCATTATGCGCTGACCATAGGGAGCTAAATGACGCGAAGTAAATATCGTGAATCGTCAGGCGAACAAACTACCTCTCGTAAAAGTGCATCTCCTGCATATATTCGTACACCTTATCAGGCATCCAATAGCGCATGTTCTTTTTTTCTCTGATCCCCTTGCGGATAAAGCTCGAAGATATTTCCATCATGGGAGCAGAAAAGCGCTTTATCTTAGGATGATTAGCATATTCTCCCAAGCCACTTCCCGGGCGTGGATAAACATAGATGGAATAAAATTCCAAAATCTCTTTATAATTTTTCCACTTGTGAAAGGTAGAGAAGATGTCGGTTCCTGAAATTAAAACAAAATCACGATTTTCATATTTATCGGAAAGCCAGGTAAGGCTGTCGATGGTGTAAGAGGGTTTAGGCATTTTAAACTCAATATCGGAAACTCCGAGATTTTGCTGCTCCTCGATGGCAATACGAACCAAAGCCAGACGGTGGTATTCCGGCAACAGCGTGTTTTTTTCTTTTAAAGGGTTTTGTGGCGACACCACAAACCATACCTCATCCAAATCAGTAAACTCCGCCATGTAGTTGGCTAAAATCAGATGCCCGTTGTGGATGGGGTTGAATGATCCGAAGAAAAGACCTGTTTTTTTAATTTTCATATCGTATTGATTAAGCATCAAATTACAAGCACCAAAATACAAATAATTTCAAAGCACCAATGTTCAAAATTCCAGGATTACGTCGTTTATTGGATTTTTGGTTTGGTTCTCTACGATTTAGTCCATGGTTTACAATCGTTAACTATATTTCAATTCTGACAGTTTACAAACTGTCG
>QMPP01000306.1 GCA_003650425.1 Bacteroidota bacterium | reverse complement strand
GACTCTTTTTATGTTAGCTTTCATCGTGTTTTCACTGCTGGTTCATGCCCAGCAAAGAGAACAAACCGGTTTTTCTTTTAGCAATTTCATGAAAAACAGACAGATACAGAATGATACAATATGGCAGTTTCACAGGTACGATGTTTACCAATGGATAAATGACGAATATTTTCTTCTCCATACAGCATTTTTGGAATGGGATTCGACATCACCTAACTATAAATCGGTTTTGTGGGTTGATAATAATGCAACGGATACAACTTACAAAGTAATTTATTCATATGATGATAGCAACCGTGTTGTTTCTACCATAAATCAAACAGTAGTTAATGGTTCATTGGTAAATTATTCCAAAGCGGATCAATACTATACTTCCATTGGATTTGACTCACTTTATCGGGTTTTTACGTGGAATACCTTTGACTCTATGTGGAAGGAAAGCAAATTAAGAAAGCTTTCCTATGATAATTACAACCACCTTATAAGCGACGTTAATTATGTTTGGGACGGCCAAAATTGGAAAATCGATAAGGGAAAGAAAAGAGATTTCACTTATAATGAGTTTGGTAGTATTATAGGCTTGAATATTTCTTATTACCATACCGATATTCACCAATGGGTAAACAATTCAAAAACAGAGTTTCTTTTAATAAATGATACAACAGGTGAGTTTAATAGCTATACAGTTTATTTATGGAAAAATAATCAGTAGGTAAACGGCGAAAAATGGACTGATGTAGTGTACCATAACTGGCAAGGTTGGCCGCGATATCAATTTGAGTTAGAACATGTAATTATGCAAATTTGGGATGGTGACCGTTGGTATTATGTAAATAATGATAGTACAACTTTTTACTCCAATGGTGGCACTTTAATTTATCAATATTATTGGGATGAAATAAACAATAATTGGTATTATGGTGTAAGATATAATGATGAGTTTAATGAAATGGGGTTTAGAAAATTAATTACCAAGGAATGGTGGCATAACGGAAAATGGGATACACTATGGGGTGACAGGTACACGTACGAGTATCTAAATATCGACTTTTGGAAAATAATGAATTATGAACTGTATGATACAGCTGACAATAAGTGGAATCCGGCATATAAACATGTTTTTAGTGAATTTACCTATTATGTGCTCAATATTCCTGAAGTAAAAAAAAAGGAAGGCTCGGCCGGCCTGCTCATCATTCCCAACCCGTCGAAAAACATGCTGTTAATAAAGCTCAAAGACCAGGCAGGCAGTATTAATGCTATAAAAATTTACGACATCACCGGAAGAGAGGTTTTAAAACGAAAAGGCGGGATTAATGTAAAGCAAAAACAGTTGGATATTTCATTCTTAAAAAGCGGAACTTACATTATAAGCGTACAAACGGAAAAGCGGCAGGTTTTAAGCGGGAAGTTTATAAAACTCTGACATTCAGCTTTGATGCTGATGCATACCAGACAAAAAGTAATAAATTTCATATGTCGTTTTATATATTTAAGCCTTGCGCCTTAGCGCCTTAGCGGTAAAAAACTATTTTAAAACACCCTCTCTGCAATCTTCCTGATGTTATCCGATTTACCCATGGTATAATAATGCAGCACCGGTACCCCAAACGCCAACAGCTCTTTGGATTGTTGTACAGCCCACTCGATACCCACCTCGCGTACGGCCTTGTTATCTTTACATTTTAGTACCTCTTTCACCAGTTCCTCGGGCATATCAACCCCAAAGGTTTTGGGGATGGAAACCAGTTGCGATTGGGTGGAAACCGGTTTTAACCCCGGAATAATGGGAACATCAATTCCTTTGGAACGGCACAGTTTTACAAAGTCAAAATACTTTTGATTATCAAAAAACATCTGGGTAACAATGTAAGAGGCTCCCTTTTCGATTTTCTTTTTCAGAAAGTGGAGGTCACTTTCAAAATTGGGCGACTCCTGATGTTTTTCAGGATACCCTGCCACGCCCATGCAAAAATCGGTTTCGGTGGCATTTTTTAACCCTTCGTCCAGATAGATGCCACGGTTAAGGTTCATCACCTGTTCAATCAGGTCGGAGGCGTGTTCGTTACCTTCCGGCTCGGGTTTAAAAATACGGGTATTGGCTGGCGGGTCGCCACGAACCACCAACAGATTTTTAATACCGAGGAAATGGAGGTCAATCAAAGCATTTTCGGTCTCTTCGCGGGTAAAGCCACCGCAAATAATGTGCGGCACTACCGGAATGTTATAACGGTACTTGATGGCTGCCGAAATACCCACTGTTCCCGGACGCTTTCTGACAGCCCGTTTTTTTATCAGCCCGTTGCTCAGCTCCTCGTAAACCACCTCCTGCTGATGATAGGTAATGTTGATAAAAGCCGGATCAAAATCCAGCAGCGGATCAATGGCTTTTTGTATCGATTCGATGTTTTGACCCTTCAGGGGCGGTAGCAGCTCAAACGAGAATAGCGTTTTGTCTGCTTTGGCAATATGCTCGGTAACTTTTAACTCCATAGTATTCTTTTTTTCACCGCTAAGGCACAAAGACGCAAAGGTTTTTGTTTATAATATTTTTACCACTAAGACGCTAAGGGTTTTTAACCGCCAAGACGCTAAGGCGCAAAGGTTTTTTGTGTCTTTGCGTTTTTTTCTTTTCG
>QMPP01000305.1 GCA_003650425.1 Bacteroidota bacterium | reverse complement strand
TGCCACGGAAGATGAATATGCCCCGAAAATATGTGTTGACGGGCAAAATAATACCTTGGTAACCTGGGAGCGTCCGGTGTCTCCTCACACGCAAGTTGTTCTACAAAAAATTGAACCTGACGGGACCTTAACCTGGGGAAGCCAGGGAATTACTTATCAGGCAGGAACACAGGATTACACAGGGCCTGTGGCTATTGGCCTCTCCGACGATAGTTTTATCGTGGCTTTTTATAAACAAACCGGCCCATCCTACTCACCTACAAGACACGTTTACGCTCAAAAATTTGATGCGTCCGGAACAGCTGTCTGGAGTTCGGATGCTGCCATATCCACCGCAGGAGGTATTTCGGCCTGGACAAACCTGGAGGTTTCTTCAGATGATTCTGACGGTATTCTGGTTGGCTGGGTGGACGACCGCAATAACGATATGCAGCTGCAGGGCTTTGTGCAACATGTAAATTGTAATGGAACGATTGCATGGTCGCCCAATGGTGAGGAGGTAGCTGATCAGGGAACGTTTAATCATGAGAACGTTCGGATAATTGGTGTTAACAGTGGTGGAAAGGTAGTGGTTGCCTGGGATAAGTATAACGGAAACCAAAGTCAGATTGCTATTCAGGGTCAGAAGTTTTCGGCTACCGGAGCACAGCTCTGGGGTTCAACAGGACAGGAATTTGTCCCCATGACTCAAACCACTGCCAACATTATCGGGGGAGCTATGGATGGTGAAAATGCACTTATTGCTTACGAGGAGTATATTGGAGGAGGTACGGTTAATCGTGCTGTTAAGGCTTTTTCGGTGGATGAAAACGGAAACTTTAACTGGGCTCCGGCCATCTCGGATATGTCAACCCGCGTTAGCGAAAAACTTCATGAAGCTTATACAACCATATACAACGACCAGTTTATAGTGGTTTGGGAGGATAGCGATACGCAGCGCGATATCTATATGCAAAATATTTTTACCGATGGCCATATCGGGTTTCCCGGCCTTAGCGACGATGCCACATTAAGCGACCTTACGGTGAACAATGTTACGGTTGATGGCTTCAATCCTGACACCCTGCACTACGATGTTGGAATTCCGGCAGGCAATCCGTTCGTTACCGGGGCTACGGCCAGCGATAGCAATGCCGTTGTTACCATCACGCAGGCTCCGGCAGTTCCGGGGCAGTCAACGGTAGTGGTACTGGCCGAAGATTCGGTTACTACCCTCACTTATACCATCGATTTTCATGTAGCCGGAACTGACGCCACTCTTTCCGACCTGACCGTGAATGGGACTACTATTGCCAATTTTAATCCTGATACACTGTATTACGAATATGTTGTTCCCAACGGTGATCCTATTCCTGTGGTGGCAGGTGTTACCACCGATCCGTTGGCGACCCTGATAACCACGCAGGCAATATCTCCTGACGGGACAGCTACCCTGGAAGTTACTTCGGAAGATGGAAATACAACCCAAACTTACACGGTTTATTTTTACTACCTTGGGAACGATGCCACCCTTTCCGACCTGACAATAAACGGCGTAACCATCGAAAATTTTGACCCGCTCACCACCTATTACGAGTATGATGTTCCGGAAGGAAATAGTATTCCTGTGTTAGATGGAACACCCACCGACAGTACAGCTACCAAAATCATCACACAGGCAGACACGGTTCCCGGTGATGGTTTTATAGAAGTTACAGCCGCCGATAGTGTTACCCAAATGACTTATCAGGTACATTTTAATTTGATAACTTCGGTAAAAACTCTTCCTGAAAAAGTCATGGCTGTTTATCCCAATCCGGCCGGTGGGGAATTATGGATAAAAAATGTAAAAGGGTACAACAAAATTGAGGTTTGTTCAGTTTCAGGGAAATGTTTTAAATTGATTGATGCTGGTACAGGAAACCGAATTGATATTTCCGAATTACACCCCGACATCTATTTTCTAAAAATATCGTTACCGGAAGGCAAGGTTTTTGTTACCCGTTTTGTAAAAGAATAGCGATATTGATACATCGTAAATTAGTTTTTGCTTTTACCTCTGGTTTTCCGGTTTTCCAGTCGTCCCTCGACTTAGAGTCGGAGGACGGACTCAATAAAAACTGTACAACATACAGAGGAAACAGCAAGGAAGCACCCTTTAACTTTTGTTTTAGCCGGTCAGCAGTTATTATTTATTGCTGATATGCCGGCAAACAGGTTATTTTTGTAACCATTGTCTAAAACATGTTTAAAAATATCCGAAATTTGCCCTTTTGTCAGGTCAACATCAATTCAGGTTAAATGAGGGTTTTTGTGATTCTTCCGCGTGTTCCTTATCCCTTGGAAAAGGGGGATAAGCTGCGTGCATTTCAGCAAATAAAATCGTTGTCAAAGCATAACGAAATTATTTTGTGTGCCCTTAATCACAATCGTAAGCTGGATAAACAGAAAGCGTTTGGAAAATTGCAACCCTATTGCCGTTCCATTAATTTTATCGATCTCCCCTGGTATGCTATTCCTTTTAATATTCTCAGAGCCTTTTTAAAGGGGCTTCCCTTACAGGTTGGCTATTTTTACAACGCCGGGGCAAACAGGAAAATTAAAAAGCTGTTTAACGAATATCGTCCCGATCATGTGTATTGCCAACTGGTTCGAACGGCTGAAT
>QMPP01000119.1 GCA_003650425.1 Bacteroidota bacterium | reverse complement strand
TGCGTGACGGATTTTGAAACGTTTCTTTCAAGCTACAAACATCTTTCATTTTTTGTAATTCCCTTTCGTATCACTTCCGCATTCATACTATCTATGTATGAAAGGATAGTAAGTTCATTTATGCTCGCAATATCTCTAATATTCATTCCTTTTTTTACAAGTTCAGGATTTGCTTCTCGCCAATCTTTTGCGGTGCAGTTAATTATTGAACTTATTGCTGCTCCAAACTCAAAGGCAATGTCACGGTGAGCATAGGTTCCACCATATCTTCCTAATTTCGATATTATTCCAATTGCATTATGTTGTAATTTTCAACACACTTTTCTCGTATCATTAGTTTGTTAACTTTGCAAAATCATATCAATTGTTTATTATCACCGATTTCCAAAATGAATTTTAAAGAACTTAACTTATCCGAAACACTATTGGAGGCCATCTCCTACATGGGTTTTGAAGAGGCCACGCCCATTCAGGAGCAAGCCATTCCTGCCATCTTAGATAAAAAAGACCTGATTGCCTGCGCACAAACAGGAACAGGAAAAACAGCAGCCTTTATTTTACCGGTGCTTAACACCTTATTGCTGGAAAATGACCAACCCAAAACCAAGGTATTGGTTATTGTACCTACCCGTGAGCTTGCCCTTCAAATAGACCAGCAGATACAAGGATTTTCCTACTTTACCAACGCCCAGTCTATTGCTATTTATGGCGGTGGCACCGGCTCGGAATGGGAGCAACAAAAGCGAGCGCTCACCCGTGGTTCCGAAATTGTGGTAGCCACGCCCGGAAAGCTCATCTCTCATTTAAACATGGGCTATGTAAAGTTTGAAGACCTTAAATATTTAATTCTTGACGAAGCCGACCGTATGCTGGATATGGGCTTTTACGATGACATTCAAAAAATCATCTCCTATCTTCCTAAAAACCGTCAAACGCTCATGTTTAGCGCCACCATGCCACCACGAATAAAAACGCTGGCAGCCAAGGCTCTTAAAAACCCGGTAGAAATTACCATCGGTCTTTCCAAACCAGCCGAAGGAGTTTTACAAGAAGCTTTTCTTACTTACGAAGCACAAAAAACAGCTTTAATAAAAAAACTCATCGCCAAAAAACCCGATGTCAAAAGTATTCTGATTTTCAGTTCTACCAAAAAAAAGGTAAACGACATTGTGAGAGGCTTGCGCGGAAACGGTTATAAAGTAGAAGGCATCTCTTCTGATCTTGAGCAGTCGCGACGCGAGGAGGTGCTCAGGGCATTCCGGTCAAAGCAAACCCGTGTCCTGGTGGCTACTGATGTTTTAAGCCGCGGTATCGATATTAAAGACATCGACATTGTAATTAATTACGATGTTCCCGGCGATGCCGAAGATTACGTGCATCGCGTGGGGCGTACCGCCCGTGCAACCTCTACGGGGTTAGCCATCACGCTAATCAACCAAGACGACATGTACAAATTCAGCCGCATCGAAGCGCTAATAGGTAAAGAGGTTGACAAGCTTCCACTTCCCAAAGAAATAGGCGAAGGTCCTGAATGGAAGCCCAACCAACGAGGCGCTGGCCGCAACTTTGGCAACAAAAAACGCTACCCGCGAAAAGAAAGAAACAACAGAGACGGCAACAACAGAGGCAAAAGCAAAAACAGCTATCAGGGAAAGAGAAGAGATAAGAGATAGAAAACCCATAATTATTACAAACCCTTCCTGACAAAAATAAAAAACCCTGATAATCATTGATTATCAGGGTATAAAAGCGTGGTACCACCTGGAATTGAACCAGGGACACACGGATTTTCAGTCCGTTGCTCTACCAACTGAGCTATGGTACCTTCGTTTTTGGAGGCGCAAAGATATATATTTTTTCTCTTCTTCATATTTTTCATTAAAAAAAATTAATTTTCTTTTTGCAATGACTCAGGTAACGTACTTTTGCACCTTAATATAAATCGCCTCTATGCAACGATTAATCATCGACATTGGTAACACTCTGGTAAAAATAGCTGTTTTTGATGACGATTATACCACAACCATTGAGCAACTGCCTGTACTTACCATCGAATCGTTACAAAAAATGCTAATACAATATCCCGACATAAAAAGCGCCATCATCTCATCAGTACGCTTTTATCCTGTCGAAATCGATCACTGGCTCGAGGAGCATTTCTTACACATCAGTTTAAACCCTTCAACCCCTCTCCCGTTTATCAACAAATATGCTACGCCCGAAACACTGGGCAAGGACAGAGTAGCAGGCGCTGCCGCAGCAATAAAAATTTTTCCCCACAGCAACGTACTTGTTATTGATGCCGGCACCTCAATAACGTACGACCTGATAACAGCCAATAAAAATTACCTTGGTGGTGGCATTAGTCCGGGTATTCAAATGCGATTTAAAGCCCTCCATACTTTTACTGATAAACTTCCGTTAATAGAAAATATTGAGGAGACATCTTTGATAGGTATCAACACAAAAACCTCACTTTTAAGTGGTGTATTAAATGGCGTTCTGGCTGAAGTTGACGGCATTATCGACCGCTATTTACAACAACATAACCCCTTGAAAATTATTATCAGCGGGGGTGATTATAAATATTTTGATAAAAAGCTAAAAAATAGCATCTTTGCAACCCCAAATATTGTGATGCAGGGATTAATTGAAATCCTAAAATTTAATGAAGATTAACAAAAGAAATATTTTATGGATTTTTGTGCTGGTACAGCTAACTGTATTAAGCCAAAACCGTATCAATTCACCCTATTCCTATTACGGTTTAGGTGATTTAAAAGGTCGAAACGTAAATAATGTATCGCAGTCAATGGGAGGTGTCTCCATTGGCTACTCCGATCCGCGACATGTTAACCCTAACAACGCCGCTTCGTACGGTGTATTCGATTCCACCTTTTTTGTTTTTGAAACAGGCATCAAATCCGAAGCAGGCACGTTAAACAATCTCTACAAAGCAGAAAACTCGAGCAGTATTACCCTCAGCTATATTCTGATGGGATTTCCTGTAACCAGCTGGTGGAAAACAAGTCTTGGACTGTTGCCTTTTAGTGAAATTGGCTACAACATTGATATTACTGTTGATATGAGTCAATACAATTTTACCGACATCATTAACAACCTGGATGGCGAAGGACGTATAAATCAAGTTTACTGGGGCAACGCTTTCAAGGTCTCCAAAGATTTCAGAGTAGGCGCTAACATCAACTACACCTTTGGACAAGGATCGTTTAAAAGCCTCATCTATTTTGCCGACTCCATCAACATTTTAGGAACCAGAACCGTTAGAGATGTAAACCTTCATGATTTTGTTTACGATTTCGGAGCACAATACGACATCCATTTTGGCGACAGAAAACTACTGACCCTTGGCGTCATATATGCACCTGCTGTCAATGCGAAGGCCACACGTAACATACTGGGCAAAACACTTTTCGGAGGTTACCAGGATGTGGATTACGACAAAGACACCATCTTTTACATACCTGATGAAGAGGGAACGGTGGTCATTCCGCTGCGAACAGGGTTCGGTATTACCTATTATCAAAAAGGTATTTGGATGGCCGGTTTTGATTTTGAATTCCAACAATGGGAAAAATTTAAATCTTTTGGTGTTTCCGACTCCATTAGCAACACGTGGAAAGTATCGTTAGGTGGACAATACACCCCCCTACACACAACCTTGTCGCCCTTGTTTAAAAAAATGACCTATCGTGCCGGTTTACACTACGGATTATCCTATTTAACCTTGCGAGGACATCAATTGAGTGAGTTTGGCATAAGTATTGGAACAGAATTTCCTGTAAGGAAAAGCAGAACCACCATTAGTTTAGGTGCTGAATACAGAAGCAGAGGTACTACCAACTTTGGTTTACTACGCGAAAGTTTTATTAACTTTACACTTGGATTATCGATAAACGAACAGTGGTTTTATAAAAGAAGATATAAATAAATTGATTTACTTTTTAATATAATGAGTTATGAAAGCTAAAGTGTTATTATTGTTATTGGTTTTAGGAGCGGGGTTTAACTTGTTTGCTTTTAACACCGCAGGATTTGATAAACTGGTTCCACAACAACAAGAACCAAAATATGGGAATGACAGTATTAAATGTCTTACAAACCTATCGCTATATATCGAACCATACAAATACTGGAAACAAAGCAGGTATAAAAGCGACGTGGTTAACGATGCTGTTAAACCATGGATTTACGTATTTAACAACTGCCCACGTTCGAGTCAGAACATGCTTATTCACGGTGTAAAAATCATGGATTATCGTATCAAAAACGAAAAAGACCCTGCCATGAAAGAGAAGTTAATCGACACCCTGCTAATGGTGTTCGATAAACGAATGAAATATTTTCCTACCTACAAAGGTCACGATCAGGTTGGTAAAATTATGGGAAACAAAGGGGTAGCCATGTATAAGTACCGCCCTTCAGAATATAAAGAAGCTTATAAGGTTTTAAGTGATGCTATTAAGATGCAAAAAGACAAAGCTAAGGGAGCTGTTTACATTTACTACTTTAGAGCTTTAACACGTATGGCTCAAAATGGCGAAGCTGATCCTTCGGAAGTTATTGATGCTTACGACAAAATAAGCAACTACTTGGATGCCAATATAGCTAAATACAAAGCAGCAGGCAAAACCAAAAAAATGGAAATTAACCAAAACGTAAAAGGTTCACTCGAAAGCATGTTTGAACCGTTTGCCACTTGCGACGTGCTGGTTCGTATTTATCAGAAAAAATTTGATGAGCATCCTGACAGCATTGATTTGCTGAAAAAAATTACCAGTATTCTTGACGACAAAAAATGTGTTGAATCGAAACTTTACCTGGATGCCGTAGTAAACCTGCACGCAGCAGAACCAACCCCTGAATCGGCATTTCTTATCGGAAAACTTTATCTTAAAGATGAAAAATATGACAAAGCGCTGGAGTACTGTAAACAGGCAACCACCATGGAAGATCAGGATAAAGTTTACGACGATTACATGTATTTAGCTCGAATTTACAAGTATAAAAACAACAACGGAAAAGCCCGTGCAATGGCGTTAAAAGCTGCCAAAGTGAATCCTCAAAAAGGAACACCATGGGCATTTATTGGCGATTTGTATGCTGCCAGTGCCGCTAAATGTGGTAATAACGATTTAACCAGGCTGGTTGCTTACTGGGCTGCTGTTGATAAATACAAAAAAGCTAAAAAAATTGAACCTGATATGGCAAAGTCGATGAACAAACTTATTTCGGCCTACCAAAAACATTTTCCAACCAAAGAGGTTATGTTTTTCTACAATATTAACGACGGCGATCCTTACACCGTTGGATGCTGGATTAACGAAAAAACTACCGCCCGATCAGCTAAGTAGTCATTAAGTTTCTTTACCATGGTTCAAAATTTCATAAAAAGCACTATCCTGATAGCCATCGGGATAGTGCTTTTTTCGTGTGAAAATAATATTGAAACCATTAAAAAAATTACTGCCGACGACACCATTTCCGGAATAACTGCTTACGACATTGAATATGTAAGAACCGACTCGGGACTATTACAGGTTATACTCAAAGCACCCATGATGATTAAATACGATGGGAAAGAGGCATATACCGAATTTCCCAAAGGGTTTACCGTATACATGTACGATAAAAACGAAATAAAAAAAGCTTTTATCCGGGCTAATTACGGTATAAACTATACCCGGAAAAAATATTTGAAAGCCCGCAACGATGTAGTTGTTAAAAATTTTGAAACCCATGAACAGCTTAATACTGAAAACCTTGATTGGGATCAACGAAAAAAAATGATTTACGCCCGTTCGTTTGTAAAAATCATGGCTCCCGACAAGCTTATCTTTGGCGACAGTCTCGAAGCCAAAGAGGATTTTAGCCAACGTAAAATTTATAATATCCAAAAATCGGAGATTGAAACTGATGACAGTGGAAATTAATCACAGGATTTTTTAACTTTGCCTTAATGAACACCGACTATATCATCGTATTGATAACCCTGATTTTATCAGGATTTTTCTCCGGCCTCGAAATTGCCTTTGTCAGCTCGAACCGTCTAAAACAGGAACTCGACATAAAAAACAATAACTCCTCGGCACGTATTTTATCGCAATTTTATAAAAACCCGTCCCGATTTATTGGCGCGCTGCTGTTGGGCAACAACATTGCCCTGGTAGGCTACGGAATCGTGATGGCCAAAATTTTGGAAGAACCCATTACCCTGCTGCTTCCTGCTGCCATTAATACCGAATTTTTTGTCCTTATCACCCAAACCATTTTATCAACCCTCCTTATTTTAATCGTCGCCGAGTTTATTCCTAAAATACTTTTTCGTATCAGTCCCAACGCCATCTTAAAATTTCTTGCCCTGCCCGTTTGGCTTTTTTATATTCTCTTTTATCCGTTAATCATCCTTTACATCGGGTTTTCTGAATTTCTTTTGAAACGGGTTTTCCGAATTAAACTAAAAGATGAAGTTTACACCTTTAGTGCCGTCGACCTTGACGAGTACATCAAAGATTTTCAGCCCGAACAGGTAGAAGAAAACAACCAGGAGATCCAGATGATTCAAAACGCCATGGATTTTAAAAATGTGAAGCTTCGCGATTGTATGATTCCCCGCACCGAAATTGTGGCAGTAGATATTGATACCCCTATTGATGAATTAATCAACCTCTTTATCACCAGCGGCCACTCAAAAATTATGGTTTACAAAGGTGATATCGACAACCTGATTGGTTACCTCCATGCTTATGATATCTTTTCACACCCTTCCAACCTGAAAAAAATAATCCGCAAGGTTGACATCTTTCCGGAAACCATGGCCGCCAAAGATCTGCTCAATGAATTTATTAAAAACCACAAGAGCATTGCCATCGTGGTGGATGAATTTGGAGGCACATCAGGTATTGTTACCATGGAGGACATTATTGAAGAAATTTTTGGCGAAATTGAGGATGAGTACGATACCGACACCGACAAAGAAGAACAACTGGCCGAAAATCAATTTCACTTTTCAACAAGGCTCGAAATAGATTACCTGAACGAAAAATACAACCTTAACATTCCGGAGTCAGAAGAGTACGAAACCCTGGCAGGATTTATACTACACTACCACGAAAGCATTCCTCAGAAAGGTGAAGTTATTGAAATTACGCCCTATATTTTTGAAGTTACCACTGCTTCCGAAAACCGCCTCGACGAAGTAAAAATGACGGTTTCAAAAAAGGTGGAAAATGAACTGTAATCGCCCCCTTTTCGCCACCCTAATCATTACCCTCTTATTTATAACTTTTCAAAATAAACAACTTACCCCTCTTCCATACAACGAGAATAACCCATCAATTGTCTGTCCTAATTATATTGTTACTTTTGCATCTTTTATAATTATCTTAATATGAAAACATTTTATACCTTTTTAGCTAAAAGTCTGTTAGTAGTACTCTTTGGCTTATTTACAATCACCGCCACATCGCGCACCATCAAAACAAACAACACCGGAAAACCTTCGCTGGTGCTAACCGAAAAATCAGATTTAAAACTTGAGCTTACTAATACAGTTGGTTTTATAAAGTTTGCATTTGTTGAAACCGAAAAAGGAACTTTTGCCCGTGTTCAGGTTGACCATTACGCCAAATCGCAGCAGGTTGGAAATCCCGAGCTGCCGGTTAGAGGCCGCCTCATTGAAATTCCTCAGGACGCCACACCGGTTGTCACCATTAAAAGCTACACGTTGAAAGAGTATAAACTTAGTGATAACGGAGTCCCTTATAAGCTAATCCCTTGTCAGGGCTCTCAATCGAAATGTGGAAACTCCGCTGAATTTTTCTGGAACAAAGAGAATTACAAAACCGATGCTTTTACGCAATCAGAACTTGTTACGGTGGATGTATTAGGTCAAATGCGTGCTGTAAGAATTGGCCGTATTAACATACATCCCATACAATATAACCCCGTAAAAAACACCATCCGTGTTTACGAAGACCTTCGATTTGAAGTTGCCTTTAAAGGGGCAAACCTGGCCAAAACCAACCGGCTGAAAGAACGTTACTATTCGCCCTATTTTGAGGCTACCTACAGGCAGCTCCTCAACTATTCCAGGCCTGTATCACGCGATACTTTAACCCATTATCCCGTTAAATATGCCATTGTTTCCGACCGTATGTTTGAAGAACAGCTTCAACCATTCATCGAATGGAAAACAAAAAAAGGATTTAACGTGGTGGTAGGCTATACCGATGTAATAGGAAACACCAAAGAAAATATTAAAGCATGGCTTGAAAACCTTTACAATTTTGGAACCACAGAAGATCCTGCACCGTCGTTTGCGCTGTTTGTAGGTGATATCGCGCAGGTAGATGTGTGGAACAATGGAGACGGCGTAACCGACCGTAACAGTTGCGAATACACCAACGACCTTTTCCCGGAACTCTACTACGGTAGGTTTTCTGCCGAAACTACAACCCAGTTACAACCCTACATCGACAAAACCCTGGAATACGAGCAGTACACCATGCCCAATCCTGCCTACCTTGATACGGTAGTTATGATTGCCGGAATGGATAGCGGCCACGGAAATGACTGGGGCAACGGGCAGATTAATTACGGAACCATTAACTATTTTAATGAAGCCCATGATATTTTCTCAAACACCTATCTCTACCCAAATTCAGGTAGCCAATCGGCTGCTATTATCCAGAATATTAGCGATGGCGTTTCGTTTGCCAACTATACCGCCCACGGAAGTCCCAACGGGTGGTACGACCCCTCATTTACCATTTCCGATATTCCAACGCTGCAAAATCAGGGTAAATACGGATTACTTATTGGCAACTGCTGTTCAACCAGCGAGTTTCAAACCGATTGTTTTGCCGAAGAACTTCTTCGTGCTCAAAACAAAGGGGCGTTGGGTTACATTGGTGGTTCCAATAGTACCTACTGGGATGAGGACTACTATTTTGGAGTGGGTGTAGGAACCATTAGCGAAAACCCTCCACCTTACGAACAAACCGGCCTGGGTAATTACGACCGCGCCTGGCACGACCATGGCGAACCCTATGCCGATTGGTTTACCACCATGGATCAACATGTGTTTGCCGGTAACTTTGCCGTATCAGAAAGTGGTTCCAGCGCGGAACAGTACTATTGGGACATTTATAACCTGATGGGAGACCCATCTTTAATGATTTATTACTCAG
>QMPP01000304.1 GCA_003650425.1 Bacteroidota bacterium | reverse complement strand
TAAAGTATCCGTTTAACAGTTCAACGGTTTTAGGAAGAAAAAGAGGATGTGCTCCCGATAGTCCGCCTCCGATGACAACATTGCTGTCGGTTAGGGTGATGGCGTTGGCAATGGCATCGGCAAGTACGGTAGAAAAGGTGTTCCAGGCACTGATGGCTGCCTTTTGGTTTCCGGTTTTATCACCCAATGCTATCTGATAGAGGTCAAAAGGTTCGGGCGAGGCAATAACATCAATTTCAGCCTTCTCGGCATACAGCTTCCTGATTCCCCTGATGCTTAACACCTCTTCAACGCTTTGGTTACGGTTTATGATACTGCTCATCCGGTTTATTTCTGCTGCAGCAGAATTATCACCCGGCAATAGTTTGTTGTTAATTACAATGCCACCACCAAATCCTGTTCCCAGCGTTACTCCCAGCAGGTTTTTATACTGTTTTTTCGATTGTCTGTTGATTTCCGGAAGGATACCTCCCAAGGCTTCGCCAAGAGTAAACAGGTCGCCATCGTTATTGATATAAACCGGGATATTAAAATGATGCTCTAATATTTTTTTAAGAGGAACACCTCCCCGGAAGAAGGGCAGGTTTTCCAAATTACCAATAATACCGTTTTTGTAATCGGCGGGTCCCGGAAAACAAAAGCTGATGGCTTTGGCCTTTGACCCGTTTTGATTGTTCACCGTTTTAAATCCGGCAATTAATTTTTGCAAAAAGGTCTCCAGGTTTTCAGAAGGGGCAGGTAGTATTACCGGAGTTCCGGTTACCTGGCCATGTTGTACCGCATTAAAAACCAAATTGGTTCCTCCTGCATCAAGTACAAGTATGGTTGGGCTGTTATTCACTTTTATTACTTGTTAAATTATATAATCTACAATATTAAAACATCTTTTTATTTCCTCACCCAATAAAAATGTATTTTTGCTTTCAGTAACAGCAATACTTAAATACCATGAATGTAACAGAACGCTTTAACAGAAACCAAAAACAACTGGCTGTACTGGTTGACCCTGACAAATTAAACAACGACCAGCTTGAGTTATTGACATCTACCTCTCAAAAAGCGGGTGTCGATTTCTTTTTTGTGGGTGGAAGTCTGCTTACTTCAGGTAGTTTGGATACGTGTGTTAAAATTTTAAAAGCCAACAGCAATATACCCGTTGTGCTTTTTCCGGGCAATACTTATCAGGTAAGTAATCATGCCGACGCTATTCTTTTTCTTTCGTTAATCTCGGGTAGAAACCCTGATATGCTTATTGGTATGCATGTGATATCGGCTCCTTATATAAAGATGAGCGGCCTTGAAGTAGTGCCCACCGGTTATATGTTAATTGATAGCGGGAAACCAACAGCAGTTACATACATGAGTAATTCGTTTCCCATTCCTTCCGACAAAAAGGATATTGCCGCTTGTACCGCCATGGCTGGTGAAATGCTTGGAATGAAACTTATTTTTATGGATGCCGGAAGTGGTGCCCAGCGTACCGTATCGGAAGATATGATTGGTTTTGTTAAGCAGTCGGTTAACGTGCCTGTTATTGTTGGAGGAGGTATCAAAACAGAAGAAAAGCTGGAGAGCGTGTTGTTTGCCGGTGCCGATATTGCCGTTATTGGCAACAAATTTGAAACCGAACCGGGTATGATAGCCGGTTTTGCCGAAAAAGTGAGAGAGATTAACGAAAGTAGATAGAAAATATAGCTTGCGCTGCTCTATGGCCACCCTTATACTTTTCCATCAAAATTCCTGGCCTCCTATTCATCCCCCTCATCCGGTTTACTTATAGATTTTTATAAAATTATTCTTGCATTATGAACATATGTTCATTATATTTGCAATTGAATTTTAAAAATAAAAATTATGGCACTATTTGGAAACAGAGACGGCAGCGGTCCTGGTAGGGGATTGGGTCGTGGTGGCGGTCATGGTCGTAACAATGGCGGTAGTTTTGGTACGGGAGGTTATTGTGTTTGCACGAAATGCGGATACAAACAACCCCATCAACAGGGTGTAAAATGTACTACTATAAAATGCCCCGAATGCGGACATACTATGATTCGGGAGGAACTCGTTAAAAAGTAGATTAGTACTTTAACATTCAATTTCTGACATTTTTTGGTAAATATTTTTTATCAAAATGTTTCTTGGCTCACGGTTTGCAACCGTGAGCAGTTTCAATTCTGACAGTTTAAAACGGTCATCAATATGTGGGTTACGGTTGTAAACCGTAACCTATATTGTTGCAAACCGTAACCTAAATCAGTTTTTCTTTGTGAACAGAAAATGGTTGTCAAAATTATCCTGTTTGGTTCTGGCTTGTTCAGGTTAGGGAATTAAGATGTCAGAATTCAGATTTAAAATTTATAGGATGATTGAAGGTTTAGGAATGTCGATTGTCCAAATAAATTATTCAATTACAATTTTAATCTGCTTTACAAAATCCTTTCCCGAAATTTTTAACAAATATAATCCCTGTGGAATATTTTTTACTGGAAGAGAATATTTTTCAACCGAGGTTGTTTGATCAGTAACAACCCGCCCCTGCATATTTTTCAGTACTATTCTGTGTTGATCGTTAACCGGGAACTCAATATGTAAAACCTCTTTGGCGGGAATGGGATAAACACGAAAAGCTTTGTTTCCAACGGCATGGTTTGAAGTAGCATAATATTGAAG
>QMPP01000303.1 GCA_003650425.1 Bacteroidota bacterium | reverse complement strand
TTTATAAATATTATCCCCACGAATTGGCTAATCAAAATTACGATTGGGTTAACAACGGCTTTAAATCTGCCATGACTCAGCAGTATCATTTGTCGGCCAGTGGCAGGGACGACAAGTTTAGCTATTACGTAAGCGGTAACTATTTTAATGATAAGGGAACCTTTAGAAACACCGGTTACGAAAAAGTTAACCTGCGTTTAAATACTGAGTATCGTTTTAATAAAAATGTTTCGCTGAAAAATAACATTAATACTTATGCCAACAAAGGCACTTCTTACGATTATATGGATATGTACTACACCTATCTTGCTCTTCCATGGGATAACCCCTATAACGATGATGGTTCCATTAAATATATTGATGGAAACACGTCAACGAAATGGTGGTCACGCGATAAGATAAACCCGTTCCATACCATTAATAACTCCGACCATAATTCGAAAGGATTTGGTTTGGATTACGATATGGTTTTAAAAGTTAAAATTACAAATTGGCTATCGTTTAGCAGTTCAAACCGGTTGAGCTTTAGCACCGGCAAGTCGCATGACTTTGTATCACCCATTACTGCCGGTCCGTTCCACGACAAAGGATACATTCGCGAACAACAGAATAACTGGTGGGGTGGAATAACAACCAATATGCTGAATTTTAATTTTGACCTGGGCAAAAGCTCTATTACAGGATTGGCCGGTGTTGAGTTTAACGGTGGTTCAAACGACTATATGTGGGTTGAAGGCAAGGGACTTCCCGAAGGTTTTGATGTGCCTTCAGTTGCTTCTAACGAAATAAAAATCGGTGGAACATCAACCCTTGAATACTTTAACTCTCTTATCTCACAAGTTAATTACAACTACGACAAGCGATATTTTTTAACCGCTTCGTTCCGTGCTGACCAAACTTCCAATTTTCCGCCCGAAAACAACACGGCCTATTTTCCAAGTGTTGCCGCTTCGTGGCTGGTAAGTAACGAGGGTTTCTTTAAGGATAATGTCTCTTTCATGGATATGTTAAAACTAAGAGCCAGTTATGGTATCACCGGAGACCCTGATATTGGAGCTTCACGATACATGGGACTGTTTTCGTTAAGCTCGCAGTACAACAACAATTCGGCAGCGATTCCTTACCAGTTGGCCAATAATAATTTAACATGGGAACGTACCAACGAAATTAACCTGGGAATAGACATGAGTTTTTTCAAACGCATCAGTTTTTCAGCCGATTTTTACAATAACGTAACCAAAGATCTTATTGTGCTGGTAGCACAGCCTTTATCGCAGGGATTTGAACACCGCTGGGAGAATGCCGGTCAGGTTACCAACAAGGGTATAGAGTTAAACCTAAATGCCATCGCGGTTAAAACACGTTCAATAGAGTGGAATATCGGTTTCAACTTTGCTAAAAACAGTAACATTCTGTCCGGTATCGAAAACCCGTTTTACAGCACGGTAAATGGTGTGTCGCAGGTTTATCGTAACGACGCCTCTATTTACACTTTTATCCTGCCAAAATGGCTAGGGGTTGACCCTGCCACAGGAGCCCCGTTATGGGAAAAAGTAAATGAAGATGGAACCAAAGAACCTACCTCTAAATATAAAGATGCCACACCGCAAGAGGTTGGTAAAGCACTTCCCGATTTTGTTGGGGGGGCCACTACATCGGTTTCGTGGAAAGGGCTTACCCTCTACGCCAGCATGGCCTACCAGTATGGAAACGATATTTATAACTATGCTAACCGTTTTATGGATAACGATGGCCATGAACCCTATATCAATGCCATTGTGCCTAAAAGCGATTGGAAACGTTGGGAGCGTCCGGGTGATATTGCCACCCATCCCAGCATGCAAAATGCTGAGCTTTCCACCGAGAACTCATCGAGATATTTGGAAGATGGAAGCTTTATAAAAATCAGAAATATCTCACTTAGCTACATGCTTCCAAAAGCATGGAGTTCAAAAATAAACATGAGAGAAGTGGTTGTTTCGTTGCGTGCCGATAATGTTTATACCTGGACAAACTACTGGGGACAGGATCCTGAGGTGACTTTATCCAAAGGCGACTGGTCGATGCCGGGGGTGTCCGACTTTAAGTACCCTAACAATCATCAGTTTGTTGTTAATGTTAATTTTAAATTTTAAACATCTTAGCCATGAAAATTAGATATACAAATTATTTACTGGTTATTCTGGTTGTAGCTGGTATTTTCACTTCCTGCACCAAGTGGGATGTGTCGCCACGTGATCAGATATCAACAAACTCCATCGCTAAATCGAAAGATGGTATTATTAACGTAACCAATGGGGTGTATGCTCTGTTTAAAAATCAGGTTGAGTTTAGCGGTTTTGTTGACGATAACAATGCGTTTCTGCGTCAATATTTTCAAATGTCCGATTTTGCTTCCGACGATATTGTTTGCGGTCAGGTTACCACCGACCCGCTTTACTATAGTTTTACTTATACCCATTCGCCTGACCAGTCGAACTCACGGTTCTATTGGTATGTTGCGTATAAAATGATTAACGGTACCAACACGGTGATTGATATCGTGGAGAATAGTGGTGAAGTGGAACGTACTCAGGAGGTAGACCAATTATTGGGTGAAAACTACTTTTTACGTGCTTTTGCCGAGTTTAATCTGTTGAAATTTTATGCCAATTTGCCTACTGCCGGTAAT
>QMPP01000118.1 GCA_003650425.1 Bacteroidota bacterium | reverse complement strand
TTATTGATTGTTTTTATTTCATCGCTCATGGCTTCCTCTACTTATGGAAGAGAGGTGCAATACGACAGTCTTAAAGTGAAGCGTGTTTTAAAAAATACCACGGCAGGTTGTGCGCCTGCTGCCGGGTTTGAGTGGCTTGACGTTAATAATGTGAAAGCACGTATCAATACTGGTGGTGATATGTGGTGGGATTTACCCGGTGGAACAGGATCCAAGTATTACATTCCTAAAAACGGAACCGCTACTTCTATGTTTTCAGGAGCGCTGTGGATTGGAGGCCTCGATATTAACAACCAGCTTAAATTGGCTGCCTTGCGTTATCGTCAGGTGGGTGTCGATTACTGGACCGGGCCGTTAACCACCGATGGAACAGCTGCTATTGATGCAGCAACCTGTTCGCAATACGATAAACATTTTAAAATTTACAGGGCTGATGTGGATGAATTTTTATCACACACCGATCCTGTAACCGGAACTTTTATACCGGACGAAGATTATAACATCCCGGAATCTATTTTGAACTGGCCTGCTCACGGCGACCCTTCAAAAGGACAGAGTTATTATTTGGCACCTTTTTATGATAACGACGGCGATGGTGAATACGATCCTTTACAAGGTGATTATCCCTATTATGATATCGATAACTCACTATGTCATACTAAAACACCTACCAAAGACGAAGAAATTGAAGGTACTATTCATGGTAGTGTACTTTCGGATCAGGTTATTAAAGGTGACCAAACATTGTGGTGGGTTTTTAACGATAAAGGTAATGCCCATACCGAAACACAAGGTTCTGCCATTGGTATGGAAATCAGGGCGCAGGCTTTTGCTTTTGCTACTAACGATGTAATTAATAACATGACCTTTTACAGTTACGAAATTATTAACCGCTCTACCTTTGAATTAACCAACACTTATTTCTCACCCTGGGTTGATACCGACCTTGGTTATGCATACGACGACTTTGTAGGTTGTGATGTTGAAAGGGGTTTGGGCTATTGCTATAATGGTAAGGATATAGATGGTAATGGTGATGTTGAATCCTACGGTGACCAACCTCCTGCTGTTGGTGTTGACTTTTTCCAGGGACCCTACATGGATCCTGATGGAATTGATAATCCAAAATATGATATAACTGTTGATACAGCTACAGGAGATACAATAAAGGTGCAACTTTGTGACGAGAGTATCAATGGGGTTAACTTTGGAAACGGTATTGTTGATGACGAACGTTTTGGGATGCGTCGGTTTGTATATCACAACAACGGGGGTAATCCGGCGCAAAGCGATCCTGATATTGCTCCTCAATATTACAATCTGCTTCGCGGTATTTGGAAAGACGGTACTAAGATGTATTTCGGTGGTACAGGCTATATTACCGGTCAGGGTACGGTAGGTCCCGTGTGTGATTTTATGTTCCCCGGCGATTCCGACCCCTGTAACTGGGGAACCGGTGGACAACCGCCCAACGGTGGATTTGGCCAAAATGGCTTTTACTGGACAGAACAAACCGGAAACAACGGATCACCAAACCCTCCGGGAGACAGACGATTTATGCAGTCAGCAGGACCATTTACCTTAAAACCTGGGGCGGTAAACTACATTACCGTGGGTATTCCATGGGCACGTGCCACATCGGGTGGAGCCTGGGCTTCGGTTGAGCTGTTGCGGGTAGTAGATGATAAATGTCAGGCACTTTTTGATAATTGCTTTAAAGTTATCGACGGGCCTTCTGCTCCCGACCTTTCCGTTTTAGAATTGGACAGAAAATTTATTTTTTATATTTCAAACTCCCAATCATCCAATAACTATCAGGAAAAATATTCTGAATTTGATCCGAATATTATTCAACCCTACCCGTTAGACCCTACCAAACGCAGCGATTCTCTTTATAGGTTTGAAGGGTATCAAATTTTCCAACTTAAAAACGATCAGGTTACTACTGAAAGTATTCATGACCCGAACCTGATGCGGCTTGTTGCTGAGTTTGATATTAAAAACGGAGTAACCAAACTGGTTAATTTTAATTATGATGAGGCTATCGGCGCTAATGTGCCCATTATTGAGGTTAAAGGGGGAGATAATGGAATCAGACACTCCTTTGAAGTAACACAGGATGCTTTTGCCACAGGCGATGTAAGGTTGGTTAACAACAAAGTGTATTATTATACTGCCATTTCCTATGCGTACAATAATTATATGGACTACAGCGAAGACCCCAATGTTCATAAAGGATTATACGGGCAGAAAATACCCTATCTTTCAGGCCGTAAAAACATAAAGCTCTATTCAGCAATGCCACACCGTACGGTAAATGGTACTGTAATTAATGGCGATTATGGAATACGTCCGGAGATTAAACGAATTGCCGGATACGGTAACGGTGGTATGACCCTGGAACTTTCGGATGAAACGGTTAATCAAATTTTAAGTAAACCCCCTGCTAGTGAAACCAATTTGTTTGGTGGTCCCGATTATCCCATGGTTTATAATCCTATCTATAAAGTTAATGCAGGCCCGGTTAATGTTAAAGTAATTAACCCGCTCGGTGTAAAAGAGGGCGATTATGAGTTATGGCTCGATTCGTTGGAAAGAGTGAAAATTTATGATGTAGTTGATATGCCTGGTTTGCTGGGTGATACCACTTCTAAATTAGTTGCCAGATGGCATATTAAAGATATAGCTACAGGCGAATTATACACCGCCGACACAACCATATTTGCAAACAACGAACAGATGTTTAACGATTTAGGTATTTCGGTACAAATGACACAGCCCTATCAACCGGGACCGATTGGTGTTGGTAAAATTTCGGTAGAGAATGCTTTAAGAGATGTTAAAGTTGTTTTAGCTGAAAATAACGGATTGATTAACTCTTCGGTAATTTACGATGATAGCTCACGTATGTGGTTAAGTGGCGTGGAAGATGAAGATGTTCCTGGTTATGTTTTAGACTGGATTCGTTCGGGAACCTATCAAAGTCAGGAAAATGCTTCTGATAACGACTGGCAAACAAATTTAAAACCTCCAACCCCATGGGATCCTAACGAAGCTTACGAAAAAATTGCTAAGGGTACCTGGGCACCTTATGCACTGGCTGCTTACAGTTTAAACGATCCGCTTACTGTTGTGGTTCAGTCTCAAGTTGGACCTGCCCTTACTGCTTCTTCAAAAATTTTGTCAGGGATGGACGATCTTGCTAGTGTAGATATTGTATTTACACCCGATAAAACAAAATGGTCGCGTTGTCCTGTTATCGAAATGAGTGCAGATTCGTTGCTTGCCGAAGGCCATGCAAAACAGTTTAGTTTAAGAGCTGCTCCTTCTGTTGATAAGGATGGTAATTTTGCTACTCCGGGATCAGGGTCAAGTGATAATCCGAATGACCCTAATTATATCAGCGATCATGGTATGGGATGGTTTCCGGGATATGCCATTAATGTGGAAACCGGTGAAAGATTGAATTTGATGTTCAGCGAAGACTCTTATCTTGGTGCTTTTAATGGCCGTGATATGCTGCTAAATCCTACGGAAAAAGATCCTGATATTACGATTCAATATTTTGATGATAATATTTTTAGTGGTACTGGCATTAACCGCATCCCTGTATTAGGGGGTAAACATTTTGTTTATGTTTTTAAACATAATAAAGATGTTTTTAACTTTTCAGGTATTCATAAAGTGTTTAATTCTCCTGCTTATGATGCGGGTAAATATGCCCATACTTTAATAGACACTTTAACAAATGACCCGCTAAGATTTGTTATGTTACCTCATTTATATGGTCAGGTGATGTATGTTGGCATGCCAATGGCTACCAAAGGCAAAGAGTGGTTAAGCAACGCGGCTACTGTGAAAATTCGCGTAGCTACACCTTACCGCAGGGGTTATAGTAGTGCTGCTTTAGATACTGTTTATCCCGGTATGGATGTTAACAATCAATATCCCATTTACGAGTTTAGTACCAAAGGAGTAAGTACTGAATACAGTAACCCCGAAAAGCTTACGAGCGACCTTGATGAAATCAGGGTGGTACCGAATCCCTATTATGCCTATTCGGCTTACGAACACAATGCATTGGATACAAGGGTTAAGATTACCAACTTGCCTAGAAAATGTACCATTACCATCTACAATGTATCTGGTGTTAAAGTACGTCAGTTAACCAAAGATGATCCGGTAACGGCATTGGAATGGGATTTAAAAAACTTTGCAGGAGTACCAATTTCAGGAGGAATCTATTATATTCATGTTGAAGCCCCCGAGGGTGAACACGTGGTTAAATGGTTCTGCTCGCAGCGTGTACCTGACCTGAATACTTTCTAAAAAAATGAATATCAATTGGAACAAGAATAAACCGTTTGGATTATGAAAACTCTTTATAAATATTTAGCACTTTTATTAATTGGAGTAGCGTTTACACCTCACTTTCTCCAGGCAGGAAACAAAGACCGCTCGGGTCAGGCAGGTGCTTCGGAGTTACTGATAAACCCTTGGGCTCGCAGCTCCGGTTGGGGTTCTGCCAACATGTCACGAGTACACGGACTGGAAGCCATGTGGGGTAATGTGGGCGGTCTGGCCTATACCCACAAAACACAGGTTAACTTTGCCAATACCCAGTGGCTACAAGGAACGGGAACAAACATCTTTGCTTTTGGATTAGCTCAGCGTGTAAGCGAATCAGGGGTGTTTGGACTTCAGGTGATGTCGATGAATTTTGGCGATATTGAAGTAACCACCACCGATAACCCGGATGGTGGCCTTGGAACCTACAGCCCCAGCCTGATTAACTTTGCTCTTTCGTACTCAAAATCGTTTTCCAATAGTATTAGTGCCGGTGCAGTATTTAAAATTATTTCGGAAAGCATGTCGGATAACACGGCTGTTGGCGTTGCCATCGATATTGGAATACAGTATGTTACCGGCGCCAACGACCAGTTTTCTTTTGGTGTGGCTCTGAAAAATATTGGGCCAACCATGAAATTTTCGGGAGATGGTTTATCCATTAAAGCCTTTATCCCTGGACAGGAAACACAATTTACCATGGAACATCGTTCGGATGAATTTGAGATTCCCGCCCAGTTAACTATTGGCGCATCTTACAACTTTTTGTTTGGAAAAGAGTTAAGACTTACCCCTGCGGTTACCTTTTTGTCAAACTCCTTTACCAAAGACCAGTTTGCTGCCGGTTTGGAATTTAGCATGAAAGATTGGGTAATGATCAGGGGTGGATACACCTACGAAAAGGGAATTTGGAATAGCATGACTACCTCCGAACGAAGTAATATTAGTAGCGGGCTGAGTCTTGGTGCTACTGTTCAGGTTCCTATTAACAAGGAGAAAGGCTCCTATTTTTCAATCGATTACTCCTACCGCGAAACCGTAAGCTTTAACGGGAATCACACCATAGGTATTATTTTGAATTTCTAAAAATTATTGTCGGCAAGACAAATCTTATTATCTTTGCACATTCAAAGAGACCCTTAATTAATTGTTAAGGGTCTTTTTTATCTTTTATTCATCAACATTATTAAAATATTGTACTATGTCAGCATCCAGATATTATACTGAAGAAGGATTGCAGAAACTAAAGGACGAAATAGATCACTTAATCAGAGTGGAACGCCCGTCTATTTCAGCACAAATTGCTGAAGCACGCGATAAAGGCGATCTTTCTGAAAACGCAGAATATGATGCAGCCAAAGAAGCACAGGGAATGCTTGAACTCAAGATTTCCAAACTACAGGAAATTGTAAGTAGTGCCCGTATTATTGACGAGTCAAAAATGGATAGCTCCAAGGTGTTAATTCTTTCCACGGTTAAAATTAAAAACCTGAAAAATGGTGCAGCAATGAGCTATACGCTTGTTCCTGAAAAGGAGGCTGACCTGAAACAACGAAAGATTTCGGTAGACTCTCCCATTGCAAAAGGGCTTTTGGGTAAAAAAGTGGGTGATAAAGTTGAAATTGAAGTGCCTGCCGGAACCATCCCTTTTGAAGTAATCGAGGTCTCAAGGTAAAGCAATCCTCTTTATAAAAATATTTTCTACATTTTTATAAAAGAAATTTTTATTTTGTACTTGACTCCTATAAGATGCTAATCTCTATTCGTAAATTTATCTCACGGTTTGTAATTGTGGGCTTTTTTTATGAATATCATTCATGATGATATTTAGCAACACAATATTGACCTTAGAACCCTAATCAACCCGCGTAGCAAAAGCAACGCATTTTTTCCAGTCTTCACGATAAAATGCTTCAATATCCTTAAGGTACGATGAGGGTGTTAACACTTCTTTTGGTGCCATTCGCTCGGGTAAAATATTGGCTAAATAAAGCGATCCGTATCGAACAGCTTTGACCAACAGAATTTTTTGAAAAAACCGTAAAGGCTTGAATTTGCTAAGTTTAATGTCAGCCGGAATTTTTTTATTCCACGCTCTTCTGAAACGAAGCTGTTTGCTGTTATACGAAGTGTGCTTGCGCTTTAGTGAGATACTGTCCGGATCAAAACCGGCTCCCACAAACCTTGCAATAATCTGAAAAGTACCAATAGGATTTTTAACCATATCATCATAAAGTAATACAAGCGGTTTGCTTTTCAGTTTTTGAATTACCATTTCAATATAGGGAAAGAACAGTGCTTCCGATTGTTTCCACTCGCCTCTATCCTGTTTTAGGTCAATAAACTCCTGAAACGATTTTGAATAGCCATTTTTAACCCATCGTCTGTATTGCGATGCCAACCAGCTATCGTGCCTGCGAAGTACGATTATTACTTTTGCTGATGGAAATTCATTGGCAATCCGACTTAACTCAAACGGGAATTGCCGATCGAACTCGTTTGACACAAAATATTTTTTGTCATTCGTGTTTTTGATAATTTCAAAACAGCGCTTGTATTTAGTGCGTTGTATATAATGTACCCCCTTATATTTAGGAAAAACCTTGTACTGCATGTAGGTAGAGCCTGTTTTTCCCAGCCCAAGGTGAAAATATACTTCTTTATTCATAGCGATAAAAATAGGTTAAATCTTAATTGAATGTTATTTTTGTTGAACTTTGCATAAAATCTTTTAATAATACAATCATGGCATCAATTTTTACAAAAATAGCAAACGGCGAAATCCCCTCTTATAAAATTGCCGAAGACGAACACTATTTCGCCTTTTTAGATATTAACCCGTTGGCAAAAGGACACACGCTGGTCATCCCCAAAAAGGAGGTGGACTATATTTTTGATATCGACGACGAACTTTACAAAGGACTGTTTGCTTTTGCTAAAAATGTAGCCGCTGCCATCGAGAAAGTTATGCCCTGTAAACGAATTGGTTTAACGGTCATTGGATTAGAAGTGCCACATGCCCATATTCATCTTATTCCCATCAATAGTATTTACGATATGGATTTTAAGCAACCCAAGCTTCAACTGGAGGCCGGGGAGTTTGAATCGATTGCCAAGAATATCCGAAAAGCGTATAACGAGAGGATGTAGCAATCTATTTAGAAGATATTCTTAATTAACAGAGAGTAGCCAAAAGCATGCCTCTTGTTGATTGATAGTACTTTTCCGGTACTTTCTATAATTGTTTTAAATTAACACTATCCCTTTTCTGCAAACGTTACTTTTCTATATTTGTAAATCCTTAAGGATTAAGGAAAAGTTAATTTAAAATAATAGGTAAAACACTTAAGTTATGAGTAGTTCACATTTTTACTCTTCCATTACGAAGAAGATTATTATGTCGTTGATGGGGCTGTTTTTACTGACGTTTTTATTGGTGCATCTCACCCTTAATACGTTTTTGCTCTTCGACAAGGACCTGTTTAACGAGGGGGCTCATTTTATGGGTACCAATCCTTTAATACAGGTATTTCAGTGGGTGCTGTTTGCAGGATTTGCCATCCATATTGTTTACGGAATTATCCTGCAAATTCAAAACTGGGCTTCACGTCCTAAAGGTTACAAAAAAAGAGCCTGGATGGAGCAATCTCCCTTTTCAAAGTACATGATTTATACCGGGATCATCATTTTTATTTTCCTCGCTATCCACCTTGGCAACTTTTTCTTTGTAAAAATGGGCTGGGTTGGCAATGGTATCCCCGAAGTGGGAGGAAAAGAAGATATGGGGCAGTTGGTAATCGATTTGTTTCATAATGGCGGCTACGTAGCCTTCTATGTTATTATGTTTTTACTGATGGGGTTTCACCTCGATCACGCTTTTCAGTCGGCTTTTCAGTCGCTGGGATGGAATCACCCGACCTACTGGGGATTTATTAAAGGCTTAAGCCGTGTTTATGCCATTGTTGTAACACTTGGCTTCGTGATTATTCCACTGGTAATTTATTTTCGATAATATTAAAATCGTATAACGTTATGACTAAAATAGATTCAAAGATTCCGGAAGGCCCTTTGGCCAATAAATGGACTCATTATAAAGAACATCAAAAACTTGTTAACCCGCCAAACAAACGTAAAATTGACATTATCGTTGTTGGTACAGGTCTTGCCGGTGGTGCTGCTGCTGCCAGTTTGGGTGAGATGGGTTTTAATGTAAAGGTTTTCTGTATTCAGGATAGCCCCCGCCGTGCGCATAGTATCGCTGCTCAGGGAGGTATTAATGCCGCTAAAGACTATCCCAATGATGGTGATTCGGTGTATCGCCTGTTTTACGATACTATTAAAGGTGGTGATTATCGTGGTCGTGAATCCAATACCTATCGCTTGGCCGAAGTAAGTAACAATATTATTGACCAATGTGTTGCACAAGGCGTTCCTTTTGCGCGCGAATATGCCGGAACCCTTGCCAATCGTTCATTCGGAGGAGCACAGGTTTCGCGAACATTTTATGCCCGGGGTCAAACCGGACAGCAGTTATTATTAGGTGCTTACGGTGCCTTAAGTAAAGAAATAAAAAAAGGGTCGGTAAAATTATTTACCCGTCGCGAAATGGTTGACCTTGTTGTTATGAAAGACGGACGTGCCCGTGGTATCATTGTCAGGAACTTGTTTACCGGTGAAATTGAACGCTATAGTGCTCATGCTGTTTTAGTAGCTTCCGGTGGATATGGTAACCTTTTTTACCTTTCTACCAATGCCATGACCTCTAACGGTAGTGCTGCCTGGCGTTCTTATAAACGTGGTGCTTATTTTGCTAACCCTTGTTATGTTCAAATTCACCCAACCTGTATTCCAATGCATGGCGACTATCAGTCGAAATTAACGCTGATGAGTGAGAGTTTGCGTAACGAT
>QMPP01000117.1 GCA_003650425.1 Bacteroidota bacterium | reverse complement strand
TGTAAATCAGAAAACAAATTCCAATATTTCCCTCTTTGGAGGGAAAACAAAGGAGGGTTAATTAAAAAGATATTTGTTTTCTTATTTACATGAAATTACTGTTAAAAAGTATTTAACCTTTAAACAACTTCGATAAATAAAAAGCCCGATTCGCAAGATAGAATTTTGCTACCTTTGTCGATTAGAATATAGAAAAATTACCATGGACGAATATATAGATAAATCAACCAAAACCATCGATATTAATACTTCACGCGGCTGTTGCATGCCCTCAGACGGAGAAAACCCGAAGAAAGTAAACCAGTTACGGTGCTGTAAACTAAGCTCGTTTAACTGGCTTGAAGATTATAAAAACCCCATCGAGGATGAAGAGAACCTTTTTGTGGAAGTCCGTTTTAAAAATGACCACAAGGAGTTTTATAAACAACCCGCTGACCTGATGTTAAGTGTTGGCGATCTGGTTGCCGTTGAAGCCACTTCAGGTCACGACATTGGGATTGTGTCGCTTACAGGCGATGCCATTAACCTGCAAATGAAACGCAAAAAGGTTGATCCTGAAAAATCGGAGATAAAAACAGTTTACCGCTATGCTCGTACTGCTGATATTGAACATTGGCTAAAAGCCATCGAAATGGAAGACAAAACGATTTTTAAAAGTCGTGAAATAGCCATAAACCTGGGGTTGGAGATGAAAATTAACGATGTAGAATACCAAGGTGACAAAACCAAAGCGGTATTTTACTACACGGCCAACGAGCGTGTCGATTTCAGGGAGCTGATAAAAAAACTGGCCGAAAATTTCCACATCCGAATCGAGATGCGTCAAATCGGGGTACGCCAGGAAGCAGCCAAGCTGGGAGGTATCGGCTCGTGCGGCCGCGAACTGTGCTGCTCATCGTGGATTAGCAATTTTAAAAGTGTTTCCACCAACTCGGCAAGGGTACAACAACTATCGCTTAACCCTCAAAAGTTAGCCGGGCAATGTGGTAAATTAAAATGCTGCCTTAATTACGAAGTGGATAATTATGCCGATGCATTAAAAAACTTCCCGGATAACCGCGTACCGCTGAAATCGAAAAAGGGAATAGCGTTTTACAAAAAGAGTGATGTGTTCAGACGAGTTATGTGGTATGCTTACAAAACCGACCCCAACAACCTGATGGCCATTCATATCGATCAGGTAAAAAAGCTCATGCAAATGAACAAGCAAAATAAATTTCCGGCTGACCTTGAAGCCTTTGCCATTGAAAAAGAACAAGTGACCAATGCCGACAACAACAATATTGACCAGCTGTCGAGTTATATATAATTGTAAACGCACAATAATTTTACCTGTTTTACATTTGTAAAAAAGGATTGTTAATCATTCAATATGAAAACTGTATTTCAGTCGTTGTTAATTATGGCAGGGTTTCTGTTGGTTACCTCTTGCAATCAGCACTCTATTTACAACGAGCACATTGACCTCGAAAACGGAAAGTGGTTTAAAGACAATTCAGCACATCTTGAAGTTACCATTACCGATACTACAGAACTATACAACTATTATATCACCCTTCGCCATAACACCGATTATCGTTACTGCAACCTCTATCTGTTTCTAACCACGCAGTTTCCCGACAACACCTATACCCGCGACACTTTGGAATGCGTGTTGGCTGACAACAGCGGAAAATGGTTCGGTAAAGGATGGAGCAACATCAAAGAGGATAACATATTATTACGTCAAGGCCTGAGGTTTCCAAAAGCAGGAAAATACAATTTCTATATTCAACAAGCCATGCGGCAGGACACGTTAAAGAATATTCTCAGTATTGGCATTAATATTTCTGAATCAAAGTAGTTTGAATACGTTATGAGCGAAAAAACAGTAACAAATAAAAAGAAATTTTTCAACTATCTGGTAAAATTCTGGATGTTGTATATTGGATTGGCAGCCCTTGTTATCCTTTTTTTTTATGGTGTGGCCGATGGGTGGTTTGGTAAGATGCCCACCTTTGAAGAGTTGGAGAATCCCAACAGCAACCTGGCTACGGAGATATACTCATCCGATAGTGTGATATTGGGAACCTTTTTTATTGAAAACCGCTCTAACATAACCTTTCAACACCTATCACCTAACCTCATCAAAGCCCTTCTTTCCATCGAAGATGTCAGGTTTTACGATCATTCAGGCATCGACGAAAAGGCGCTGGGCAGGGTGCTGTACGGTGTGCTGACAGGCAAAAGTAAAGGAGGTGGCAGCACCATCACGCAACAGCTTGCCAAAAACCTCTTCCCGCGAGGAAGGCTTTCAAAACCTCAACTGATCATCCGTAAATTCCAGGAATGGGTTACTGCTGCCAAGCTGGAAAAATACTACTCCAAAGAGGAGATTGTTGCCATGTATTTGAATACTGTATTCTTTGGTCACAATGCTTATGGCATCAAACAGGCATCACGTACTTTTTTTGGTAAAGTACCCGATTCGCTTAACATTCAGGAAGCGGCACTTATGGCCGGTGTGGTAAACGCTCCTACCCGTTATAGTCCCATTTTACATCCTGAAAACGCCATTAAGCGACGTAATCTGGTTATTACGCAAATGGCCAAATACAAATTTATAACACAAACGGAGGCTGATTCCATTAAGCAGCTGCCACTAGGTGTATCCAAATACAGAAACCTCAACCACAATCAGGGTCTTGCCACTTATTTTAGAGAATATCTGCGAAGCATCATGAAAAAATGGTGTACCAACCACTACAAACCCGACGGCACTCCTTACAACCTGTATAAAGACGGCCTGAAAATATACACCACCATAGACTCCCGTATGCAGCGCTATGCCGAAGAGGCGGTTCGCGAACACCTGGGTCAGAATTTACAACCGGCCTTTTATGAACATTGGAAGGGATACACCTATGCACCATTTGTTTTTAAAGGCGAACCCGACGAAGTGGCTGAGCAGGTAAACAAAATTATGATGCGCAGCATGCGACGAAGCCAACGCTATAAAAAGCTCCGGAAAGCCGGTGTGTCCATGGATTCCATCATGAAATCATTCAACACACCTACCGAGATGGAGGTGTTTTCCTGGAACGGACCAATTGATACATTGATGACCCCTTTTGACTCCATTCGTTACAACAAGTTTTTCCTGCATGCCGGTTTAATGTCGATGGAGGCTAAAACAGGATTTGTTAAAGCTTATGTGGGAGGCATCAACTACCGCTTTTTCCAGTTCGACCACGTTACACAGGGGAAAAGGCAAGTGGGATCAACCTTTAAGCCATTTCTTTACTCGCTGGCCATGCAGGAAGGCGAATTTACACCATGCACCAAAATACCCAACATCTCATATAGCGTTGAATTGGGTGACGGTACCTATTGGACTCCCCGCAATTCCGACACCAAAAGAGTGGGTGAAGAGGTAACCCTGAAATGGGCGCTGGCCAACTCCAATAACTGGATTTCGGCTTATCTGATCAGTCGCTTTTCACCCCAGTCAGTCATACAAATGGCTCGCAAAATGGGCGTGAAATCAAAAATCCCTGCCGTACCCTCTATTGCACTAGGAACCCCCGACCTTTCGCTTTACGAAATGGTGGGAGCCATGAATACGCTGGCCAACAGAGGCGTTTACATTAAACCCATTTTCGTCACGAAAATTGAAGATAAAAACGGAAATGTAATCGAACAGTTCGTTCCGGAAAAAACAGAAGCAATGGATGAAGTTACTGCCTACAAAATGATTCAGCTTATGAGGGGGGTCATCGAAAGCGGCACCGGTATCAGACTTAGGTATCGTTATGGCTACAACAATGAAATTGCCGGAAAAACGGGAACAACACAAAACCAGTCGGATGGATGGTTTATGGGAATCACCCCAAAACTCACTACCGGTATTTGGGTTGGCGCTGAAGACCGATCGGTACATTTTCGCAGCATTCATCTGGGACAGGGAGCCAATATGGCACTTCCCATCTGGGCTTTATACATGAACAGAGTGTATGCCGACCCTAGTCTTAACATTAAAAAAACAGATAAATTCCAACCGCCACTGAAGGATATCTCCATCGAATTCGACTGTGAAAAAGCCAATAAAAAAGCCAACCGGGGAAATACCAATTTTGATGGCGGGGATGAGTTTTAAATGAACTTGTTTAAAGTTAACTCGTTAATGTTTATGAAATATGTTGAAAATCAGAAAACAAATTCCATTATTTCCCTCTTTGGAGGGAAAACAAGGGAGGGATTATTAAAAAGATATTTGTTTTCTGATATACACGGAATTATAGATCCATGGTTTTAAATCATTCCAACTTTAAACAACTTCAAAAGCAGTCTGCTTATTTAGAAACTCAATAAACACGTTGCTGCATCCAACCAAATGTGATGATTGTTGTCATTAAATTATCAAAATAAAATTTATGAAAAAATTATATCTTTTAATAGCCCTTGTATTGTCCGTGTCATTGTTAAAAGCGGGTCTTATTGAAAAAAGCTGGAGCATCCCACATCCTGAAATAGTTAAACACGGTGACTACCAAAAAGTTATTTTCCCCAATACTTTGCAAACCAATCGTGCAGGAGAACCTTCGCTGCCCTATTTTGCTGTAAGCCTGCTATTGCCTCCCGGCGAGTCAGCGGAATCCATTGAGTTTAAAGGCGAAGAAGAAACTATTATCGAAGGCTATTTTCAGTTGTATCCTTATCAGCCCTCACGAACTCTAAACGATACTGCCAGAGCTCCGTTTATAAAAAACGAAAAAGTTTATTCAACAAACCACACCCTTCCTGCCGGCTCTACAGGTAAATTAAAAACTGCTTATTTAAATGGCCATGGATTTGCCATGTCGGCTTTTACTCCTGTAAAATACAATCCGGCCACCGGAAAATTATCCTATTACAAAAGGGTAACCATTGTTGTTCACACCAAAATATCGCCGGTAGCTGACAAGCAGTTTAAGCAACTGAAAACCACTGCTACTGTCAATAATAAAATACTTAAACTGGCACAAAACCCCAAAACACTTAACCTCTATAAAACAACTCAAACCCATTCGATGACTGATTACAGGCTGCTAATTATTACCGGAACCGGTTACCTGAACAGTTTTGACAGTCTGCGAAACATCTACCTCGAACGGGGCATAAGGTCTAAAGTATATTCGGTCAACTACATCAACAGCAACATAAGCGGACAAGATTCGCAGGAAAAAATCAGGAATTTCATCATCCAGGAATATCAAAATCACGGCGTGGAACTGGTACTGCTTGGCGGGGATGTGGAGATTGTTCCTTACCGCGGATTTTATTGTTATGTAATTTCAGGAGGCGGTGTTGAAAGCAACGATATACCTGCCGACCTTTACTATTCAGCCTTAGATGGCAACTGGAACGATGACGGCGATAGCTACTGGGGTGAGCCCGATGAAGACGACCTGCTGCCGGATGTGGCGGTAGCCCGAATGCCGTTTAGCAATACCACCGAACTGAATGCCCTTATCCACAAAAGTATCTGGTATCAAAACAAACCTGTTTTAGGTGAGTTTACAAAGCCTCTGCTGGCAGGCGAATACTTATATGCCGATCCCGAAACCTGGGGTAGTCAGTACCTGAACCTGTTAATTGGTACTCACAGCGATAACGGTTACACTACAACGGGCATTCCGTCTAGCTACAACATTGACTCGCTTTACGAAAAACATCAAAGCTGGTCGGGGACAACACTTATTAACCACATTAATCAGGGAAAAGAGTTTGTCCATCATGTTGGCCATACCAGCCAGACTTATGTGGCACACCTTTACAATAGCGATATCACCAATACCAATTTTTATGCCTGCAACGGCATAACCCATAACTACACTTTGTTTCACACACACGGCTGCGATTGTGGTGCGTTTGATTATGACGACTGTATTTTGGAACGAATGGTAAACATCGAAAATTTTGCAGCAGCGGTTATCGGAAACTCACGCTATGGATGGTTTAATGAAGGGCAAACCGAAGGCCCGGCGGCTCATCTGCATCGCGAAACCGAAGATGCCCTGTTTTACGACAGCCTGAATATGCTCGGACGGGCTTTGATGGAAGCCAAAATTGCCACCTCCCCCTGGGTAGAAGCACCGGGACAATGGGAAGAGGGAGCACTTCGCTGGAACTTTTACGACCTGAACGCGCTGGGTGATCCGGCCATGTCAATATGGACTAATGAGCCTGTTTCAATCAATGTTACCTGCAATCCATCCATAACCATTGGTACCGACTCTGTTTCTGTTTATGTTGAATCCAACGGTTCACCGGTAAACAATTTTACCTGCAGTATCCTAAAAGAAAATACACTGTCGGGCTATGGACTAACCGACTCAACCGGCAATGCCTGGGTAGTTTTCGATACACTGGTTACGGTTCCGGGTCCCGGGAGACTGGTAGTGGTTGGATATAACTGTTTGCCCGACACCACCGTGGTCAATTTTATACCGGCGGGAACAGCCTTTATTGTTTATGCCGGCAACACCATTTCCGACCCTTCGGGCAACAACAACGGAGTGGCTGATTTCGGCGAAGACATCTTGCTTAATGTATCACTTACCAACATTGGAACCGAAGATGCCCATCATGTTCAATCCGTTTTATCCACCCTAAACGGTAATGCAATAATTACTGACGACACCGCCTTTTATGGCAATATTCAGGTTTCGGATACTGTTTTACGAAACGCTGCCTTTTCCTGCACCATAGCCAATAATGTTCCCGATCAGGAATCCATTATTTTCCAGCTGGCAGACAGTGCCGATGAAGGCTCATGGCAATCTGATTTTTCGATTACCGTAAACGCTCCGCAACTTACCGCAGGCTCGCTTTCCATCGATGATTCGGAAAATGGCAACAACAACGGTCAGTTAGATCCGGGCGAAACAGCCTCGATTATTATCCCTGTTTCCAATACGGGTCATGCCGGATGCGATAGTGTTACCGGAACCATTTCGCTGAGCAACCCGTGGATAACAGTTATTAATAGTCAGGTGTTTATCGATACGTTACTGGCAGCCACCACCAATAATGCGATTTTCCAAATTGAAGTCGACCCGGCCACACCGATTGGTACTTCGGTTCCATTTTCCTGCCATTTTTCATCGGGAGCCTATTTTACCGATAACAATTACTCAACTTCGGTAGGGTTACAAATGGAAGATTTTGAAACCGGCAACTTTTCAAAATTTGAATGGCAACAAGGTGGTGATGCCCCGTGGACTATCTCGGGTGATGCGCCTTTTGAAGGAAACTGGTGTGCCAAATCGGGTACGATAGCTGACAGCCAGCACAGCGACCTTTTTGTAACTTTAACCACTGTGGGTAACGATAGCATTCACTTTGCACGCAAAGTATCGTCGGAAGAGACCTATGATTTTCTTCGTTTTTATGTTGATAACGTATTGCAGGATGAATGGTCGGGTGAAGAGGACTGGAACACGGTTTCGTATGCTGTAAACGAAGGCTATCACACGCTGTTATGGTCGTACGAAAAAGATTATAGTATGTCATCAGGCGATGATTGCGGTTGGATAGATAATATTATTTTCCCGGCCACCACGGTAGCTGTAAACGTTCACGAACAAACCGGGAAAAATGAGGTTGTTGTATATCCAAATCCTGGTAACGGCCGGTTTTATATCAGCCTGAACAACCCTGCCAGACAAAGGATTAATTTGATGGTTTTTAATGCACAAGGAAAAGAGGTTCTGAAAAAAACAGTTCCTGCCAACACTCATTCTTATTTACTTAATCTTTCAAAAGAGGGTAAAGGACTTTATCTGCTTTATATTAAGGATGGTAATACCGCAAATGCAACCAAGGTGGTAGTAAAATAGTTATAAAAGAAAGCAAGAGATATAAGATTTAATAATGGGGATATTAGATTTGAGATATGTTTTTGAAGTATAAATTCTGAAATTACTATTTTCTATTTTGAAATCTCAAATCCTCTCCATTGGGGTAATATGCATTTTTTGCTTCGGCTTTTTAATACAGTAGCAAAATCGGTCAACGATTGTTGTATTACTACTGAATGCTCATCGTGACAGGTAAGACAACTGCCCACGAGAAGCATATTTTGCTGCTGTTTAATCGTAAGAGGTTTTATATTTGAACGTGTGGCGACTTTGCCTGTTCGTGAACCCAAAAACGGAATCCAGGCATCCTCGGGCAGACCGTCGTGGTTGTTATTGGCATAATGAGGTTCAAACTGCCACTCTCCTTTTCCGTTTTCGATTACATAATTCAATTTACCATCACCATACCCCAGCGCTAGTGAACTGTTGTGACACGACTTGCAACTTCTTCCCTTCTTCACGGTAGTGTGTGGAGATACCGGGGCATACAAACGTTGAAAAAGAAGTGAGTCGTGGAGCCGTTTATCAAAGCTTGCCATATCAATCGTAAGAATCATACCCGGCACTACCGGAACAATTTCCCGGCCGGCACTATCAATACGGTTACCCAGCGAAGGCGGCAGCGCATGATATTCGCCAACGTACTCTACCCAGCTGCCACGCTGTTCTTTATCAAGCACCATGTTATACCCTGGTTCATCAGTATCATACGCATTATGACATCCGATACAGGTTGGTGCCCATGAGGAGTGGCAAGCGGAGCAGCTAACATTTTTATGGGCATTATCTCGCAGGCAATTTGAAGCGGGAGGTTTAATATAGTGAAGCTTACCACTGTTTTTTCCAACCAAAAACACCGAATCGTTTTGCACGAAAGTATTAATCAAAGGAACATGGTGTTTTTTTGTTTGTAACAACTTTTTTCCAGCGATACTTCCAAAGCGCATGCCGGCAATAATAGCCGATTCGCCATCCAGTTGCAAGGGATTGATGGTATCGTGTTTTGAGGTATGGCAGTCGGAGCAGGCAACATCCTGCTGCTGTTCCTGATGTTGATATCGTTTTCCGTCACCCATCAACTCATAGGATGTATGACAATCGATGCAGTCCATGCCCGCGGCATGATGGAGATCATCCTGAACCCGCTTAAAAACACGGCTTCCCTCCACCAGCCTGTACCCGGGTATGCCAACCACATCAGCAGGTTTAAAAGTAGTTTCGTGCCACCCCTCGTAATTGGCAGATATTCTGCCCGATCGACTATGGCAGCCAAAACAGTGGTTGTTGGTAACCGCTAAATCAACCGAAGCGTGATGCAACAACCAGGCTGAATCCTCCGGCATATTAAGATGTGCAGCATGAGCCTTTTCAGCCTTTTCATCATAATTTAAATGGCAGGCCAAACAACCTCCTCCCCTGCTCTCTTC
>QMPP01000116.1 GCA_003650425.1 Bacteroidota bacterium | reverse complement strand
GTTTGTTGTGATATTTCCAACTTCTTTTGATATTCCAGCAGGGAGAAGTAGGTGGATGCCACAGCCGATATCAAACCAACCTGAACTGTGCGCATGCCATATTCCGAAGCCAGTAAGCTGGCCCTGGCTGATTCGTTCATACGGCGGTATTTTCCCCAAAACCCGATTTCCCAGTACATTTCGGGATAGGCATTAAAGCTGGAAGCTGTACTGTTCATCAGTTGTCCTCCTCCAAAGTTTCCTCCTCCGGCATTGGCTGAATAGCCAAACGATGGCCACTGTTCGGCTTTGGTAAGTCCCAGATTGGCTCTGGCTGCTTCAATACGGGCTGCTGCAATCATCACATCTTTGTTGTTGGCCAGGGCTTGTTTGATGAGTGTGTCGAGCACGGGGTCGTCAAACAATTCCCACCATTTCAGGTTGACAATGGTATCGGAAGCTGATGTTATGGTATCGAACCTGAATGTGTTGGTGCCTGCGTATTCCGGCCGTTGAAAGTCAGGCCCTGCCGCGCAACCTGAAAAATAGACAACAATACTTGTTAATAATAAAATATATATTTTTCTCATGGTCTCTGTTTTTATTCGGTTTCCTGTTTTTGTAACGCTTGTTGCTCTCTTTTTTTCTCATAGCCAAAGAGTTTACCGATGGCTACAAACAACATAGGGTAGAGGAACACTCCTAACAGGGTTGCCAGCGACATACCGCCTAAAAGTGCCATTCCCATTACTTTACGCGATTCGGCACCGGCACCGGATGCAATAACCAAGGGAAACACGCCGAGAATAAATGAAAACGCGGTCATTAAGATGGGTCTGAAGCGCGACTTGGCAGCTTTAATGGCTGCATCAAACAAGCTCAATCCGTTTTTAAACTCATCATTGGCAAATTCCACAATCAGAATGGCGTTTTTAGCTGCCATTCCCACCAACATTACAAAAGATACCTGCGCAAAGATATTGTTTTCAAAGGTTGGGCTGATAAGTCTTCCTGCCCACAAAGCAAAAAAGGCACCGAAAATGGCAAAGGGTGTTCCCAGTAAAATAGCAAGAGGCAACGACCAGCTCTCATATTGTGCTGATAGAATAAGGAATACAAATAGCAACGAAAAGGTTAATATAATAGCTAACGAACCCGATGCTTTTTCTTCCTGAAACGACATGGCATTCCAGGCGTAACCCATATCGTTTGGCAGTACTTCGGCAGCCACCTCTTTAAGGGCGGCACGTGCATCATCCGAAGTATAACCTTTGGCAGGTGCGCCTGTAACTTCAACCGATCTGTAAAGGTTAAAGCGTGTGGTATAGTCAGGACCTGAGATGGGTTTTATGGTAGCTAAAGTTGACAGTGGAACCATTTTCCCCACGTTGTTTTTGATAAAGAAATTGTTTATTTGTTTTCCGTCAACCCTGTATTGAGGCTCAGCCTGAATATAGGTTTTATACAGTCTTCCAAAGCGGGTAAAGTCGTTAACATAGGCGCCCCCCATAAAGGCTCCTACAGTGGTGTACAGGTTGTTAAGATTGATGCCGAGTTTCAAGGCTTTTTGTCTGTCGATATCCATATATCGTTGCGGAACCGAGGCTTGAAAGGTGGTAAAGGCATTGCCAATTTCGGGACGTTCGTTGGCGGCTTTAATAAACTTCATGGCGTTTGAAGCGAGGTAGGATGGAGTGTTTCCGCCTTTATCCTGAATCATGATGCTAAAGCCTGATCCGTTTCCAAGTCCGGGAATTGCCGGAGGCCCAAAGGCAAAAGCCTGTGCTCCTTTTATTGTTTTGGTCAGTTTTTGATTGACCTGATCAATCAGCTGCCTCGCGGTAAATGCACGATCGCCCCAATCTTTTAACGAAACAAACAGAAAGCCGGTATTGGAGGTCATGGCTCCGGAGAGAATACTATAACCGGTGGCGGTAGTAACATATTCTACCTCATCCATTTTCATCAGGATATCTTCTACCTGTTTGGTAATTTTATCGGAACGTTGTAGTGAGGCGGCATTGGGAAGCTGAACATTTACATAGAAATAACCCATATCTTCTTCAGGGATAAATCCTCCCGGTACCAGTGAGCCAAAAATACCGGCACCAATGGTTAAGACAACAATAAAGACAACCCCTCGTTTCGTCTTACGGGCTACCACATTGGTGAAGTTCATGTATGATTCGGTGGATTTATCCATACCCTGGTTAAACTTGCCAAAAAACCATCCTAAAGGTCCTTTATAAGGTTTGGGTTCTTTTAAAAGGATAGAACATAAGGCCGGACTCAATGTAAGGGCATTTATAGAGGACACGATAACCGACACCACAATAGTAATGGCAAACTGCTGATACAGCAGGCCTGTAATGCCCGCCATTCCCGCTACAGGTATAAATACGGCTATCAGCACCAGCGTGGTGGCAATAATAGGAGCTGTAACTTTACGCATGGCATCAAGTGTTGCTTCTTTGGCGTTCATGCCTGCAGCAATATTAACCTGAACGGCTTCTACCACTACAATGGCATCATCTACAACAATTCCAATGGCTAAAACCAGTCCCAGCAATGATAACACGTTAATGGAAAATCCCAGCATGGGAAAGAAAATGAAAGCACCAATCAGCGAAACGGGAATGGCCAACGTTGGGATAAGGGTAGCTCGCCAGTCCTGGATAAATATGAAAACCACTAAAACAACCAGAATAAGGGCAATAATAAGAGTTACAATGATGTCTCTAATACCCGCGGTAATAGCAGAGGTGGTGTCAAGTGAAATATTATATTTAACACTTTCCGGGAATTTTTCGGAAAGCTGAGCCATGTTTGTCTTGATTTTTTCAGCCAGTTCGACAGCGTTAGAACCTGGTGCCTGATACAAGGCGATGATGGCGGCGGTTTTTCCATTGACCCGGGGTATCATGTTGTAGGTTTCCACTCCCAGATTGATGGTGGCCACATCTTTAAGCTTAATTTGTGACCCGTCTTCCTGTGTACGAACTATAATGTTACCAAAGGCTTCCGGGGAGTTAAACCTTTCGGGTAATCGAACAGTATAAGTGAAGTCTGTTCCCGGGGGGGCCGGCTCAGCACCAAATTTTCCACCCGGAACAATCACGTTTTGCTCGTTGATAGCGTTGATAATTTCGGGAACAGTAAGTCTCATTTGTGCCAGGCGGTCGGGTTTTACCCAAATTCGCATTGAGTAGTCGGAAGCTCCCATAACATTTACACTTCCTATTCCTTTAATACGAGAAAGTTGGTCTTTAATATTGATAAGGGCATAATTTCCCAAAAAATTCTGGTCGTATCTTCCATCGGAAGTTAAGGTTACCAGCATTAAAATATTGGGTAGCGATTTTTCGGTGGTTACCCCCAGCTTAGTTACGGCCGGTGGTAACTTGGCAGAGGCTGCCGATACCCGGTTTTGTGCTAATACCGTGTTCATATCCGGGTCGGTACCCACATCAAACGAGATTTGAATGTTCATGGTTCCGTCGTTGGCATTGGTTGATTTTATGTAAATCATGTTATCAACGCCGTTGATTTGTTGTTCCAGCGGGGTGGCAACCGATTCTTCCACGTTGATGGCGTTAGCACCGGTATAGGCTGCCCGAACCTGAACAATGGGAGGGGTAAGGTTTGGGTACTGCTCGATGGGTAGCCCGAGGAGCGATATAACACCGACAATTACAATTATAATAGCAATTACCATAGCAACGATAGGCCGGTGGACGAAAAAATTTCCTTTACTTTCTGCCATGATACCTAATCTTGTGGGGTTGATTGACTTTTAAATTCTATTACAACCGGTTTTACGGTTAATCCGGGTTTTACCTTTTGCAGTGCATCAATCACTACTTTATCGTCAGGTTTAATTCCTTCGTTTACGATTTGCATATCGCCGATACGTTCCCCTACTTTTATTTGTCTGCTTTCGATTGTGCTGTCGCTATTAACAACATACATTGAGTATTGACCTTGTAACTCCACTATGCAGCGGGACGGAATCACAAAAGCATCTTTTTTTTCTTCAACTTTAACCACCACTTTGGCATATTGACCTGGTTTTAACAGGTGGTTGGGGTTGGGAAATACTGTTTCAACCAGCAACGTACCTGTTTGCGGATCCACCTCTCTGTTTATAAACCTTAATTTACCTTTATATTTAAAGGTGGAACCATCGGCAAGAATCAAACTAACGTTTCGGTTATCCTGATTTTTTTGGTGAGCTTTCTTCTCTTCCTTATCCATATTTTTAGTTCCTCTGGCAAACACAAGATAATCGGCTTCAGTAAGAAAAAATTCAACTCTTACGCTGTCGGTTGTTGAAACCGTATTCAGGATAACAGGATTTGGGTTTTGGCCTACAAACTCACCCACACGGGCTTTGGTTTTACCAATTAACCCGTCGATAGGTGATTTTATCCAGCAGTATCCGAGATTAATTTGAGCAAACTTCAAGTTAGATTTCATGGCGTTTACATACGATTTTGCTGCATCGTAACCAGCTTGTGCTGCATCTAAATCACTTTGGCTGACGGCGTTCATTTTGGCAAGCGGTTTAATACGGTTTAAATCGCTTTCGGCTTTAGCTAGGCTTGTCTGAGCTTCGGCAACATGGCTTTCCTGGGTAGCTACTTTGGCTTTGTACTCTTGCGGGTCGATGGTGTAAAGCAGTTGACCTTTTTTAACTGGAAACCCTTCTCTGAAATGAATGCTGGTAAGAAACCCTCTTACGCGGGCTCTGATAGGAATGTCGGCAAAACCATAAACCTGCCCTACAAACTTTTCAAAGATGGGAACATCCTTTTGAACAACGTTAACCACCGTTATTTCAGGAGGTGGAGGGGCAATTTTTTTCTTTTCTTTGCAAGAAACAGTAACTAATAAGACAGCAACAACAAAACTTGCCAATCTTAAAGATAGTCGATAATTATTCATATAAACAGTATTAAGTATTTCGATTTAATTTTTTTGCAAAGATATTTATTTTTACGTTATCCAAATAACCCTTTTGCTAAACCACCGTCGTGGGCAATGGTTTGGCCGGTTACAAAGCGCGATTGACTTGATAAAAGCCAAACTGCCAGGCTTGCCAAATCCTCGGGGTTGCCCATAGCTTTTGTTGGGATATCATCTGTGAAGAGTGTTTTTACTTCTTCTTCACTTATGTTAGTTTGCTGACTTTTTTTTACGATAAGTCTTTTCATGGCTTCTGTATCGTGATAACCAGGAGCCAAAACATTGGCGGTAATGTTGTATTTGGCTGTTTCGTTGGAGAGGGTTTTAGCAAATCCAACCATGGTAGCACGTAATGAGTTGCTCAGTATTAGGTTTTCTACCGGCTGCTTCACGGAGATGCTTTCAAGGTAAAGCAACCGTCCGTATTGCTGTTTCATAAGCTGTGGCATCAAAAGCTTCGTAAGCTCTATTTTCCATCGTACTACCGTGTTGTAGGCTTCGTCCCATTGTTTCATGTTGATTTCGTCGAAGGTGCCGGCCGGCGGCCCCCCGGCATTAAAAAAAACGCCTGACAGTTTCTTTCTTGCGGCCAGAGAGGCAATTTCCGGCAGGGTTGAGCCCGACGTCAGGTCACGAACTAGAAGCTGAATATTGTCAGGATACTGTTTTTTAAGTTTCATCAGTTTTTCACCGGTTCGGCTTATGGCTAAAACCTGTGCATTTTCGGCTGCCAATGCCAGGGCAGTAGCTTTTCCAAAACCACTTCCGGCTCCGCCGACAATAAAAAAACTATTTTCCAGATGTAAATTCATGGTTAAGTATTTGGTGGAGGTTCAAAGATATGAAATTACTCCGGTAATGCTGGTAAAGAAAGAGTGGTTTTGCCCCTGCCCGATAAATATTCTCCTGTCAAATGATGATGACTTACCGAATCAATACTACCGTTCCTTTCTGGGTAACAGGAGTTCCGTAAACCGACTGGTAGGAAGAAATATAGATGTATGCACCTTTTTCGACCGGTTCGTTTTGGGAGGTTCCGTTCCAGCCTTTATCTGGGTCGCTGGTTTCATAAATTAATTTTCCCCAACGGCTGTAAATTTGCAACAGGTATTCTGTTCCGCCAAAATAGCTAAAAACAGGTTTAAAGGTTGTGTTGGTTGTACCGTCCGGCCTGAAAGCGTTGGGAAAATAGAGTGTTGCCTCTTTAAACAAGGGGAAGCGGTTGGAGGTGCTGGTTATTTTTTCCGTGGAATCGGCCTTTTTTAGTGCTTGAACAAAGTATATAATTCTTCCGTCTTCGACGGGCAGCGTGGTGGCGGCCTCCTGATATTTTAACAGATTTCCGTCAACCGAGTCAATGGGTGAAGTGGGTTCGATACCTGTGACGGTTCGGTAGATATAATATTTTTCCACCCCTTTTGACCACCCTTCGGGGGCTGTCCAGTTAAGGTAGTTGGTATTGTTTTGCGTGTAGCCTTGCAGCCAGATGGTTTTAAAGGTGTTGGAAGTATGCCTTAATTTTCCACAACTATCGATAACTGTTGTGTAGTAAAACCACGGATTCAGAGAGGCATCCACGTTGTCGGCAACAAAAAACGGCGAGCTGTTTTGATCCGGTTTTGTAATCTGTTCTACCAATGATGTGTCGGTTTGATTGCCGTCGAAATGCCAGCAATTCCAGATGCAGTTATTTACATCCATATCGCCTTTGATAGTTGTGTTTACCGTGTTATCGGCCAGCACATCGGCAGTGATGGTTTCCACGAAACGGGGAATTTTATAGTTTTGGGTTGTTACCTGTTTGCGGCAGGAGGAGGCTGTGATATTGCCCATCACCACCCTGATAAAATATTCGTAGTTTGCCCCCGGGTCAAGATTTTGATGGATGAAAATAATTTCCCCGTTAACGGCAGCCGATGGCGATTTTTCACCGATCCGTTCGTACGAAGCTCCGTTTTTACTGCTCCATATTTCATATTTGTCAACAGGATTTTTCGGGTTCATGTAAACAATCCATCGCAGGGTATCCTGCAAGTCGCAAATACTATAGTTGATGTTGTACAGAAAGATGGGGCGTTGAGCCGTTAAATCGGTAAAAGGGCTGTTGTTACCACAGCTGTCAAACGTTGAGATGGCATACTCGTAGTTTTCGATGCAGGGGTCAATCACCGCATCTACATAAAATTGTGTATCATATCCCCACACGGAGTCGATGGGATTCCATTTAACGCCATCGTAGCGATAAATAATGTTACCAACGGCATCCATGCTGTCCGATTGTGTCCACCCGATAACCGTATTTCCATCAGCATCAACGCTTACCGAATCGAGCACAGGTTTGTCGGGCGCCACAATATCAGTAAAAAGGCCGGCAATAACCTGAGAGTTTGACGTGCAAATATTGTTGTAGCTTATTTCCACCTTAAAATGGATGGAGTCACTACAGGTAAAAAGGGTGATGTTACGCAGGCTTGTTTGTGCCGTAGAATCAACCAGATGCCAATTGCCGTCAGGATAGTCGTAATAAACATGATATTCACCCATTCCCGGATCTAAGTCGTCGCTAAAGGCATCCCAAAAAAGGTCGGCCTGATAACCATTGATGTTTACATCTATTCCCAGAATAAAGAGGGTTTTGGCTGTGGGTGAGATGTCAGCACTACTTCCGTTTACCTTAACGTAATAAAATTTTTGACTATTGAAGGCGTTGATGCCCTGGTGGATATAAGTAGTGTCATCAACAGCGGTATGTGAGCTGATGCTATCGAATTGGGAGCCATCGTTGGAAAAATAGAGGGTATAACTCTGAAAGGAGTCAATATTAGATTTTGTCCATTTTATTTCAACCTGGTTGTTGTCAATAATGGTAAGACACACAATTTTAGTAGAGCTTGCCCGCTGGGCGAAGAGGGTGCTGCTGTATAGAATTAGAGAAAGTAATATCAGGCGGTAATTCATGGTTTTTCTATTTTCTTCCAACCACCAAATGTAGTAAACTTTCGGTTTCAAAATATTGATTGGCGACATTCATCAGCTGTTCCGAAGTGAGTTGCATCATGGCATCGATGCTTTGCGTGTAGTAGCTGAAATCCAGACCTGCATCTTTAACGGTTCTATATCTTTCGGCCAAAGCCAGGGGGCCATCAAAGTTCTTTAAAAAATTTCCAAACAAATAATTTTTAACCAGTTTGAGTTCATCGTTACCGACGGGAGTAGTCTTTAGCCGGTTAATTTCATGATCGATTTCATGCATGGCGGCTTCGGTATAGTCAGCGTTTACCTCCGTGGCAATGGCAAAATAGGCCGCGTGTTTGTAGGTTTGAATAAACGAGTTAATTCCGTAAGTGTAGCCCTTGTCTTCACGCAGGTTGCTCATGAGCCGGGAGCCGAAATAGCCACCCAGCAACGTGTTTACCATTTGCAAGGCCGGAAAATCGGGATGGGTTTTATTGATTATCTGTTTGCCAACCCTAAGAGCCGATTGCATGGCATTGCCGCGTTCGATAAATGTTTCCCCGGTTTTCTGAGATGTTGAGTAGGTAATTTGGTTTTTGCTTGATGTCTGGCCTTGACCTGACAGGTTTCCAAGATGCTTTTCCGTTAGTTTAACCACTTCATCGGTAATGTTGCCGCTTAGAATAACATAAGCTGTTTCAGGACGGAATCGTTCATGGTAAAACGTGATAACATCTTCACGTGTAACTTTTGAAAAGTCTTTTTCGCAGAGAATTTGTCCGTAAGCACTACCGGCTCCGAAAATCATTTTATTAAATTCCATCGAAGCGCGATATCTTACTTTTTCGAAGTTGATAAGATATTGTTGCTTTTGCCGGTTTAGATAAATTTGAAGCTCCTTTTCAGGGAAAATGGCATCGGTAACTATTTCACCCAACAACGGCATGAGTGTATCGAGATGTTTGGTCAGGGCATACAGCGTAACAGAGGCGGTATCTTTGTCGATTTGTGTGTTCAGGTAGGCGCCAAAATAGTCGAGTATTTCGGCAATAACAGCTGAAGATTTTGTGGAGGTTCCTTCCTTAAGTAAGTTATTGGTACTACCTGCCACCAATTTTTTATTTTGGTAGGCTGAGCCTGCTTCAAAAACAACATCAATGCGGGTAATTGGTTCTTTTCCGGCACGGATGATGCATGCCTCCATCTTGTTTGGCAGCAGGATGGTTTCGGGGTTTGTCAGGTTAACAGGCGAGATGATTCCCGGCCTGGGCATCTTTTTTCTGTCGGGTGGGGCTATACTTGTCATGGGCTTATTTCTTTGAAAGGTAATAGAGGGTGTTTTTCCGGTGTGGAGCAAAAAGTTCCCGGGCGGTGTTTTGAATATCCTGACGGGTAACAGCACGGTACTTTTCAGCTTCTTGGTTAAAAAGCCCGGCATCACCAAGCATTTCGTAGTAGCAGAGATTCATGGCTTTGTGCAG
>QMPP01000115.1 GCA_003650425.1 Bacteroidota bacterium | reverse complement strand
GATTTTGCTCACCACTATCAAACCAATAAGGCGGGTTTACATCTAACCTGGTTAATAACTGCCTATCATCTAACTAACGACTCCGCTACTTTTTTTAATCGTTATTTTGAAAAGCTTGCCGGTACCGGGAGTTTAGAAAAACAAATTTTGGCTGGTGAGTCACCCGAACAAATCAGAGCCTCGTGGCAACCCGCGTTGGATGAGTTTAAAAAGATTCGTAAAAAGTACTTGTTGTACAAGTAGTGTTGATAGTTAATCATAAGGCCATTTTATATGGTTGACCCCCACAAAGTTACTTTAATATTGGAACATTTGCCCATAAAAAAAGGCCGTTTCCATTGGAACGACCTTTTTTCGATTTTATAAAACAATTACTTACGTGCTCTACGAGCAGAATAGTTAATTTTTAAAGCACTCGATTTTCTCAACTGCTGTTTTACATCGGTAACAACACCCATTTTGGTGCTTTCGTCAACCTTTAATGAGGTGGTAATCTTGTTTCTGTCGGCTTCGTTGCGTGCCTGACGCTCGCGAGCAACAAACTCACCAATATCCTTAACTGTTGCAAACTGGTCGTCAAGCTGAATCCTTGAATTATCACCGTACAACCTGTGGTTAATAGGTGGGCCAATTAGGATATAGCTAACCAACGACTTTTTTTCCAGCTTTTGAATTTGGCTGGCTTCAGGAACCTTGGTTCTAACTTTAGGGCTGGTTTCGCGCATGGTAGTGGTTACCATGAAAAAGAAAAGCAGCATAAAGATAATATCGGGTAGCGACGAAGTATTAATTGCTCCGGACTCTTTGTCCTTTTTAACTTTAAATCTTGCCATATTATTCTCCTCCTACGTTTTCAGGTTCAGCTTCTGAAATTGGTACCGGAACCAACTTGTTAATAATCTTAACTTTCTTTTGATCTATAAGTTGGTCGTATTTAAGTCCATACATTTGTATTGACTTTTGATCTTTCATTTCGTGAAAAGCCTTGGCAAGTTCATCCTGCACCTTAATGTACATTCCATACGAAGTACCCCTATCGTTTTTAAGAGATATTACCCCTTTTGAAAGCATTACCTCCTTACCAAGTTCTTTGATAAATTTGGGCTTTACCTCAGGGTATTTAGGATCGTTTGGATGTAGTGACATGAAATCAATTACCTTGGTTTTGAGCGTATTAACATCTCCACGTTCACCGTCAATCAGTAGTAAATCATGACTATTAACCAAAATTTTTAGAACGTTACGGTTGTTAACCTGAACATCCTCCTGATTTTTTTCAACAGGCGGAGGCAGTTTTCTAATAATACCGGTATCAACATCCATCGTGGTGGTTACAAGGAAGAAGATAAGCAATAGGAATGCTATATCCGCCGTGGATCCCGCGTTGATTTCCGGAGTTGCTCTTTTTGGCATATTATTGTTTCCTTATTATTTAATTACTTTAACTACCGTAGAATATAGAATTACCAAAACAGCAATTCCAAATGATATATAGGTGGCATACAATCCCATGCCCACTAATTTTGAGGTTGTGGCTCCAATTTCAAGCTCTTCTAATTGAAGAGGGGTAAATTGATTTCCTGCGACGGAATAGGCGATACCAAATATGATAGCAAAAAGCAACAGACTGATACCCATCATGGCAGCGCTTTTTGGGTTGGATGCCATGCTGAAACCAGCTCCAAGAATTGTAACAGCGGCTGCAACAATGATAAGGGCAATCCCAAGGTTAATCAGGGTTTCTTCCGATAGCGATCCTGCATAGAATAGAACACCTACAATGGCTCCTATAAGTAATAGTGCTATCAGCACCCATCTGGTTATATTGTGAATCTTATCTATCATGATAATTATTTTTTGGCGTAATTCGACAACATGTCAATGAAAGTAATCGAGCTATCTTCCATATCACTTACTAAACCATCAATTTTAGAAATGATAAAGTTGTAAAAAATTTGTAAGATAACAGCAACAATCAAACCAAACACTGTTGTTAACAAGGCCACTTTAATACCTCCGGCAACAACGGTAGGTGAAATATCACCGGCAGCGGCAATATCATCAAAAGCTTGAATCATACCAATTACTGTTCCCATAAATCCAAGCATAGGAGCCAGGGCGATAAATAATGAAATCCAGCTTACACCGCTTTCAAGTTTACCGGTAACCACACTACCATAAGCAAGAATTGCTTTTTCAACATCGTCCATACCATTGTCGAAACGGTTAAGGCCTTCGCTAAAAATACTGGCAACAGGGCCACGGGTATTCCTAACAACCTCTTTGGCTGCATCAATACCACCACTTTTAAGGGCATCGTCAACTTTGGAAAGAAGCTTTTTGGTGTTAACGGTTGCCATACTCAGGTAAAGAATACGTTCGATGGCAATGGCTAAACCAAAAATCAGGGTTAACAGTACAATACCCATAAATCCGGGACCACCTTCGATAAATTTTTCTTTAAGAACCTGATGGAACGATTTGTTCTTTTCTGCAGCAGGAGCGGCAGCAGGAAGTTCAGCAGCAGCATCAGCTACCTGAGCCGCGCTGTCAGCAGTAGTGGTTGCGCTGTCCTGCTTAACAGTTAGCGAGTCCTGTGCAATAACATTTTGCGATAGCCCCATAAAAGCTACCATTGCAACGATTGAAAGAAAGGCAATTACTTTTTTCATGATTATTTAAATTGATTTTTCAAAAAGTTTTTTGTGTGTATTTGGCACAAAAATAATAATAAATTATTTACTTATACAAAGATTAACAATATTACTTGTAAAATAAAAATTTGCGGAGAGGGCGGGATTCGAACCCGCGATACCCTTTTGAGGTATACACGCTTTCCAGGCGTGCCTCTTCAGCCACTCGAGCACCTCTCCTTATTTGCTATTTTCAAAAAATTTGAAGGGGCAAATGTAAAAAAATATTTCTTATCTCGTTACCTCTCCACGTAAAGAACGTTGTAATAATTCAATAATTGTTTCACGATTGGAATATCGGCCAAAAAGATACATCAATTTGGTAATGGCTGCCTCGGTAGTCATATCCCTTCCACTAATAACACCAATGGTGTTTAGTTCGGCACTAGTTTCATATTTTCCCTGATCTACGGCACCGGCTATACACTGGCTGATGTTCAGGATGATAATGCCGCCGGACACTACCTCTTTTAATAAATTTAGAAACCATGGGTACGTGGGAGCATTGCCCGAACCAAACGATTCCAGAATAACTGCTTTTAACCCTGAAGTGCTTAAAACCGTTCGGATATAGTTTTCGGTAATCCCGGGAAAAACCTTTAGGATACCCATATTGGGGTCGAGTTTTTTGTGAATCTTGAGTTTTTTAAAGTTGGGTTTAAGTATTTCGTGATGATTATACCTTATATAAACACCCACATTGGCCAGTTCGGGGGCGTTGCCCGATACAAAAGCGTTAAAGTTTTCGGCATTGTATTTCATGGTTCGGTTGCCCCGCATCAATTTATTTTCAAAATAGATGCAAACTTCTGGAACAACAGGCGTTTCGTCGATGGTGGCAGCCGCAATTTCAATGGCAGTAATAAAATTATCGCGCCCATCGGTTCGCAGTACACCTAGCGGTAATTGTGATCCGGTAATAATGACCGGCTTGTTCAGATTTTCCAGCATAAAACTTAAGGCTGATGCCGTGTAAGCCATCGTATCAGACCCATGCAGTATAACAAATCCGTCGTACTCTTCGTAATTTGTTTCTATCACTTCCGCAATCTTTACCCAGTTGTCAGGCGATATATTGGAGGAATCCAAAATAGGGTCGAAACAGTGAAAATCAAGTTGGTAATCGAACTTTTCCAGGATGGGAACCTGATCGTATATGTTTTCAAAATTAAAGGGAATCAGCGAGCCGCTTTTTTCGTCTTTAATCATGCCTATGGTGCCTCCGGTGTAGATGACCAAAATCGAAGTTTTATCCATTATAATTCATTTTTATTTGAAACAGGTTAACAGCGTTTTCAGTTGTTATGGCTGCCAGCGTTTCAGGAGAAATGTTTTTTAACGAGGCTGTTTTTTCGAGGATATAAGGAATGTAGGCACTCTGATTTCGTTTTCCTCTGAAAGGTGCTGGTGTAAGATAAGGTGCATCGGTTTCAAATACCAGGTATTTATTGGGGATGGTTTTAATCACATCACCGATGTTGGAGTTTTTAAAGGTGATAACACCTCCAACTCCCATCAAGAATCCCAGATTCATTATTTTTTTGGCTTCCTCGTCCGTTCCTAAAAAGCAGTGAAAAACACCTTTAAGGTCATCGGTTAACTCCTCTTTAACGATAGGGTAAACCTCGTGAAACGAATCACGCGTGTGGATAGAAACTGGTAGTTTGTATTTTTTGGCCATTTTTAGCTGGCTTCGAAAAGCATCTAATTGTTGGTCATGATAGGTTTTATCCCAATAGAGATCGATGCCGATTTCACCCACGGCAATATATTGGGTAGAACTTAATTTTTGTTCTACAGTGGCTAACTCCGATTCGTAGTTCTCCTTTACCGAGGTGGGATGCAATCCCATCATAGCAAAACAATTTTCAGGAAATTGGCCGGATAGTGCTTCCATCGCTTTAATGGTACTGCTATCGATGTTGGGCAACAGCATGGCAGTTACCCCGGCATCAAGGGCGGTTTTTATCACCTCGTCGCGATCGGTATTAAATTCCTCTAAATAGAGGTGGGTATGTGTATCAACCAGTTTCATGGCGCAAAAGTAGAAGAAAAACCGGTTGAACAAACCAGATGTAAATACGATGTTTTAAAAACTTTTTCTGTATATCCGGGGTTTGATTTTTTTCCATCTTTAAAAAGAAAAATGTTACTTTGCCAACCAATTGAGACTAAAACAATAATTAATGAAACGTATTTGTGTTTTTTGTGGATCGAGTATGGGCAGCAGTCCTATTTATAAGGAGGCTGCTAAAAAATTAGCTACTCTTTTTGTTAACGAAGATATTGGGCTGGTGTATGGCGGTGCCAATGTGGGACTGATGAAAATATTGGCCGATACCTTGCTGGAGGCGGGTAAAGAAGTGATTGGAGTGATGCCACACAGTCTTATAAAAAATGAAGTGGCTCATACCGAACTGGAACATTTTATCGAGGTGGAAACCATGTCGGAACGAAAAAATAAGATGGCAGAGTTATCCGATGCCTTTATTGCACTTCCCGGAGGCTTTGGCACATTGGATGAGCTCTCGGAGGTACTTACTTATAATCAGCTTCGTATATGCGACAAGCCATTGGGATTTTTAAATACTGCGGGTTACTACGACAAGTTCTTAGATTTTGTTGATCACGCAGTGGCAGCAGGATTTGTAAGAAGCGAACACCGTAAAAATTTAATTGTTTCGGACGATGTGGCAATATTGATAAAAAAGCTTCAAAGTTATCAACCACTGGAAACAGAAAAGTGGATTAGAGACATTAAAGAAGAGAGCGGAAACAAACAACAGAGAATTTAAAATAGCCATTATAGCCAGCTATCGAATTCTAAAAAACTAACAAACCATGATAATAGGTATTACAGGAACTATTGGTGCAGGAAAAGGAACTATTGTTGACTATCTGAAAGAGAACCGCGGGTTTAAACACTATTCAGCGCGCGATTTCATATCGGAAGAGGTAGTTAAACGTGGGCTTCCTGTCAACAGAGACACCCTTACTGCCACAGCAAACGATTTGCGAAAAAACTTTTCGCCGCATTACGTTATCGAACAACTTTTTTACCGGGCACAACAACAAGGGGGCGATGCCGTTATCGAAAGTGTTCGTACCCCGGGTGAGATTGTCTTTTTGCGTAAGCAGCCCGACTTTTACTTGTTTGCCGTGGATGCCGATCCAAAGCAAAGGTACGAGCGCATTAAAAAACGAGGTTCTTCAACCGACTCTGTTGATTTCAAAACTTTTTTAGCCAACGAAAAACGTGAGATGTCAACCAACGATCCCAACAAGCAGAATTTGGGAAAATGCATTAAAATGGCTGATTTTGTGTTTTACAACGATGGTGCTATGAAGGATTTATTTGAGCAGGTTGAGTCAGTTTTGAAAAAGATTGAGAACGTGTAGTTAAATAAACAACTTCTTTGTGAAAATAGTTATCTTTGCACTTTCAAAATCAAACAAGAGGTTTGAGCAGGAGTTTTTAAACCGGCTCATTAACAAATTTTATTTTCCACCTCACCTTGCCAACGCAGGTTATTTTATCCGGAAATTATGGAATACAACACAGAAAGATCACAACTTGTTATTGCTGAATATGGTCGCAATATTCAAAAGATGATTGACCATGTTATCACCATCGAAGATCGTGAAAAACGTAATAAATCAGCCAAAATTATTGTGAACATCATGGCACAGATGAATCCTCAGATTCGCGAAAACGAAGATTACATGCACAAACTATGGGATCATCTTCATTATATTGCCGATTTTAAACTGGATGTCGATTCCCCGTATCCTCCGCCAAAAAGAGATACCTTTCAAAAAAAACCTAATCCCATTCCATACAGCGACAACAAAATCACCTTTCGACACTATGGTAAATATGTTGAAAAAATAATCAACAAGATTAGCGAAATGGAAGATGGTGACAAAAAAGATCGCCTAATTCAAATTATTGCCAACCACCTGAAAAAATCATACCTTTCCTGGAATCGTGACTCGGTTAATGATGAAACCATTTTTAAACATCTCGAAGAACTTTCGGGCGGACGGCTTAAACTAACCGAAGATCAGCATTTACTATCTACCAACGAAATTCTTAGCAGAAGCAGGGGCGTTAAACATAAGTCAACCAACTACCGTAAAGATAATGGGGGTAGTAAGCGCCGCAACTATAACCCCAAGCGATATTAACAGCGTTTTTTTCTATTTATGAATTTTTAAGAAATTCATCACTTTCTTTTTCAGCCTTCTTATTGTGAAAATCAATTAATTGTCTATTTTTATGCTGTAAATAAAACTGTACAACTTATGGACTTTAAAACAATAATTTTTGATTTTGGAGGGGTAGTAATTGACATTGACCCTCAACTTACTATCAACGCATTTGACAAGCTGGGCATGACCGATTCGGGTACTTTTTTGCAACCTGACTTTATCAACAATGTAATAAGGAAGTTTGAAAGGGGAATTTTAACCCCCGAAGCTTTTAGAGATAAAGTAAGGGCAAGGGCAAATACGGATTTTACCGATCAGGAAATTGATGATGCCTGGAACGCATTACTGTTTGATATTCCTGCCGAACGTATAGAGGTTATTGAAGGGCTTAAAAAGACTCATAAAATCTTATTACTTAGTAACTCCAACGAAATACATTACGATTTGTATGTTCGCGACTTACAGCTTCGGTTTGGCTATCGCGAATTTGATGAGTTATTCGACAAGGCCTATTTTTCATTCGATTTACACCTTAGCAAGCCTGATATTGAGATTTATGAGTTCGTGATGTATCAGCATAAATTAAATCCTGCTGAAACCCTTTTTATTGATGATAACCTCGAAAACATCAACTCGGCAAAATCACTGGGTTGGAAAACCTATCACCTCCAAAGTCCCGAGCGTATCCGCGATATTTTTACTGATGGTAAATTTAATGACGGGCTGATTGTAGAATAATAGATATGAATAAAGACTATTTCTGTTAATAGGTTAATAACTGACAGGCAGTATTTTAGTAAACAATACGCAAATCAGAAGAGGCAAAAGTAAGCATTAAGTTGAGAACTTGTTTAAGGTTAACGAGTTAACTTTAAACAGGTTCTTAATGTAACAATCAGTATACCATTACTTTTCCGGTAAAAATTGTTTTGCTTTGGGTTGAAAGACGGTAAATATATAAGCCTTCTACGGGAACCGTAATCTTAAAGCGGTGATTTGAGGAGGCTATTTTGGTGGTACTCATCAACCGTCCGGTTAAATCGTAAACGGAAACCAAATAACTGATTACGGGATTTATCTCTTTTACAAAAAATAAAATGGCGTTATCTTTCCCGGTAGCACTAATTATTATTGAAGTTGACACCGGGTTATGGATGGCTGAGATGGGTGTAGCAAGCCATACGCTGCCATTCATTATTAACTTACGATGATTGCCATTGGCATCTTCCAGCCAACCGTCGTACAGATTGTCGCCATTATCGCCCGAGCCATCATCCGCAGGGGAGCTGTCGCCCAACGCAACCACTTTTCCGGTTCCGTAGGTGGCATAAGCGCACATTATATTTTTTGTACCCGATGTGGAGGAACCCTCTTTATAAACCACCCCTTTAACACTACTGTTTTGGTTAGGATAGAGGGTCATGGAGGTGCCACCATAAAATTCTACCCGTGTTACTTTGCCATAAGAGCCGTTAATCAAGGGGTCGTTGGTAGTGTTTGGAATATTGTTGGTTTGCTCGTTAAAAAATTCATAATCAAACTTAATCCCAAAGGGGTTATTGGCAACCGAGTTGTTGTTTATCAGGTCGTTCCAAATAGCTGGCGAGTCATAACCATCGCCATTGCGATCGGATTTATCATGATCCGAAATCATAAATAAACCACCACCATCTTTTACAAACTGGATGATGGCCGACTTTTCGCTGCCTGTAAATTTGATGTTGGGTTCGCAAACAACAAAAACGTCGTAATTCGATAAGTCTTGCAGGTTGTCCGGGTTAAGGTAAGTAATGTCACCATTGTAAGGTAGCGTTTCAACATAATACCCTTTTTTAACCAATTCCACGCCCCAGGCTGATAAAGCTCCTTTCCAATAGTATTCTCCGGTATTTGGGCTGATGTTGTTTTGCGATGGAGTGGGTACTTTTTGGGCGTTGGATTCATAACCACCGGTGTGGGCGTTTGGGCTGTAATCGAGATTCCATTTATCAGCATCAATAACCCAATCGGCGTTACCTGCTGTTTCAGCTTTGGAAGCGTCAAAAAGGAACTTTTGTTGTGAAAAAGAGCTTGTTGCCAGGAGCATCCCGGCAAGGAATATAATGTATTTCATCTGTGTATGGTTCAAAATTAAAGGGCGGCAAAGATACGTAAAAAGTTTTGTATTATTTTCTGACATCTTTTAGTATGGCAAGACCTTCCAGTTATCACTAGAGGTTATGAGGCCTGTTTGTATATCAATTAATCACCAATCCTCCAACCATTAGCATAGATTGATTACTTTTGCCACTCATTTTTTACCTATGGCCAATATTAAGAAAGAAATTAGCAAAAGAAGAACTTTTGCCATTATCAGTCACCCGGATGCCGGGAAAACCACTTTAACCGAAAAGCTGTTGTTGTATGGTGGTGCCATTCAGGTGGCAGGTGCTGTAAAATCGAACAAGATTAAAAAAACGGCTACCTCCGACTGGATGGAAATCGAGCGGCAGCGTGGTATTTCGGTGGCCACTTCGGTGATGGGCTTTGAATACAGCAACACTAAAATCAATATTCTTGATACCCCCGGCCACCAGGATTTTGCCGAAGACACCTTCCGCACCCTGACTGCTGTTGACAGCGTGGTAGTGGTTATCGATGTGGCCAAAGGGGTGGAGCCACAAACAGAAAAGCTGGTTAAGGTTTGCCGTATGCGAAACACCCCCATCATCGTTTTTGTTAACAAACTCGATCGCGAGGGAAAAGATGGCTTT
>QMPP01000114.1 GCA_003650425.1 Bacteroidota bacterium | reverse complement strand
TTTATCATTTTATTGATTTACAAGGTATTTCATAATCATCCACGTAGTTAACTTTAAACAACTTCATAAAGTATTATCACGTTTTTTACTTCACAATTAGTTTTTGTTGCTGGCTGATGGCTTCTGATTGAAGTTTTATAAAATAAACACCTTTCGGGAGCGTTTTGAGGTTTAGTCTGTAATTAAAATCACTATTTCCGGAAACTGTTTTAGACAGTACTTTTTTTCCTGTGGCATCGAAAAGAGCGAGGTTTACTTCCTCGTTGTTATTTACAGTTGCTTTTAAGTTTACAAAAGCAGAAGCCGGGTTTGGATAAACAACAAACTGATTGTTTGTTTTACTTGCCGTGTTAATTCCATCAAAAATATCCAACTGGTACGTTGCTGTTAATAATCCTCTGCCATGGGTAGCCGCCAAAACCAAATTATCGGAAGTTCTGATTTTAAGCATATCAACCCTTACATTTGCCATTCCGTTTACAGCGGGAGTCCACTCGGTATCATCGTGCCGTAAAGTGTTGGTTGCCCACACTCCGGTTTCGGTAGCCAGCAATACCTGATCGTCGTTTTGGGGATGGAATATTGCCCATCGAATAGGCATATCGGGTAAATTCGCTTCTTTTTCTGTCCACGTTTGACCACCATCAAGCGACAACCAAACTGAAGAAACACCATAGTTTGAAAAAGTTACCAGCAAGGTATTTTCAGAACTACCGATAGCTACACAGCTAATGCTGCCTTCCGGGAAATTGACTCCGGTAAGTTCGGTAGTCTGTGGGGTAGATTCAGCATGGGATATTTTAAAAAGTCTGCCGGATTGTGTTCCCACAAATAAAGTAGTGGCACCATCAGGTGAGTAGGGTGAGTATTTGACGTGTGAAAAAGGAACAATGCTGCTTGTCCCCAAATTAATTTCCTGCTCACTGGTAGGATTAGGAATCCCTTTCACTCTAAACAATTTATTGGCATGTGACCCAAAAAAGCTCACCGCGTTGGAGTACAATATGTTATTTTTATAGTCGTAATCTGCAGGACTGATAAACGTGCCTGTTCCCGGATTACTGTATCCAACCTGAACATTATTTCTCCAGTAAGAATAGGAATTGTAATACACGCTACTGATATAAACTGAGGGGTCATCCTGATCCCAAAAACAAAAAGCACCATCACCACCATCAATCATGTCGTTAATGGTTAAAGGAGTACCCGTGTATTTTAACGTACCGTTATCCTGTAGCCCTCCAATAAACTGTTGAGTGTCTTCTGAGGGGTTCATGGCACAACTGTAGAACTGAAGGGTATTATAACTTTTGTTCTTTTGTTCAAACACCGGGTAGTTTTGATTGGCGGAGGTACTGGAAAAAACACCTCCATCGCTTGAAAATACTGCCGTCGCAGGATTTTGTGGTTGATATTTAATGATGTGCTGGTCGGCATGTACATACTCATCGCCGCCACCGTAATACATCAGGCTCCAATCAGAAACATGACGCCAGGTTAGTCCTCCGTTTCCGGTACTCCATAAATCAAGGCCGCCTGAAAAAACTCTATCAGGATTGACGGGGGACACTTTTAAATCAAACGCATGCCAGGCTAAAGTTGACCAATCCTCATCAGGGATATTTATTTGATTCCAGGTTGCACCACCATCGTTCGAACGAACCATGTACCTGCCACGGTAATAGGTAAACCCGTCAACATACCCGGCGGCAAACTGGGCGTAAACTCTGTTTGAATCGGAGGGAGCAGGAGCCAGAATGGTTCTGGATGGAATATTATAATACCCCTCGTTGCTAATAGCTGTGTTGTAGTGATTATAAATTATCCATGTTCCAAATAGTCCGCTATCGGAATAAAGTATGGTAGCCCCTCCTTTTTTATTCAGATTTTCCATGGTTCCCACAAACATTCTCCCGTTGGCCGCCACTTCAATGTCGGAAGGGGTATATGGAACTCCCTCATCAGGAATATCGGGAAGTACCTGCTGCCAGGTTTCGCCATTATCTACTGACCGGAAAAGTCCATCGGAGGGTTGGCTAACATGGTCTTCACCCATGTAGATGCCTGAAGCTACAGCAGCATATATAACGGTTTGCCCTGCTTCGTCACGGGCAATCAGGTCGGTTATGTAGTCAAAACCCTCTGTTGATTCGAGGGTAAACCATGTTTGTCCGCCATCAACTGTTTTGTAAATTCCGTTTCCCACACCTGAAGAAGCACGGTAAATTACCCTTGCTGTTTGTGCTTCGCCGGTTCCTACGTATAACACCTGTGTGTTGTTGGGATCGTAAGTCATGCTGCTAATAGAGAGGTCGGGCCAAAAGTCATCAACCGGTTCCCAGCTGTTGTTAGCATTGGTAATGTTGGTGTTGTACCACAGTCCTCCTGTTACACTTCCGGCATATAATGCCTGATGATTACTGTCGTTGGGATCAAACATCATGGCTCGGGTGCGACCACCCATATCGGCTCCGGTTTGATTCCAATACACCGGTGGTGTATAATTTCTTACCGTTGCTTGCTGTCGGGTATATTGGTAGGCTTTGGGGAGCCGCTTTACCGGAACATAACCAAGATGTGGATCTACCGTGGAAACAAACTCCTGAAGGGCAGCCATATCCGGCATGTCGGCCGGTTTGACTTTTTTATCCGGGTTAGCTGTTTTATTTAATCCTTTTTGATAAACCGACAGGATAAACTGTTCGTAATTGTTATTGTTTGTTGGTTTTGTCTCGCTGAAAATTGCCAGCGCAACAAGAGCTGTAATAAGCAAAGAGGAAAAAAATTTCATATTTATTATTTATTGATGGAAACCTGTAATAATGACAATAGATTAACTTGCTTTGTTGCAAAGCTACTAAATGATTAAGTGCCTAAAGTTTGGAATTTCATATTAAGCACCAAACACAATCCCCGTCACCAATTTAAATAATGGATAATAAAGTGGGTTGACTGATACGATTCAATAATTTGATTTCGTGATTCTTCAGCCTCTTTATAGGTTTCAAAGCCATTGGACACCCGATGACCCCGGTCGGCTTTAGGCCAGTTGGGAATCTGTTTTAACAACAGCTCGTTGTACTTATAGGTCAGATGGTATTTTTTATACTCCTTGTGTACATTACTGATGTACAAATGATAGGCTTTGTTGCCTCCTCCTGAAGGGTCGCAGTAGCACGAAGAAAATACGTAATAGTAGTAGGGACCAAAGTTAATATAGGGTGTGGTAGCCTCGTTAAAAATACTCGACGGAACCTCTTTTTTTATTACCGGGTTGATATTGTTTTTATAAATCCTGGCAATAAAATCGTAGCAGATGGTTACCCCGGCAAGCAGCAAGTCGTAGTCGCCATCACCATCATAATCACCCCACTTTATCACACCCGATGCCACACCCGGCAATCCGGCAACAATATCTTTAAACCTAAATCCTCCCAGATTTTCGTAAACATAAGAATAGGAACGTTCCAGCGATTCCCCTGTCATGGCAATGTCGAGATCGCCATCATGATCGTAGTCAGCGAGGTCGATAAAACAGCCTTTAAGCCCTCTGATGCCGGTGGGTACTTCATTAAAAAAGCCTTTTTCGTTACTATATATTCTGCAAGTTGGATAGCCATACTCATCTTCACCACTAATAATAAAGTCCAAATCGCCATCACCATCTAAATCACCCCATTTACCAAAACTATGTTTTAAAGGTAAAATATTCTGTTTTAATCGCAGGTATTTACGCTGATGATATTTATAAATGGCCGTGTAAGGATATCCTCCTACATCACCGGTAATAAGAATATCCAGTTTTCCATCACCATCGTAATCGCCCCAATCGGCATTACCGTAATATACACCCGGAACACCAGAAACCAGCTCGTCAAAGCTGCCATTATTATTTTGATAAATGGTTGTTGTGAGTTGATTGTTAGCATCTTTACCCGTTGCAAGAATATCAAGATCTTTGTCGCCATCAAAATCGCCCCAGGTTACCGATCCATCCACAACAGGGTTAAACAACTGGTTATCCAGCGTGTAACGATAGGCTCCCCCCTTGTTGTTATATAATCTCATCACCGCAGTACCATAGTTGGTTAGTCCTGTAACAATAATATCCGAATCACCATCGCCATCGTAATCAGCTGATGCAGAAGCACCACTATAAAGTGCAGGCAATGTTGATTTGGTGTAAACAAAATGGTTGGCATCTTTGTACTTGTTCATTTGCCCTGTAACCACGTGTTTATCATTAAGGAAATATTCACCACTTACCCAAACGCCCATCTGTTTGCTGTTGGGAACATCAAGCCATTCGGCAACAGGAGCCATTACTCCTTTCAGGTTGGTTTTAACCTGAACCAGTGTTTGACCCTGTGCACACGCCAGCAATAACAACAAAAAAACTGAAAGAGTGTTTTTTTTCATAAACGATGAAAACGGTTTTCAGGCATAAAAATAGTCATTTGCTGCCTGCAATTACAAATTAGCTTTAAAATAGTCGGTAATCTTTGTATAAAGATGTGCCCGATCTTTACCTCTTACGTTGTGTTCGTGTCCCGGATAAACAAAATAATCCATCTGCTTACCGTGCTGAATCGCTGCTTGCAGAAACAATAAACTTTGCTGCCATACCACCGTGGGATCCATGGTTCCATGAATTACCAACAGCTTCCCTTCGAGGTTATCAACATAATTTAAAAGACTGGCATTTTTATAACCTTCGGGGTTGGTTTGAGGGGTGTCCATGTAACGTTCGCCGTACATTACCTCGTAATATTGCCAGTCGATAACCGGACCACCGGCTACAGCAACTTTAAATACACCGGGATTTTTCAGCTTTAGCGAGATTGTCATAAATCCACCGTAGCTCCAACCGTCAACACCAATCCGGGTTGAATCGATGTAAGGAAGTGATTTCAGGTAATTAATCCCGGCCATCTGATCATCAACTTCAAGGGTTCCCAGATTTCTGAAAATGGCCTGTTCAAAATCACGACCCCGGTTGGACGAACCCCGGTTATCGAGGGTAAATACAATGTAGCCCTGTTGTGCCAAATAGTTTAAAAATAGCCCGGATCCACCAACCCACGAGTCGGTGATAAGCTGAGCATGAGGCCCTCCGTACACATAAACAATAACCGGATATTTTTTTGCAGAATCGAAATCGGGAGGAGTGATAATGCGACAATAGAGTTCAGGAGTGTTGTTTGGTTTTATTGTAAAAATGGTTGTTTTACCCAGCTTATAATCTTTTAACGGATGGTTGTTGGCCTTGATAACTCTAATTACTTTTCCTTTATTATTTACCAGCTTATACTCTCGGGCGGTTTCGGTATTGCTAAAAATATCAACCATATATTTTCCGTTGTAACTAACAAAACCGGTGTGTGTGCCATGATCGGGTGAAACACGTGTTATATTGCTCCCCTTTACGCTTACGCTATAAATATTCTGTTCAAGCGGGCTTTCTTTGGTCGCGTTGAAAAACACTTTATCCTTACCAAAATAGCCTACAAAATTGGTTACAACCCAGTTTCCCCTGGTTAATTGTCGTAGTAATTTACCATCGGTATTGTAAAGGTATAGATGATCAAACCCGTCGCGCTCGCTAAACCAAATAAACTCATCCGGTTTGTTGGGATTGAAATAGAGTGGATGCTCCGGTTCAACATAATTTGGATTTTCCTCTTCAAACAATGTTTTAACCAAATTGCCTGTATTTATATCGTATTGGTTCAATTTCATCTGATTCTGATCGCGGTTTAGGATGGCGATGTAAATATACTTTCCGGAAGGATCCCATGTTACTGCCGTCAGGTAATGATCTTTTGGTTCACCTGTTTTTAAAAACAGGGTGCTGCCTGTTTCAGGGTTAAACACCCCCAATGTTACCTGATGACTTGTTTCGCCGGCCATGGGATACTTGGTGGTTTTTACCGTAGCAATACGGGTATCGATATTTACCAGCGGGTAGTCGGCCACCATGGTTTCGTCTTTCCGGTAAAAGGCGAGGGTTTTTCCGTCGGGTGACCAAAATGTTCCGGTGTTAATGCCGAACTCCACCCGATGAACGGTTTGACCGTTGACAATCCCCGGATTATCATCATGAGTAACCTGAATGGTGCTGCCGTTCATCAAAATAAAAAGATTGTTCTTGATGGTATAGGCAATGGATTTAGTTTTTTTGTTGAAATCGATGTTTTCGGCACTGTCGGGAAGCGTCGCGAAATTTTGTAACGAATGTGTTTCGGTGTTGTAAGTGAACCATTTATTGCTTGATGAAAAATAGACTTCATTTTGATTGAGAAACGAAATATGTGGTAATTGTTTCAAAGAGTCAAAATCGTTTTGTGCCATTTTTTCGTTTAAATTATCCAGCGTTAAAAACAGGGTTTCGCTGCCACCCCGAGCTGACACCTTATACAGACTGTTCTGTTTTGCATAAACATAATCATCGCTTTTCGGCATCCATTGCAGTTGTGGCACTCTAACGGGATAAACGGCCGGATTCATGTAAATGGCATCATTAACGGTTAGCATCTTCTCCTGTGCAATTCCCGTAAAACTCATTAACACGCTAAGCGATAAAATAAAGGCTACTATTAGTTTTTTCATTTCTGTGTGAGATTTTATTTTGCCGGTAAAATTACTCAAAAATATTCAAATATAGTTCTGGAACTGTTTGGTTATATTCCCCAAACCGGCCACTCTAAAAAAGTGACTGAGTTTTGTAATCTTACTCTTTTTGGAATTGAAATTTGACAAATAAAACGCGTATTATAATAATGTATTACATTTGCAGCGTTTTTTAACGACCACTGAAATTTAAAATATATAACTATGGCTAAAAATTTGGTAATTGTTGAGTCCCCCGCAAAAGCTAAAACAATAGAAGGTTTTCTTGGAAAAGATTATACTGTTAAATCGAGTATGGGGCATATTATGGATCTCAACAAAACCAACCTGAGTGTTGATGTTGAAAACGATTTTGAACCAAAATATGAGGTAAGTGCCGATAAAAAGAAAATTGTTGCCGATTTAAAAAAGCTAACCAAGCAAGCTGATACGGTTTGGCTGGCTTCGGATGAAGACCGCGAAGGAGAAGCTATTGCCTGGCATTTGTATAACGCGTTAGGATTGGATGAAAAAAAATCGAAGCGTATTGTTTTTCATGAAATTACGAAAACTGCTATTGTTAATGCCATTGATAACCCGCGTCAAATTGATAAGAATTTGGTGTCGGCACAGTTTGCCCGCCGGGTGTTAGACAGGCTGGTGGGCTACGAGCTTTCTCCGCTATTGTGGAGAAAGGTAAAACCATCATTATCAGCAGGCCGTGTGCAGTCGGTGGCTGTTCGGTTAATTGTGGAGCGTGAAGAGGAAATTAAAAACTTTAAAAGCAAATCTTTTTTCAGGATTGTTGCCGAGTTTAAGCTCAACGGACAGCTGTTTGCTGCCGAATATGCTAAAAAGTTCGACAAAGCTGAAGAGGCTAAAACCTTTTTAGAAAAACAGATTGGTGCCGGCTTTACAATAGTATCGGTAGAAAAAAAGCCGGGAAAAAAATCACCGGCAGCTCCGTTTACCACTTCAACACTACAACAGGAGGCTTCACGTAAGTTAGGGTTTCCTGTGGCAAAAACCATGAGGGTAGCTCAAAACCTATACGAATCGGGAAAAATTACTTACATGAGAACCGATTCGGTAAACCTTTCAAACATGGCGCTGGCTATGGCCAAGGAGGAAATTGCCTCCCGTTACGGCGAAAAATATGTAAAGGTTCGTAAATATGCTACCAAGGCAAAAGGAGCGCAAGAGGCTCACGAAGCCATTCGTCCAACTTATTTGAATAGCGATACCGTTTCCGGATCATCGGACGAAACACGTCTCTACAATTTAATTTGGAAAAGAACCATTGCCTCACAGATGGCTGATGCCAAGCTGGAAAGAACCGTGGCTCAGATACAATCGACCGGGACACCCGACCCGTTTGTTGCTTCGGGAGAAGTTATCACCTTTGACGGCTTTTTAAAAGTTTATCGCGAAGGTGTTGACGATGAAAACAGCGAGCAGGATGCTTCCGGCATGCTTCCTCCAATGAAAAAAGGAGATAAACCCGAAGCCATTAAGCTGGAAGGTAAAGAGCGTTTCACGAAACATCCGCCAAGATACACCGAAGCCAGCCTCGTTAAAAGAATGGAAGAGCTGGGAATTGGACGTCCTTCTACCTATGCCCCTACCATTTCGACTATTATTAACAGGGGTTATGTTGTAAAAGAGAGTCGTCCGTCGGAAAAACGAAAAATAACCGTTTTCGAACTTACCAACGATAAGCTTACCGAAAAAACCCTGACGGAAAATACCGGATCAGAGAAAGCCAAACTATTTCCAACCGATATTGGCACGTTGGTAAACAGCTTTTTGGTTAAATATTTTTCTGACATTCTTGATTATAATTTTACCGCTACCGTTGAAAAGGAATTTGACGAAATTGCAGAAGGTAAAAAGCAGTGGAATAAAATTATCAAGGAATTTTATGGCGACTTCCACAAAAAAGTGGAAGACACGCAAAAAAACTCCGGTAAATTCAGTGGCGAAAAGCTGTTGGGTGTTGACCCTGAATCGGGAAAAAATGTTTACGTGAAGATTGGCCGTTTCGGACCCATCGCGCAAATTGGCGATACCGAATCGGAAGAAAAGCCAAAGTTTGCGGGCTTGCGTAAAGGACAATCGATTGAAACCATCACCTTGGAAGAGGCCTTGAAGTTATTCGATTTTCCGCGTATTCTGGGCAAGTACGAAGGCGAAGACGTTAGTGTGGCCATTGGTCGCTTTGGTCCTTACGTACGATTGGGTAAACTGTTTGTATCCATTAAAAAAGATGATGACCCGGCATCCATTACCTTGGAGAGAGCCATCGAACTTATTGAAGCCAAACGCAAAGCCGACCGCGAAAAGCTTATCAAGTCTTTTGATAAAGACCCTGATGTGCAAGTACTCAACGGGCGCTACGGTCCTTATCTTGTAATTAAAAAACAGAATTACAAAATTCCTAAAGGAACCGATCCCGTTACGCTAACACTAGAAGATTGCTATAAAATTTCCAAAGACCCTAAAAATATGCCCAAGAAAAGGTTTGCCAGAAAGAAAAAATAATCGTTGAGGATGTAATTTCAGCACCAGTGTTAGTTATCTTATTGTCAAAAAAGTATTTCAACTTTAAACAACCTTATTGAGTGACTGATAACCAGTGCTATACTTTCTGAATTATTTTATATAAATCGTCCTGCGGGTTCAGCCCCATTTTTTTCCGTAAACGATATCGCGCAATGCGAATGGTATTGTAATCCACATTTAAAACAGATGCTGCCTCGTTAATGTCCATGTTCAGCCATATTAAAGCACAAAGTTTTTCGTCTTTATTACTGATGTCAGGATATTTTTCCTTTAACCGGATAAAGAAATTGGTATTAACTTTTTCGAAAAACAATTTAAAGTTTTCCCAGTCCGAATCGGAACTAACGGCATTAATTAATTGTATTTTAAGATTAACAAGCTCCTTTTTTATTTGTTTGGGTTCTTTGTTTTCCATCAACTTCACCTCATTTAATACATCTTTTAAAATCAGGTTTTTTTGCATTAAATGAAGGGTATAGGTGGTAAGTTGCCGCGAACGAAAATCGTTCTCTTTCGAGAGTTCCTGCTTTT
>QMPP01000113.1 GCA_003650425.1 Bacteroidota bacterium | reverse complement strand
GGCCAAATACATGGGTAAAACAAAACTGATAGCTGAAACCGGTGCCGGACAACATGGTGTGGCGCTGGCAACAGCTGCGGCCTATTTTGGACTGGAATGTGAAATTCACATGGGTGAGGTGGACATTAAAAAGGAGCATCCCAATGTAGTACGGATGGAAATTCTGGGAGCTAAAGTAGTGCCGGTTTCACACGGGCTAAAAACATTGAAGGAGGCTGTTGACTCTGCTTTTGATGCCTATGTTCAGGATCCGGAAACATCGTTGTATTGTATTGGTTCGGTGGTTGGGCCACACCCTTTTCCCATGATGGTGCGCGATTTTCAGCGCGTGGTGGGTGTTGAAGCCCGTGAGCAGTTTATAGAAATGACCGGTGAGTTACCCGATAAGGTGGTTGCCTGTGTGGGTGGAGGTAGCAATGCTATGGGTCTGTTTTCTGCTTTTCTTGACGATGATGAGTGTGAAATATACGGCGTGGAACCGGCAGGACGTTCGTTGAACCTTGGTGATCATGCTGCCACCATGACTTTTGGAAAACCGGGTATATTACACGGGTTTAAATGCTACACGCTGATGGATGAAAAGGGTGAACCGGCACCGGTTTATTCGGTTGCCAGTGGTTTAGACTATCCGGGTGTCGGCCCTGAGCATAGCATGCTTAAGGATTTGAAAAAAGTAAAATACGATTATATTAACGACCAGGAAACACTGGATGCTTTTTATGAGCTCAGCCGTTTGGAAGGCATCATTCCTGCACTGGAAAGCGCCCATGCCGTGGCTTATGCCATTAAGTTGGCTAAAAAATTCCCTCGCCAGTCGATATTGGTTAATCTGAGTGGAAGAGGTGATAAAGATATTGATTTTGTGGTAGATACTTATGGTCTGCCCGAAAATCCAAAGTAAAATTATTTTTTCATAAGCTGAATAATTGATCATGAAACCCGGGTATAAAAGCCCGGGTTTTTTATGGAAGCAAGTTAGCTGTTACTTTCGGTTTCTTTTAATAGCTTCGATTCCTTTAGCTTAAAGGAAGCTGCTGTAGCAACAAACATTAAAACGATAAGATAAATCAGAGGGGTGGTCATCGAGCCGGTTTCTGGCGATTTTAGCCCATCCATTCCGAAAATAAAAGCAATACCTGAAATTTGCCCTGCCAGTAAAATAAATCCGTTGGATGTTCCTTCTGATGCCGGATAGGTAATCTCTGCACCATATTGAAATCCGATGGGGCCGGCACTAAGTAAAAAGTATCCGAACAGAACACTCGATAACAGTATCATAATATAGTTGGAAGTAAAAGTTAATCCAATAAGGCCAAGGGTACTGCCTGCCAGCGCCGTAATAATGAAAGGCACTCTTTTTTTATAGTGATCGGAAAGCATAGGCATAATCAGGGCACCAACAATACCCCCGATAATCATCAATCCACCTGCTATACCTGCCTGGGTTGCTGAAAAGCCTCTCGGCTTTAAGATGTCCTCTATCCAGGTAGTTACGCTGTTAAAAATTCCTAACCCGATAAAAAAGATAAACAATAAAAGGTAAAACCCCCTGTTTTTGAGCATATCCTTCAATCCGTCCAAAACCAGCGAGCGTTCTTCCTGATCGGGTCGACAGGGTGCCGTGGGTGGATTTTCTTTGGAGAAAATCAAAAATAAGGCAGCAGCCACAGCAGCCGTTACGCCATAAATGTTTAAAACGCCATTAATGCCATGTGAAATGGTAAGATAGGGTGTAAGCATCATGGCAATTAAAATTCCGATGTACATCGAAAACGTACCCAATCCGGCAGCCGTAGCCCTTTCCTCAATCGGAAACCATCGAGCAGCCAGCTTTGTTATAGCATTCAATAAAAAAGGCTGTCCCACGGCTATCCCTATTTGAGCCATCAACAATAAAGTATAATCATCTTTAACCACTCCTCGTAGCAGTCCGAACACTCCGGTTAAAACAGCACCTGTTCCAACACCGATACGAATACCATATTTATCAATCAACCAAGAGGCGGGAAACGACATCACGATAAAAACAATCATAAACGACATGGATAGTATCCCTATTTGGATGTCGGATACCTGATAGAATTTTGCCGCGTTGGAGGTGATGGGAGCAAATGTAATCCAAAGCATTTGATTTACAGCCACAATAAACATGTAAACAAAAAGCATGACCCAACGATACTTATAAACTTTAAAGGTTGTTGTTTTCATAAATGATGTGCTTGATAATTGAAATGTAGTTACAAACATAGGGCTTTTTTAACTGCAAGGAATATCAGTACGTGGTTTTTAACCTGTTAATTTTATCTTTGTAATCATTAAGTTAACTTTAAACAACTTCAGCTAATAATTTTAAAAGCTGTAAGATAACTAAAACCATGTAAATATCATTAAAAGTAATATAACATTTTTATTGCCGTATTGCATTTTATTTGCAACGGTATTGATTTAAAATGGTTTGTTAATTTTGTCGAATATTATTTCACTTTTGTGAATAAATAACTGTTTTGTATTGTCTAATGCTTAATTATAAAAACTTCCTGATTTGAAATTATTTTTTAAAATAGTCGTTATAACGGCTTTATGGGCTGTTGCATCACGCGGGATGGCACAAAACAGTTTACTGGTTAAAACGCTCGATTCGGCAAAGGTGCTGCGAAATGAAAGGAACTTCAAGCAGGCTATTGGTTTATTAGAAGCGTTTGATGCCCGTTATTCTGACAACTACTGGCTATTACAACTTTATGCCGAAACCCTTTTTTGGATGAAAGAGTACGATAAAGCCGATAAAGTGTACCGTAGAGCCATCAGGGTTTACCCCGATAATTATGAAATAAAATATGAATACGCCCTGTTTCTTTACGACAGAGGACACTACCAAAGTGCCCGCGAATTGCTGTTGTTGTATAACCAAAAATATCCTAATATTGGAGAAGTTCAGTCGTTGCTTGGTATTACAAGTTACTATCTGGGTGATTTCAAGGAGGCGGGATTTTACCTTGAATCTTCATTAAAAAAAAACCCAAACAATAAAACAACCAAACAGATTTATACCGAGGTTTCGCACATTGTTAAACCGTGGTTGAAAGGAGATTTTTTATTCACTAAAGATTCTCAACCCATGAGCCAATGGATGCCGGCACTTTCGGGTGGATGGTATCAATCACACTTTTTAAATCTTTCTTTTAATGCAACCTATCAAAACTTTTTAGCCAACAGTATTAATTCCGGACTATCAGGTTTTATTATTAAAAACAGCCTTATCATACCCAAAGCCGGATTTAAGGCAACTATTGGTGCCGGGGGCTTTTACTCATTCATTGACAGTACGTTGAATTTTGTCTGGAGTTTAAAGCTTGATCAGCGTTTAACCAAGAATCTGCACCTGAAAGCCGATGCAGAAAGATCACCTTATACTTACACCATTGCCAGTATTGCCAACCCTTTTTTGAGTAATAAATACAACGCCTCCCTCTCATACGAAACGAAGGAAGGCTGGAATGCCAATCTTGGATATCTTAGTGAGTATTTTCCAGATACTAACCATGTTCAAACAGCCTTTGCCTGGGTGTTAAGCCCGACCTTTAAGTTTTCGGTATTCAGCGTAAATGTGGGCTATGCTTTTAACTATTCCAACGCTAAAGAAAACAGGTATGTTTCGGAGCAGTCGCTGGATGATATCCTTACCGATTACGATTCAACCAAACAAATTACGGGTGTTTACAATCCTTACTTTACGCCCAATCAGCAGTTTTCAAACTCATTGCTTGCCAACGTGTTTATTGTACCCTCGTCAAATATTAATGTAAAGTTGCACGCATCGGTGGGGATATTTTCAAGAACGATGAATCCCTATCTATACCTGGATAAAAAACAGGGTAGAACGGTTATAAAAAGAGATTTTTATCAGGATTCATTTTTGCCGCTGGATTTAGGGATAAACTTTAACTACAACATGAGTAACAAAATGAAATTGTTTGTTTCGTATCAATATTTGCAAACATTTTATTACAATACCAACAATTTTAACGTGGGGTTGAAACTCTATTTTTAACATGTTACGTAAAAAGGATAAGGATTTTTGGAAATACAGGGAAGCGCGTGGCGTAACCAACACCGACCGGTTTATCTACAGGGTGTTGTTTGTTGCCGGGGTGCTGAGCATCATCCGTTTTGCCGACTGGTGGTTTAGAGCCGAGCACATTGAATCGTTGCCATTGTTTGTTTTGCTGTCGCTGATAACCTGGTATGGTATTGTGCGCATCTTTTTGATTTGGCTAAACTATCTGAAAGTAAAAAAACCCGAATTTGTTCTTGCTGAAGAAGGATTAAAGGTGGCTATTTTCACTACCAGTTCACCGGGCGAACCCTTAAGCATGTTCGACAAAACCCTGGAAGCCTGTGCTAACATCACTTATCCCCACACCACTTATTTACTGGATGACACGCAGGATCCCGAATTTAAAAAAGTGGCTGAAAAGCATGGCGCTGTTTGGTTAAATCTGGTAGGGTTACCGGGAGCCAAAGCTGGAAAAGTAAATGCCGCCCTCAAAATGATAGAGGAAGACTTTGTGTTGATTATGGATCCCGACCATATTCCGTTTCCCAACTTCCTGGATAAGGTGTTGGGATACTTTAAAGATGAAAAGGTGGGTTTTGTTCAAGTGGCACAAACCTATTATAATCAGTACAGGTCGTTTACCGCGAAAGGGGCTGCCGAGCAAACCTATACCTTTTACGGGCCTACCTTGATGGGGCTGTTTGGATACGGATCGAGTGTAGCCATTGGTGCTAACTGCACCTTTCGTAAAAAAGCACTGGAGTCTATTGGCGGCCACGGGGTTGGGCTGGCCGAAGATTTGATAACGTCGGTACGGCTTCATGCCAAAGGGTGGAAATCGGTTTTTACACCGATTGTGGTGAGCCGTGGCCTGGTTCCCGAAGATTTTGGCTCTTTTTGCAAACAGCAGCTAAAATGGTCGCGGGGCGTGTTTGAAGTATTGTTTACTGAAATCCCTCAACATTATAAAGGGCTGTCTTTTTGGCAACGGGTTTCCTATTTAACCATCAGTACTTATTATTTGGTAGGACTAACCAGTTTTTTGTACTTTACCATTCCGTTTCTCTATTTTTGGTTGGATGTTTTACCGGCCAATATGAACTTCGGGGAGTTTATTATTCAGGGGGCACCCATTGTTATTATTGCCATATCTATTTATCTTTTTGTACAACGATGGCTTTCACATCCCGATGCCGAAAGAGGATTCCACTGGCGGGGAATGATATTGAAGACGGCAACCTGGCCCGTATTTATGTTGGGAAGTCTGTTGTCGCTTGTTAATGCTGACATTCCCTATATCCCCACGGCAAAAAAGGCGGTTAAAGGGTTAAGCCCTTACACTCGTCCGTTAATATTGCACGTGGTGCTTTTTGTTTTAACGCTTGGGTATGTAATTTACGAGCGGCTCACCATTGTTTCGGAAGGCGTTTTGGTATTAACCGGCGATCAGATTTGGGGGATGTTTGCTTTTGCCGGGGTTTCGGTAATTTTGGTTATCGGGGGCATTTTTGCAGCCTACGAATCGAAAAACCTGCCCGAAGAGGAACCCTGGCAAAAGGTTGATTTAAAGAAAATAAAAACATGAAAAAAACAGTCTATCGATTTGCATTTACAACAGGAGCCGTTATTGTCGGTATTCTGATTATTATGATTTTTACCTTTCTTGGTAAAAAAAGTACCGGTCCTATTGAAGATATGTTTACCGAAATGGGCTCAGCGGTTACCGATCTCGAAAACAGCCTCCTTTTGAGCAACCGTCAACCGGTGAGGTCAAAAGCGCTGGGTTGGTTTAACAGCTACCGCGACAGTAAAAAACTGATTGATAACCCTGATACTGTGCTGTTTGGAATTTATGACAATCACTACAAAAAGTCGTTTGATCATATTTTGTCACTCGAAAAAAGCTTTCAGTTTGAGTTGCCGTTTATTCAGCTTTATTCTGCATGGGGTGATAAACCCGAAGAGCATTTTCCGATTAAATATGCCAAGGCTATTTACAGTTTAGGATCAACTCCTTTTATCACCTGGGAGCCATGGCTGAACGATTTCAATCGTGAAGAACACGACCTTCCGCCCAAAGAGGATATCAACAAAAACGGACTTAAAGATGTGGTAAATGGCGATTATGACTATTACATCTACCAATGGGCAAGCGATGTTAAAGATTTTGGTAAATTGGTTTTTATCCGGTTGGGTCACGAAATGAACGACCCTTATCGTTACCCCTGGGGGCCGCAAAATAACAAGCCTCAGGATTTTATTAATTTTTGGAGATACGTGGTCAATAAATTTAAAGCACAGGGTGTAACCAATGTTGTTTGGGTTTGGTCGCCTCACCCGGCTTATCTGTTGTATAGCGAATATTATCCCGGTGATAAGTATGTTGATTGGGTAGGAGTTGGCGCATTAAACTATGGTACGGTTGCACTATGGTCGAAATGGTGGAAGTTTAGCGAAATATTTGGTGATTATTACGACTGGCTGGCATCCTTTAACAAGCCCATTATTATTACCGAGTTTGGCAGCCTTGCTGTGGGTGGCGAGCGCGATAAATGGTACGAAGAGGCACTCACGAATCTCCCTGAAAAGTATCCGGCACTAAAAGCCGTGATATTTTACAATAACGATAACGACAACACCACCCTTAGCAAGTCGCTGGTGTGGAGTTTGAACAGCGACACCCTTTCGATACAGGCTGTTAAACGTGCGGTAACAACATGGTAACGATTATCTTTTCCAAAATGCCGGCGAAAAGATAATCAAAACGGTAAAAAGTTCCAATCTTCCCAGGAGCATCAGGAAGGAGAGAATCCATTTCCCCAGCGGGGGGATAAAAGCATAATTTTCAACCGGGCCAACGCCGCCAATTCCCGGGCCTATATTCCCCAGACTGGCGATAGAAGCACCCACCGAAGTTTCAAAGTCGAGGCCAAGCAACGCCATGGCAATTACGCCAAACGAAAAAATAAGGATATAGATCAGGAAAAACGCCATCACGTTAAAAATTACCTGTTGGCTGATAGATTTTTTTCCGTATTTAACGGGAATAACGGCAGCAGGGTGAATGGTACGTTTCAGCTCAATCCACGAATTTTTTAACAACAATAAGTGTCGAATAATTTTTACGCCACCCCCTGTTGAGCCGGCACTTCCCCCGATAAACATCAGCGCAGCCACTAAAATCCACAGGTAAACAGGCCATAATATGTAATCAGTCGTTACAAATCCGGTGGTGGTTAAAATGGAGACTACGGTAAAAAGTGAATCGCGGAAGGCTTTTTCGATGCCTGTGTGTTGCATGGTAATCAGGCCAAAAGTAAGCACGATCGTAATAACGACGATGATGCTGAGGTAGACTCTAAACTCTTCATTTTTAAAAATCTTTTTAATTTTACCATGAAAAGCAAAGTAGTGTAATGTAAAGTTGGTTCCTGCCAAAATCATAAAAATGATAATGATGTATTGTGAGTAAGGCATAAAACCCGAGATGCTATCATTTTTTGTTGAAAACCCGCCGGTGGCCATGGTGGCGAAAGCGTGGCAAACCGCATCGAAAAGGTTCATCTCTCCTGCCCATAATAAAAGCACTTCGGTAGCTGTGAGAATAACATAAATACCCCAAAACCTTTTCGCCGTGGCTGTAATCCTGGGATGTAATTTATCGGGAGCAATACCCGGCATTTCGGCAATGAGCAACTGCATACCGCCAATACCGAGAAAAGGTAAAATAGCCACGGTAAGTACAATAATACCCATGCCGCCAATCCAGTGTGTCATGGCACGCCAGTACAAAATATTTTTTGGTATCGATTCGATGTCAGTTAATATCGACGAACCGGTAGTAGTAAATCCCGACATGGTTTCGAAAAAAGCATTGGTAAACGAGGGAATAGCACCACTAATGATAAATGGTAAAGCCCCAAAAACAGAAATGATGACCCACGTGAGGGTAACAATCATATACCCCTCCCGTTTTCCAATATTTTTGTTACCGTGTTTATTTCCAAAGAAGAATAAAATACCTCCAAAAGCAGCGGTAATAGCAGCTGATAAGATAATAGGCAAGATGGGTTCGTGGTAATAAAAAGCAGCAATTAACGATGTGAGCATAAAGCCGGCAAGAATCACCAACAACACACCTATGACCTTCATGAGTATCCAGATGTTTAGTATTTTAGTGATTCCTCTATTATTCATTTACAATCGTTTTAGGCAATCTGATTATTTGAGGCTAAACATTGATTTTTGAAAATACTTTTCAACCTTTGATGTGGTTCCCGGTAAGGCAAAAACCACCACCTTATCATTGGGTAGAATCTGGGAATCTCCCATGGCGATATATGCCTCATCACCCCTAAAAATTCCTCCTACAATAACGCCATCAGGAAGATTTACATTTTTAATGGGTTTTTTGGTAATGGCGGAACCTGATTTTGCTTCAATTTCCAGAATCTCGGCATTAATACCGCTTACAATTTTCAGCGAAGCAACTTCGTCGCCCATAGAGTGTTTGATAATGTAACTGGCGGCAATAACCTTTTTATTTAAGATAGTGTCGATGCCGATATTTTGGGAAATTTCGATGTAGTCGAGGTTTTCAACCAGAGCGATGGTTTTTTTTACCCCGTATTTTTTGGCATGAAGACAGGTTAATATGTTGGTTTCGGTGTTGTTCGAAACCGAAATAAAAACGTCGGCATTTTCAATTCCCTCGTCTTCCAAAAGTGTAATGTCGCGTGCATCGCCATTTATTATTAAGGAGTCGTCTAACATCTCGGTTAGAAACATACAACGATCTTTATCGCGCTCGATTAGCTTAATGTTTACATCCTTTTCAAGCCTTTTGGCAATTACCCTTCCAACACGACCTCCGCCCACGATAATTACGTTGTTAATGTCAAGATCTTCTTTTCCGCTTAGCCCAAGCATGGTTGATAAAAGGTCGGGTTTTGAGATTACATATACCAAGTCATCCGACTTAAAAACAGAAGTGCCGGTGGGTAAAAAGGTTTCGTTGCCGCGGTGAATGGCCACGGCTCTGAAATCAAGATTTTTGTAACTTAACGAGGAGGCTATTTCGTCAAGCGATTTGCCTACAACAGGGGCATCTTTTTCAATCCGAAACAGGTAAATTGATAGTTTTCCGTCGGAGAGGTCATAAATTTCGGTGGCAGTAGGATTCTTTAATAAATTAATCACTTCGTGTGCCGCGATATCTTCAGGCGAAATCAGGGTGTCGATACCCAAATCTTCGTAAATCTTTCTGTTTTCGGGTTTAACGTTTTCAAGTGTATTAACTCTTGCAATAACATATTTGGCACCCAGTTTCTTGGCAAGGATGGCAGTTAAAATATTAATGCTCTCCTCGTGCAATACCGAAATAACCAAATCGGCTTTACTAACGTTAGCCTGTTGTAATACACTAACAGAATTCGACTCCCCAACAATGGTCATTAAATCGGCATGCGATTCTATCATCTCCAGCAACTCCTCGTGAGGATCAACAATGGTAATGTTGTGGTTGGAGTTAACTAAGGCTTCTGCGAGATGAAAACCTACTTCACCATCACCGGCTATTATAATGTTCATAATTTTCAGAATTTAAAAAAGTAAAAGTATTAATTCTAGTATAACAACCTTAGAAGTTCTTAATTTTTCTTGTTTATTCGATGATGTTGAATTTGTCCCAGTCGAGGCCAACATTAAATTTTT
>QMPP01000112.1 GCA_003650425.1 Bacteroidota bacterium | reverse complement strand
TAATGCTGTAACTAGCTTGTCATCCTGAGCGGAGTCGAAGGGTGATGGCGGCAATAAATCCACGATATAAAGTTTTACTTTTACTTTTAGTTGTTGGTTTCGTCGTTCACTAGGGGAGTTTGCTTCGGAGCTTTGCTCCTCGCAAAATAGGGGCTTCGTATTGGAGTGCGGGACTGATTGCCCGTGTACTTAAAGCAAAGGGTAGCTAATTTGGCTTTGTTGTTTGTTATGCTGACAACCCGGACACAATTTCATCTTCGGGCATCTCTTTAATAAAAAACTATACGCATGGTGATCGGAAAGGCGGCGCTAAAAGGAATATCGAACCATGAAGCGAGGGGAAGCATAAATGAATAACTTATTTTGCCTATCCCTTTCAACCTGTCCGATCTTCGCCCACATGTCTCCTGCAACCGGGCAGGTTACCCTTTCTCACTAATATTCTGTAGCCTCAATTTATCAACAATCTCCAAATGCTTACCATCCACTTTGATGATACCTTCTTTGGCAAGGTCGGAAAACAGCCGGCTCACGGTTTCGCGGCTGGAGCATACCAGATCGGCAATTTCGGATCGGTTCAAGGGTAAGTCAAATTGATCTGACAGGTAGATGTGAGCCGAGAGATCAAGCAAATGAGTCGCCAACCTGCCAAAAACTTGGTTTTGAACTAACTTGACACAGCGGTTAAACTGCTCCAACTCGTTACGACACAACTCAATAATTATTTCATACGAAAAATCAGGGTTCACTCTAATCAACTCCTTAAAAACATTAATATCGATAAAACAAGCGGTGGTTCTTTCGATGGCAACAGCCGAATAATGATTGATTTTATCACCCATCGTGGTCGGGATACCAAGATAACAAGGTGCTTTTTTTAGTCGCAATATTTGTATTCGTTGGGGTCCTTTTACCAAAAGTTTTACCAATCCTGTTTGTAAATAGATGATGTTTGACGACAACGCATCCTGCTTAAAGATGGTTTCCCCTTTTTCAAATACTGCCTCCACGCAACTCCGACCTAATACATTAAGCTCCTGCTCAGCAAGGTTGACAACCGCTTCCGATTTCAACAGGCAGGAAGAACAACTGACTGATTTCATCGCTGAATTTTGTTCAAAGATAGTAAAACGGAGGACAATAACCTTTCATTTACAATGATCATATAACAGGTTATTGACTTTCCATGTTCAAAATTACCTTCAACATAAAAAAAGAGGGTGACAGAAATAGGTGTGATATAAATCACATTTTATTGAAAGCAAGCTCACAGCTATTTTTCATCATATCAAGTTACCCGTGTCTATCTTTGTGTTGTTAATAAAACAGCAAAATTAAAATTAATTGGAGGAACAAAAAATGGAAAACAAAAAATTATGTTTGGCATTGTACACGGGTAGCGTTGACAAGTTAACTGCTGCCGGTGTAATTCTTGGTGGAGCTGCTGCCGAGGATATGGATGTAGAAATCTATGTACTGCTGCAGGCAGCCTTTGCATTCAAAAAAGAAAACGCCTTAACCAACGACCGTGTCGCAGAAATCACCGACAAAAAAGATGAGTTTCTGGCATCCCTCAAACGCCTTGAAGCTCCTCACTGGACAGAAGCATTTAAAACAGCCAAAGAGATGACCAACGTTAAAATTCACATCTGTGGTTTTGCTGGTAAAGTCTGGAACGGTTTCAAACTCGATGACTTCATCGATTTGGCTGACGATATTTGCGGCATTGGCGAATACATGACTTCTGCTGAAGAAGCAGATATTAATCTGTTTATTTAAAAAACGTTTTTTATAAATTTAAAATTAGAAATTATGAATTCAGAAGAATTAGCACAATTGAAAGCAGAAAAGTCAGTAGATGCTCGCGGAACCTCTTGTCCGGGTCCATTATTAGCAGCAAAAAAAGCCATCGGCCAAATTGAAAAAGGTCAGGTGATGGAAGTACTTTCTGCCGATGAAGGCACACGTCGTGATATTCCAAAATGGTGTACCAAAAAAGGCTACGAATATTTGGGAACTCTTGAAGAAGCTGGTTTTTATAAAATTTTCTTAAGAAAGTAAAAATGGAAGGCGGAAAAGTAAATAATAGCCCAAAGATTTTGGTATTTTCAACTGAGAAAATATCTGATCCGGCTATTGATATGGCGGGCTTGTTAAAATTGCATTATCCGCCCACCGTTTACACCATTCCTATACCCTGTTCAAGTGCAATCAAACCCCGTTGGATTTTGCATGCACTTGAACGGGGCTTCGATGGAGTATTTATTGCTGCCGATGGCACCGACTGTCCTTACGGCGAGTCGTGTACTGTAAAAACTGCAGAGCTTATGCGTGTTACTCAACAAATGCTGAAAGAAAAGGGTATAGATACTGCCCGTTTGAAAATGGCAGCAATCTGTTCCGTTTGCAGTGAGCCTTTTGTGAAACATGTGAAGAGTTTCGCCGAATATTTAAGTAAATCCTCAAATTAAATAAGATGCAGGAACAAATGAAAATACTGGAATATGATGTTCTTGTGGTTGGTGGCGGCATAGCCGGTGGCGAATCAGCTTTGAATCTCGCTAATATTGGCTATAAAGTGTTACTGGTTGAAAAAGAATTATCGATAGGTGGAAAAATGATTTTGCTAAGTAAAGTATTTCCTACCCTTGACTGTGCTGCTTGTATTACCACGCCAAAAGTATCAGAAATTGCCAGACACCCTAATATTACTGTTTTTACCGGTGCAGAGCCGCTTAAAATTACCAAAAAAGGAGAACATAACTTTGAAGCAATCGTTTTGCAAAAACCACGCTATGTTGATGTTGATGCCTGTACAGGGTGTCAGTTGTGCGAGGAGGCTTGCCCTGTTAGCGTTACTGATGAATATCAATTTGGCTTGGCAGGCCGAAAAGCAGCTTATATTCCGTTTAGTATAGCCAGTCCGCGCGCTGCAGCTATTGATATTGAAAATTGTATTTTATGCGGTGCCTGCGAACGGGTATGCCCTCCTGATTGTATTGATTTTACACAAACAGAAGAAAAATTACTGGTAAAGATTAAATCGGTAATAACGGCCACAGGATTTCAGTTATTTGATCCCCTAAAAATTCCACGGTATAATTACGATAAGGCCAAAAATGTAATCACCTCCATGCAAATGGAGCGCGAGTTGGCTCCTACCCGTCCTTTTAATACTGTTTTAAGACCTGGTGATGGAAAAATGCCTGATAATATTGCTTACGTTTTATGTACCGGATCGCGCGATAAATCGGTGGGCAACCCCATCTGTTCGCAAGTTTGTTGCATGTATTCTATTAAACAAGCGCAGCTGCTTTTAGGAGCACTCCCTATGGCTGATGTCACAATCTATTATTTACATATCAGGGCATTCGGGAAAGGATTTAACGAGTTTTATGCCCAGGCTCAGGATATGGGTGTTGAGTTTGTTAAAGGAAAAGTGGGGAAAATAACTGAGAAGGAAAATGGTAACCTGATGTTAAGATACGAAGATATTGAAGCCGGTGTTGTAAAAGAAGCTGAACACGATATGGTAGTGCTTTCAGTCGGAGTGCTGCCTAACCGTGGTATTGATGAGGTTTTTGATAATAAAAAACTCCAACTAGATCCGTTTCATTTTATTAATCAAACGGATATTTTAGCAAGTCCTTCAAAAACAAGTATTGATGGTGTTTTTGTTGCCGGCACAGCCTCAGGCCCCATGGATATTCCCGATTCTATCCTTTCGGGAGGTGCTGCCTCAGCAGAAACAACAAGTTATTTACGTAAGGAGGATTCAAAATGAATAAAAAAATAGGTGTTTATATTTGCCATTGCGGAGGAAACATTTCCGATTATGTGGATGTGGAAAAAGTACGAAAAGCTATTGAAGGCGATGATGGTGTTTTTCTTGCTAAAACCACCATGTTTGCCTGTGCCGATTCCAGCCAAAAGCAAATGGTGGAAGATATTACAGATCAGAAGCTCGACGGAGTAGTAGTTGCTTCCTGTTCTCCCAAATTGCATTTGTTAACTTTTCGGGCTGTAGCCGAAAGAGCAGGATTAAACAAGTACAATTATGTTCATGCCAATATCCGTGAGCAGGTTTCCTGGGCACATTCCGATAATAAAGTGGGTGCGACCGAAAAAGCGATTAAGATTGTAAAGGCAACTATTGCCAAAGTACGCAATGCCGAAGCATTAGAACCGGTTAAGGTAAAATCTACCAAGGCAGTAGCCGTAATTGGCGCAGGAGTGGCAGGTATGCGGGCAGCCATCGAGCTTGCCGAAGCAGGAGCCGAAGTTTTCCTAATTGAACGCGAATTTTTTGTGGGCGGAAGGGTGTCGCAGTGGGACGACCTCTGCATTACCGATGAAACCGGCAAAGAGCTTATTACACGCCTCTACAATGAGGTGATGAAACATCAACATGTAACGCTGTTTACCGGAGCCGAAATAATTGAAAACAATGGTAGTGTGGGTAATTTTGAGATTAAAGTAAAGGTTACTCCACGCTATTTTAAACTGCAATGTTCCGGCGATGAACTAAAAAAAGCCATCGAGGTTTGTCCTGTTGAGGTTCCTGATGGATTTAACTTTAACATCACCAAACGTAAGGCCATCTATCATAACTATCCCAGCGAATATCCACAGTTGCCTGCCATCGACATGAAAAACTGTACCCGCTGCGGAAAATGCGAAGAAGTATGCAAAGCCATTGATTTTAGTCAGACAACTGAATACCTTACTATAAAGGTGGGTTCTATTTTACTGGCAACAGGGTTCGACCCGTATGAACCTCCCAAAGGTGAATTTGGTTATGGCGAAATCGACAATGTAATTACGCTTCCTCAGTTTAAAAGAGTTATTCATTATAATGATGACAAGCTAATTTGGCAGGGAAAAGAGGTGAAAAATATAGCCTATATCTATTGTGTGGGGAGTCGTCAACTAAATGGCGATAACAAGTACTGTTCGCGTTATTGCTGTACTTCCACTATCCATACAGCCATCACGGCCAAGAAAAAGTACAAGGGGATTCATAATTTTCATTTTAATAGAGGTATTCGAACCTATGGCAAAGCAGAAGTGTGGTACGACGAATCGTCTCGACTTGGTGATATTTATTTGCAGTCGTTTGAGCATGATCCGCCAATAATTGAACATAGAAACGGCCAAACATTTGTAAAAATCAAAGATCTCCTTACTGCTAACAAAGAGCTTGAAGTAGCAGCAGATCTGGTAGTTCTTGTTACCGGAATGACCCCCCGTCAGGATAATTCCATTGGTAACCTGTTGAAAGTTCCCAAGGGACGAGACAAGTTTTTTAATGAGATTCACATGAAACTGCGTCCGGTAGAAACTGTTATTGATGGCGTAACCATTGCCGGAGCCAGCCAGGGTCCGAAAAACATCATGGAATCGATGAACTCGGCATTGGCAGCAGCAACAAAATCGTTTTCACTAATAAACTCGGGAGAATTAGCCCTGGAGCCTACTATAGCCGAGGTTGACGATACAGCCTGTGAGTGGTGTGGTAAATGTGATGAAGCTTGTCCGTACAGCGCTTTTGAAAAGATTGAAAAGGATGGTAAACTTATCGCCAAAGTAATTCCTTCCGTTTGTAAAGGATGCGGCATGTGTTTACCCGTTTGCCCTACAAATGCACTTAATCTTATTGGATTAACCGATGTAGATGTAGAGAGTATGATTGATGCTTTAATTCCAAATGCGTAAAATTTATAACTATGGAAGTAGAAAAAGGTAAAACGGCAAAATATCTGAAAACAAAACGCCCTGTTCCAAAAGAAGTTACAGAGCAGTTAAAGCATTTTACAAAGACAAAAAAATTACTGCTCAATGCTTTAAAAGAAGGTGATAAAACCGTTCCGCAGCTTGCAGAAGCCTTAAACTTACCTAAGGATGAGGTGATGTTTCAGTTGATGAGTTTACTAAAATACGGTTTTGTGGAAACGGGTGAGATTGATGACATGGATGAGTATTATTATTATAAAATAAAGAGCAATGGCAAGGATAAATCCTGAGTTTACTGATGAACTTAAAAAGTATGGTGTTTTCGATGCCAATGCCTGCTATAATTGCGGGAATTGTACGGCGGTTTGCACCTTGTCGGATGAGGAAAATTCGTTTCCACGAAAAATGATACGTTACAGCGTCCTCGGTTTAGAAAATGAGATACAAGCTTCTCTTGACCCATGGCTGTGTTACTACTGTGGTGAATGCAGTACAACCTGCCCACGAGAGGCCGATCCCGGAGAGTTGATGATGTCGCTACGCAGATGGCTCACCGCCAAATACGACTGGACAGGATTATCCGGTCTGCTCTATAAATCGCTGACTGCTTCTATTAGCGCTTTTGTTGTGCTGGCAGGTTTAGTGATTTGGTTTGGTGCGTATGAGCAGTTTAAGCTTGAACCGATAATGCATTATGGTCATCTTTTCGAAATGTTTGCAATTGGGTTCGTTTTCACATTTATTTTACTACCCAACATTATTCACATGTGGTGGATCACTATGGTTAAATCAGGTAAAAAGGCATCGTTATCAGCGTATTTTAAAGCTCTTGGCGAATTAATCGTACACATGTTTACTCAAAAACGCGCCTTGGGTTGTGATGATAATCAGTTCCGTTGGTTCGAACATTTTATCTTGGTGTTAGGATATTTGAGTCTGTTGTTTACAACTGTTTTTTTAGATTGGTTTTCTACCCAAAGTATATTTATTATTATTTTAGGTTATGTTGAAAGTGCTATTATTTTCGTGGTAACCTTCGACTTTGTCCGGCATCGTATTAAAAAAGATCAGGCCATTAGTAAAAACTCACATCCCAGCGACTGGTTCTTTGTTATTTGGTTGTTTATGATGGGCTTAACGGCTTTTATTACCAGACTATTTATCGACATTAATATCCTTGACACGAATGTTTGGATGTACATTGTGCAACTAATTGTATTGGTACAATGGGCTTTGATTATTGTGCCTTTTGGAAAATGGACACATTTCTTATATCGTTCCTTTGCCATGTATTTTCATCGGGTTATCGAACTGGAAGGATAAGGGCTGTGAGTGTCGTCCCCCGACTTTGAGTCGGCGGACGACTAAATCGGCAAAAGGTATGTTACTCCACCAGCTCAAAGTCGAGCTGCCGGCGACCAAGATCAACTTTTTTAACAAGCACATTTACCTTGTCGCCCAGCCTGTATACCATGCCGGTGTTGCGACCAAGAATACGGTAGTTGTCTTCGTCGAGTACATAAAAATCATCTTTCATCTGCTGCATGCGTATCAGCCCTTCGCTTTTGCTTACCGTAAGCTCTACAAAAAGTCCCCACTTGCTCACACCCGAAATCACCCCTTCAAATACCTTCCCGACTTTATCCTGTAAAAACTCAACTTGTTTATATTTAATCGATTCGCGTTCAGCCTCCGTGGCTCTCTTTTCCATATCCGACGCATGTTTGCAATATGCTTCGTACTCCTCTTGGTTAACCGATGGTTTCCTTTCGAGATAGCGTTCCAACAACCGGTGAACCATCATGTCGGGATAGCGCCGGATGGGCGAGGTAAAGTGAGAGTAGTAGGGGAATGCCAATCCGTAATGGCCGATGTTTTCGGTAGAATAGATGGCTTTCGACATGGTTCGGATGGCGATGGTTTCGATAAGGTTTTCCTCTCCCTTTCCCCTTATTTTATTAAACAGCTGGTTGTACGATTGTGCCAACGCCTGTCGGTTGCTTATATTTAGATGGTGTCCCATCTTTTTCAGAAACTGCACAAACGTATTCAGTTTTTCGGGGTTGGGTTCATCATGAATCCGGTAAACAAAGGTTTTGGCTTTTTTATTGCGATCGACTTTTCCCACGTGTTCTGCCACCTTCTTATTGGCCAGCAGCATAAACTCTTCCACCAGATGATTGGCCTCTTTTTGCTCTTTAATGTAGGTTTCGATGGGTTTTCCTTTTTCATCCAGCTTAAAACGAACCTCAAGGCTGTTAAAGTTGATGGCTCCATTGTTAAACCGTTGCTCGCGCATAATAGCGGCAAGTTTGTGTAGGGTTAAAATTTCATTTGGATAATCTCCTTTACCGGTTTCAATAATTTCCTGCGCCTCCTCGTAAGCATACCTTCTGTTGGATTTAATAACGGTTTTACCAAACCATTGCGAAAGCACTTCCGCTTTATCGTTCATGGTAAACACGGCCGAAAAGGTCAGCTTTTCCTCGTTTGGTCGCAAGGAACAAACACCGCTGGAGAGCTTTTCGGGTAACATGGGAATTACTCTGTCAACCAAATAAATAGAGGTTCCACGGTCGTAGGCTTCTTTATCGAGGGCTGTACCGGGTTTTACATAATGCGATACATCGGCAATGTGGACACCCACTTCCCAAAGGTTATCTTTAAGCTTACGGATTGAAAGGGCATCATCAAAATCTTTGGCATCCCAAGGGTCGATGGTGATGGTAAAAACGTCACGGAAATCTTTTCGCTTTTTAAGTTCTTCCTTGGTAAGTTTGTACTTTATCTTGTCAGCCTCCTTTTCCACCTCTTTTGAAAAAGATAGCGGGAAATTATACTCTGATAAAATTGACTGCATCTCCACATCATTATCGCCGGGCTGCCCCAACACCTGTATAATCTCTCCAAAGGGGTTGTTGGAATGCTCGGGCCATTCGGTTAGTTTTGCCAGCACCTTTTGCCCACTAACGGCATTATTCATCTTCTCCCTCGGGATAAAAATATCGTAAGGCATCCCTTTACTGTCGGGCACCACGAAACCAAAGTTTTTACTCTTCTCAAAAACACCCACCCAGGTATCTTTTTCTCTTTTTAAAATTTCAACAATCTGACCTTCCGGTTTACGCCCTTTTCGCTTAGGCAGGATAAGTACTTTAACATGGTCGCGGTTGAGGGCGTGATTAAGATTGTTCGGCATGATAAGAATATCATCGCCCCCTTCGTCGGAAAAGATATAGGCTTTGCCGGTTTCTTTCATATCAACCGTGCCGGTGATGTACTTATGTTTGTTGGCAAACTCGCTAAGCTTTTCAGCCGGGAGCATGAACTTGCCTTTTTTTACTTCAATGAGGTCGCCACCCTCGTACAACTGATCGATTACCCGGCGAACCATGTCGCGGGTAGCTTTATCGCGAATACCCAGGTTAAAGGCAATTTGTTTATAATTGAGTGCCTTGAACGGGTTGTCGGCAAACTCGCTAAGGATAACTCCTTGCAACGTGCCTTTAAATTTTCTTTTCTTTTTTTTACTTGACATAATTTGTAAATTTTTGTTGGTTTGGTAATAAACTAGATTTTGTAATATCAAAATTTCAATGAACAGGACGATTGTGTTGTCATTAAAATCTAGAGGAGGGGGATAAATCTAAACAAGTTGCAAAGATACACAACAATCTGACTTTTCTCAAATTTTTACAAAAGCTTAACATTGCTAAGATTACTTCATTGTATCATAATACCTTGAATTCAGGAATTCTCTAAAATTCTTTCTGTCAATTATTTTTGTTTCAGCATTGTGTGTTTTTGTAAATGTTTCGGGTAATTTTATTTTTGATTTTGTTTTCCATTTAAATTCAAATCCATAAATTCTTCCATCTTTTTCTTCTACAAAATCAATTTCTTGTTGTTGTTTAGTTCTCCAAAAATACATTCTTGCAAATGTTTTTTTATAAATGGTTTGTTTTTTTCTTTCTGAAATCAGAAAGTTTTCCCAGAGTGCTCCAATATCAGTTCTTAGTTTTAACGGATTAAAATTTCCTATAATCATATTTCGTATTCCATTATCATAAAAATATATCTTTCTATTTCGTTTTATCTCATTTCTTAAATTTCTGCTAAAACTATTCAG
>QMPP01000111.1 GCA_003650425.1 Bacteroidota bacterium | reverse complement strand
TTTATTATTAAAGGCTACACTATGGATGTGGAACGCTTAAAAAACCCCACACCCGTATTTGGCAAAGATTATTTTGATGAGCAATTAGAAAAAATAAGAGATATACGCAGTAGCGAAAGGCGTGTATATCAAAAAATTATCTTAGCGAACAAGAGTTAAAACCGCTTAATCGTATTGTTACAATGTATTTGGATTATGCCGAACATCAGGCAGAAAAAAACATACCAATGACAATGAAAGAATGGGTAAAAAAACTTGATGCTTTTTTGGAATTTAACCAAGAGGATATTTTGCAAGATGCAGGTAAAGTAACAGCAGCAATTGCTAAAACTTTTGCTGAAAATGAATTTGAAAAATACCGTCCCATTCAGGATAAACTTTATATTTCTGATTTCGACAGAGAAATTAAAAAACTAAAAGAATAAGCCTATGCAATTTACAGATACATCGGAAAAAGGTTTTCAAAAATATATCGTTAAAGAACTAACTACCAAAAGTGGTTATGAAGAAAGTGTATCAAACGATTTTGATAAAGAGTTTTGCATTAATACAAAACAATTGCTTTCGTTTATAGAAAAAACTCAACCCGAAAAATACGAAATGCTTCAACGCAAAGGCGAACGTGCTTTTTTGGTTCGTTTAGACGAAAAACTTCGTAAATTGGGTGTTGTAGAGGTATTACGAAAAGGTGTTAAACACTTCGATAAAACCATTGATTTGTTTTACCGTCAACCTTCATCAAGCTATAATGTAAAAGCCTTAGAAAAATACAATGCCAATATTTTTTCGGTTACGCAAGAATTGGTTTACAGCACCGAAAATGCAAACCGTTTAGACCTTACCATTTTTCTTAATGGTATTCCTATTATTACCACAGAATTAAAAAACCCGTTAAGTGGACAAACTATTCATAATGGCATTCGCCAATATCAAAACGACAGAGACCCGAAAGAGAAAATATTTTCATTTGCTCGTTGTATGGTACATTTTGTTGCCGATACCGAATTGGTTTATATGACTACTGAATTAAAAGGCAAGAAAACATTTTTTATGCCTTTCAATAAAGGTTTAAACGATGGTAAATCAACAGGCGAATTTGGTGCCGGTAATCCTGTAAATCCAAACGGGTTAAAAACGCACTATTTTTGGGAAGAAATATTAAGCAAAAATTCACTTTCAAACATCATCGACAAATTTGCTCAGGTAATTGAAGAAAAAGATGAAGATACAGGAAAAACAAAACGGAAAATGATTTTTCCGAGGTATCATCAAATTACAGCAGTAAGGCAAATTTTAGCCCACGCGAAAAAACACGAAATTGGTCAACGATATTTGATACAACATTCGGCAGGTTCAGGAAAATCTATGTCTATTGCCTGGTTAACCCACCAACTACATGGGTTATTTGACGAATCGGGAGAAAATCATCTTTTCAATTCGGTAATTGTAGTAACCGACAGAACGGTACTTGATAAACAACTGGGTGACGTAATAAAACAATTTGCACCCAAACGAGGAATCGTGGAAGCCATTACAGGGGTTGGAGGAAGTAAAACCAATCAATTAAAAGAAGCCTTTGCCAATCGTAAAAAAGTAATTATTTGTACTATTCAAACCTTTCCTTTTTTATTAGAAGAAATGGGAGAAATGCCTGCTTCTACCTTTGCCATTGTAATAGATGAAGCACACAGCAGCCAAAGCGGACAAACATCGGCAAAAATGAATGCAGCCCTTGCCGATAAAAACAATAACGAAGAGAAAGAAGAACCAACATTGGAAGATAAAATCAATGAAATGATTGAAAGCAGAAAAATGATTACCAATGGTTCATATTTTGCTTTTACCGCTACGCCAAAAAATAAAACCTTAGAAACTTTTGGTATAAAATCAGACGAAATTTATACCGATGAAAACGGAGAAGTAAAAACAAAATTTTATGCTTTTCATAATTACTCCATGAAACAAGCCATTGAAGAAGAATTTATTTTAGATGTACTAAAAAACTATACAACCTACAACTCATACTATAAACTAATAAAAGCAGTTGAAGATAATCCTGAGTTTGACACGAAACAGGCACAGAAAAAACTTAGGGCTTACGTGGAAGGTGATGAATTTGCTATTTCAGAAAAAGCAAAAATAATGATTGACCATTTTCATAAAGATGTTAAGCACCTGATAAAAGGCGAAGCAAAAGCAATGATTGTAACAAAAAGCATTGAATCTGCCATTAAATACAAACACGCCTTTGATAAGTATCTGAAAGAAATAAAATCACCATTTAAAGCCATTGTTGCATTTTCGGGAACAAAAAACTACAAAGGAATTGATTATACCGAAACAGGTATGAATAATTTTAAAAGTTATAAAAATGATGTGCCTAAAAATTTTAAGAAAAGCAAATATCGTTTTTTAATTGTTGCAAACAAATACCAAACAGGCTTTGACCAGCCTCTATTACACACAATGTATGTTGACAAAAGGTTAGCAGGCGTTCAGGCTGTACAAACACTTTCAAGGCTAAATAGAGCTTATAAGCCATATAAAAAAGATACATTTGTTTTAGATTTTTATAACGATGCAGACGAAATAAAAGAAGCGTTTGCCCCATATTATACTTCAACTATACTTAGTGAAGAAACTAATCCGAATAAGTTAAACGATTTGGTTGAAGAGCTTGAAAAATCAGAAGTTTATTACGATTATCAAGTTTCAGACTTCTTTGAAAAATATGTGAACGGAGAAGACCGCACCAAACTTGACCCAATAATAGACAGTTCGGCTCATACTTTTAAGCACGATTTAGATAAAGACAAACAAATAGATTTCAAGGCAAAAGCAAAATCATTTTTAAGAGTTTATAGTTATTTGAGCAAGATTTTAGATTTTAATAACCAAGAGTGGGAAATGCTTTGGTGGTATTTGAAATTTTTAGTTCCAAAATTATTCATTGAAAAATCTGATGACCTTTCCGAAGGTATTTTAGAAGCAATAAATATGGATAGTTACCGGCCTTCTAAAATAAAAACAGAAGATATTAGTTTAGCGGCAGAACCGGGTGAAGTAAACCCGATTCCCGTTGGAGTTGGTGGTGGAGAACCAGAACCTGAATTAGATACTCTTGAAAATATATTAAGTGCATTTAATCAACGTTTTGGTGATATTGAATGGACAGACAAAGACAAAGTTCGTAAAATTCTGACTGAACAACTACCTGCAGAAATGAAAGCAGATAAAGAAATAATGGATGCAGTAAAATATTCTGATAAACAGAATGCAAAAATTAGTTCTGACAAAAAACTAGAAGAAATGATGCAACAATATCTGTTTAGTCAAACTGAAATATTTAAAAAATTCACGCAAGATAAAGATTTTCAAAGAAGATATAAGGAATTTGTTTTTGACACTTTAGTTGAATCGAGTAATCAGGCAAATATAAATCCTTAACACTAAAAATTACAACAGATTTAAAAAGGGATAATGATATAAATGAAAGGATGCCAACGGGTAACAACAGATAAAAATATGCCGCCTGCATAGGTAAATTGAAGATGAAAGAAGTTAATATAAAAAAACGATAATTTTGAAGTGTGTCGCACGGAATTGTGGCTCTCCTCATACACTCACCGGTAAGATTGGTACTCATTGCATAATTCATCCTCATATGAAATAATTATTACTTTTGCAGCTGTCTTTAAAAAGTGATTATGACAAAAATCAGAGCAGCTATCAAAGGTATTCACGCCTGGGCACCGGACTATGTTCTTACCAACAAAGAGCTGGAAAAAATGGTTGACACCACCGATGAGTGGATTATGACCCGCACGGGTATTAAGGAGCGTCACATTTTAAAAGGAGAAGGAAAAGGAACTTCCGATATTGGAACGGAAGCCGTTAAGGGTTTGTTGAAAAAAACCAATACCAATCCTGATGATATTGATTTGGTTATTTGTGCCACGGTAACCCCCGATATGGTTTACCCGGCAACAGCCAATATTATCAGCGATAAAGTCGGTATGAAAAACGCCTTTAGTTTTGATATTAACGCTGCCTGTTCAGGATTTTTGTACTCGCTGGTTACCGCTTCACAGTTTATTGAAACCGGAAAATACAAAAAGGTTATCGTGGTGGGAGCCGATAAAATGTCATCGGTAGTTGATTACACCGACCGCACCACTTGTGTACTGTTTGGTGATGCCGGTGGTGCTGTTTTACTGGAACCGTCGGATGATGAAAACGGTATCATCGACTCAAGATTATACACTGATGGTTCGGGAAGGATTCATCTTCATCAAAAAGCAGGAGGCTCGGTACGCCCGGCTTCACACGAAACCGTTGACAACAAAGAACATTTTGTTTACCAGGAAGGACAACCAGTTTTTAAGTTTGCTGTTACCCGTATGGCTGATGTTTCTGTTGAAATCATGGAACGAAACAACCTTAAGTCGGAAGATATTGCCTGGCTGGTACCTCATCAGGCCAACATGCGCATTATCGATGCCACGGCCCGCCGGATGGGTTTGGAAAGAGAAAAGGTGATGATTAACATCGAACGTTATGGCAACACCACAAACGGTACTATCCCCATGTGTTTACACGAATGGCAGGATCAGCTGAAAAAAGGAGATAACCTTGTTTTGGCCGCTTTTGGAGGAGGCTTTACCTGGGGTTCCATCTATTTAAAATGGGCGTTCGACGGGAAAGAGGCAATAAAATAACTATCAATAGTTCTTCTCGTAAATTTCATCTAAAAGATTTTTGTAATTGGCAAGAATCACTTTTCGTTTTAGCTTTTGGGTGGGTGACAGAAAACCGTTTTCGGGTGTCCAGTCTTCGCAAACAAGTTTAAATTTCTTTATCTGCATTACTTTATTCAAATCTTTATTATATTTTTCAACCTCTTTTTCGTAACGTGCCACAACATCAGGGTTTCCAATCATCTCTTTTTTACGGTCGGCTATCACAAAACCGATGAAGCATCCACGGCGTACCTGCATTTGGGTTTGCTTGCTTACTGGATTTTATCGCAAAAAATCCGTAGTGGTACCTGGAACAATTTCAAAAAATGATTCTTCCTAAAATCAGAAGATTACAACTACTGAACTGCAATGTGGCTTAAAACATTTTTGATAATGGAAAACGGTTATCCTTGTTGCAAGCAAGGACGAGTTAGTTAATAACACACAGAATAATGTTTCAGCTGGTTTACAGTACATTCAGCCGGTTTGCATCCTGTTTGATAAAGATAAAAAGCAAAATGGTAAAGGCCCATAGCGAGGAGCCACCATAGCTAAAAAATGGTAATGGAATCCCTACTACCGGCATAAGGCCAATAGTCATACCTATATTTACCACGATATGAAAAAAGAGTACCGATGCTACCCCATAGCCATATATCCTGCTAAATGCCGAGCGTTGTCGCTCTGCTAAAACCACCAGCCTGACAAGGAGCGCCCAAAACAGCAATAAAAGAATTGAACTCCCGACAAAGCCCCGCTCTTCGCCCACGGTACAAAAAATAAAGTCGGTGCTTTGTTCGGGTACAAAATGATACCGGGTTAACATACCCTGTTTAAATCCTTTTCCCAACAGGCCTCCCGAGCCGATGGCAATTTTCGATTGGTTGACATTATATCCTACCCCTCGCGGATCGTGCATCATGCCCAACAAAATTTTAATTCGATTGCGTTGATGGGGCTGCAAAACCTCTTCAAAGGCAAAATGCACCGAAAAGACAAACATCGAGGACAAGGCAAATAGCAGAATAATGGTTTTATAATTCTTGCGTGCCTTTTTTGATAGCCAAATAACCAACAAGGCCAGCAAGGCCAAACCCGCTAGTAAATAAAGTTTTCCAATCAACAGGGTTAATATAAACAAGGCTGCCACCACCAATCCCAGCACGATAAAGATGCCCGAAAACCCTTCGCGGTACAGCACCAGAATAAAAGAAAAATAAACCAAAGCCGAGCCGGTATCGTTTTGAAGAAGGATAAGCAACGATGGAATCATAATAATGGTAATGGCTACCAATTTGGTTTTTAATATTCCCATGTTTACGTTCAGCTTTCCGAGGTATTTTGCCAATGCAAGAGCCGTGGCAAATTTTGCAAACTCGGCCGGCTGAATGGCAAAGCTCCCCATTTGAAACCACGATTTGGAACCTGCTACCGTTTTACCAAACAGCAGCACCCCTATTAACACGAATAGAATAAAGAAATATATCCACCAGGCAAAAGCCGAAAAAAACTTAGCATCAATAATCATAATTACAAAAGCCAGAACCAAAGCAAGTCCAATCCATAATGCTTGTTTCCCAAACCGTTCCGACAAGTCGAACATGGAAACCGAAGGATTATCGAACGATGCGGAGTAAATCGTAAACCATCCGCCAATAATCAGCGCCAGGTACAATATAACGGTTATCCAGTCGGTATTGGCTACTATGTTTTCTCGTTTTGTCACTTTTTTTTATGATGAATTAAGTCGCCATTAATAATTCGTTTTTCAAGCCTTTTTCGCTTTACCGTTCTTGTTAAATACTTTTCAATAAGAAGACTGGCAATGGGTGCCGCCCATTTTGAACCATACCCGCCATTTTCAATTATCACCGAAACGGCTATTTTAGGATTATCCTTTGGTGCAAAGGCAATAAAAAGTGAATGGTCTTCGCCGTGTGGGTTCTGAACTGTTCCGGTTTTACCACATTGCTGAAGGCTGTCTACTTCGTAATAGTGTGCTGTTCCGTGCTCCATGGCAAACACGTCGCGCATAGCGTGTTGCACAATATCATAATATTTTGGTTTTACTACCGTGTTAATTTTTATTCTGAATTTATCCATAATGCTATCCTCGTCCACGGCATGCCGTAAAAAGTGAGGTGGATAGTAATAACCTTTATTGGCTAAAACAGCAGCAAGGTTAGCCAACTGAATCGGTGTAACAAGTATTTCACCTTGACCAATAGACAACGATCGTACTGTTAAAGCATTCCAGCTACCGCGATATAATTTATCATAATAGGCTCTCGAAGGGATGTTTCCTTTCAGCTCGAAAGGAATATCGGTATTAAACTTTTGCCCAAAACCAAAGCTCTTCACATCGTTATACCACTTTTCGTAAGCCTGATGAACACCTCCTAACGATGGTTTGTTTAATAAACTGTTAAACGTTTTCCAGAAATAGGAGTTGCACGATTGCTTGATGGCTTCGTTAAGAGCCAGCGGTGTTTTATGATGATGGGTACATTTAATAGGTCTTGACTCGGGACCCTGGCAGGTAAACATTGTATTTGGTGTTATGGCGTGTTCCTGTAATGCCACAAGGGCGTTTATCATTTTAAAAGTTGATCCGGGCGGATAAGCCCCCATCACGGCACGATTCATTAATGGTTTTAACGAGTCGTTTCGTAATAGTGTATAATTTTTTGACCTTGATCGGCCAATTAACAAGTTCAAATCAAACCCGGGACTGCTAACCATGGCTAAAATATCTCCCGTCTTAGGTTCAATAATAACAATGCTGCCCACCTTATTTTGCATCAGCTTTTCACCATAAGCCTGTATGTCGGCATCGATGCTAAGGGTCAGATCTTTACCCGCAACCGCCAAAGTATCGTACTTACCATTTTGATAACTCCCCTTGTCACGGTTATGAACGTCAACCTGAATCATGGTTGTACCTTTGGTTCCTCGTAATAACTTTTCGTAAAACCGCTCAATCCCCGATTTACCAATATAGTCGCCTGACCGGTAATAAGAATCGCGTTTCAAATCACGCTGGTTCACCTCTCCCACGCTGCCAAGCAGATGGCCGGCAATGGGCATCGTGTATTTCCTGAGGGCACGCCGCTGTACAAAAAAGCCCTTGTATTTGTACATTTTATCTTCAATTTTGGCGTACTCATCTTTCGACAGCTGCTTAATAAAAACCGAAGGTTTATACCTGGAGTAATGGATTGCTTTTTCCATCCGCTTTTTAAAATAAGCGGTATCAATGTTTAACAACATACAAAACTCATTGGTGTCGAGTTTTTTAATTTGGCGAGGAATAACCATCAAGTCGTAAACAGCATCGTTGTAAACAACCAACTTTCCATGCCTATCGTAAATAAGCCCGCGCATGGGATACTCGGTAATAGTACGAATTACCAGATTTTTTGCCGATGTAGAATACTTGTTTTCAACAACCTGTAGATAAAAGAGCTTTACAACAAACAGCACCAAAATCATTGTAAAAATGAAAATGACAACATATTTTCGTGAAGTATAATCTCTCTTGTACATATTTTTCAGTCCACCTTTTTTCCACCATACAAAAGTAACACAAAAATGCACAATCGTTTGTATTAAGGATTGTAAAAAACATTTACTGAATTGAGCGTGATAACAGGACATCTTTTAACCGAGTGCTAACAGGTAAAGAATATTTCAGCTACTTTTGGCATCTTAATAAAAAAAAAACAGAAGAAACATGAAACGTTTGCTTATAGCTACGGGTGGCGGAGACTGCCCCGGATTGAATGCCGTAATAAGAGCAGTAGTACATCGAGCCTCGCAGGAAAAAGATTGGGAAGTGCTTGGAAGTATTCAGGCGTTCAATGGCATATTATGGGAACCTACCGAAATAGTACCGCTAGACAACAAAGCGGTATCGGGTATCCATTTTCAGGGAGGAACCATTATTGAAACCACCAACAAAGGAGGCCCATTTGCCTGGCCGGTAAAAAACAGCGATGGTACCTGGACTACTGTTGACCGCTCTGATGACATGATACGAAAACTGCAATATTTAAACATTGACGCAGTACTAAATATTGGTGGCGACGGTTCGCAGCGAATTTCAAACAAACTTTACGAAAAAGGGTTAAATATTATTGGTGTTCCTAAAACCATCGATAACGATTTAAGTTCCACCGATTCTACTTTTGGGTTTCAAACAGCCGTTCAGGTTGCCACCGAAGCCGTTGATAAACTGGTGACCACCGCTGCCAGCCATAACCGCGTTTTCTTTTTAGAGGTGATGGGCCGTAATGCCGGTTGGATAGCCCTTAATGCTGCTGTGGCAGGAGGTGCCGAAGTCTGTCTTATTCCGGAAATTCCTTACGATATTGAAAGAGTTAAAGATGCTCTTGAAAAAAGGTTTCATCATGACAGGGGTTTTGCCGTGGTAGTGGTGGCCGAAGGTGCCTTCCCCAAAGGAGGAATGCCGGTATTTGAGCAACCCAAAGAACCCGGATACGAAAACCGGATGCTCGGAGGTATTGCCCGAAAATTGATGACTGACCTTAAAAATTTAAATTTTAAACCCGAAATGCGCGAAACTGTTTTAGGACACCTGCAACGAGGTGGCGTTCCCGTGGCTTACGATCGTGTTTTGTCAGCACAGTTTGGAGTAAAAGCTTTTGAAATGGTAATAAATCAAGAGTTTGGCAAAATGGTGGCTTACCGCCATCCCGAATTTGTAGCTGTTCCATTACACGAAGCTATCGCAAAACCAAACCTGGTTACCATGGATAATGCCCTGGTAAAAACAGCATTGGGGCTGGGAATTTGTCTGGGTACTTAAACTTACTTATAAATTAAAAAAAACTGTCTTATGCTGGTGAAGTGATGATTTTAATCTTTAAGCCATTTAAAGTGGGTGATGTTATTGACGCACAAGGCTACCTGGGTGTTGTAAAAGAGATTCAGATTTTTGTAACCACCTTAACCACCCCCGACAATAAAACCATTATTATTCCTAATGATGAATTGTCAACCGGATCGTTAACCAACTATAGCACCGAGCCTAAGCGCCGTGTTGACTGGACGGTAGGTTTTGGCTATGGCGACGATTATGATAAAGCCCGGGAACTGGTGCTGGGAATTTTAAAAGCAGATAAAAGAGTACTGGCTGATCCTGAACCGTTTGTTGTCCTG
>QMPP01000110.1 GCA_003650425.1 Bacteroidota bacterium | reverse complement strand
TTATTTATCCCGAGGTTCACGAAACAAAAATTGCTGTTTACCGCAACAATGAACCAATCTTCTTAAAAACCATCCGCCATTTCGAAGAGGAGCTGAGCGACTTTGAAAAAGTTACCGATCAAAGTGATTATAGACTGAATCTGGTGATGGAAGAGCTAAAATCCAATCATGTTACCCTTGATGACATCGAAATGATTATGGGTCGCAGCGGGCTGGTAAAGCCGGTATCGCAAGGAGTCTATCATATTAACGAAGAGATGGTTCACGACCTTGAAGTCGGGGTTATGGGAGTACACGCCACCAATCTGGGAGGAATTATAGCTTATAAAATTGCTAAAATGCTGGGCAAAAAAGCTTTTATGGTTAACCCTGTGGTGGTAGATGAGCTCATAGATGTAGCACGTGTTACCGGTCACCCCGATTTTGAACGCAAGTCGATTTTTCACGCGTTAAACCATAAGCATGTTGCCTGCAAGTACGCTAAATCACGTAACCAAAAATACGAAGAGTTAAACCTGATTGTTTGTCATATTGGAAGCGGCGGCATCTCTATAGGTGCCCACCAAAAAGGGTGTGTGGTAGATGTAAATCAGGCTTTTGACGGTGGCGGTCCTTTTTCTATTACCCGAACCGGAACCCTTCCCATGGGGCAGTTGGTGGAATATTGCTTTAGTGGAGACCATACCAAAGAAGAGATGTTGAAAATGATTCGGGAAGAGGGTGGTTACAAAGCCTATCTTGGCACCGACAACCTTCAAGAAATTAACCGTCTGATTGCCGAAGGTGACGAAAAGGCACAAGCTATCTCCTATGCGCTATCCTACCAGGTGGCAAAAGAAATTGCTTCGCATTACGCTACCCTCGAGGGCGAAGTAGATGCCATTATCCTTACAGGATTGATTTTCGATAGCGATCAATTCCTCGAAAATGTTAAACGTCGTATTGGCAAAATTGCTCCCATTGCCTTATACCCGGTTGTAAACGATTTTGAAGCATTGGCCGTGTTTGCCAGCCGCGTATTGCGTAACGAGCTTGCTGTTAAAGAATATTAATTTTAATTTTAAAATTATTAAACACCGCTTTACCATAGTTAAGTTAGTGTTACTTGCAGGCATATTGCTACTGTGGCTTCAGGCTTTTACACAAACTTTCCGAAACAATTTGGAAAGTGCCGATAGTTTACATTACTGGATAAACACAAACAATCTCGACAGCACCAACACCCATTCGGGAAACTATGCTGCTTTTACCGATTCGGTTCACCCTTACGGACTTGGCGTGGAAATGTTGTTTCCAGATTCAATACTCGGCAAAAATACGATTCTTTCTATTCGGGGATTTGTTTTTAGCAACACCCTTCAATCGAATGCACTTTACGTTGTTTCCATCGTAAATCAAGGAGAAACCGCTTTTTGGCAAGGAATTTCGTTAAAAAAGATTCTGAAACATAAAAAAATCTGGACTCCTTTCCATGATTCAGTTATTATCCCTGCCTCGATTACCAAAACCGGAAAGCTGAAAATTTACCTTTGGAATCAAGGGAAAAAAAGCAGAATTCTCGTGGACGATCTTGCTATTTCTTTTCGGCCATTGCATAACCCATCGTTTTTAAAAGATGTGGATACCCTGCCGGAATATGTAACCTTTACAAGAGAGCAACTGATTTTTGAAAATAATTTTTACCAAATTTGGAACAAGGGTGAGGATGGGTTTTTTATTAGTGACACCTCAGGGAAGCTGATGACTAACCATATCCGCTATTTTTATAATCAAAAAAGTAAAGGTAAAGACTATCAAAAATTTAGTCTTTTTAAGTTCGTCAGCATTAAAAATCGTGGAGATAAAACCTTTTTAACCTTTAAAACAAAGTCGGAATTTGAAACAGTTAAACTGTTGTTGCGCTGCAATAAAAACACTCCGGAAATCGATTTGATAGTTTCACACCGATATAAAAAAAGCGTAGAAGTCAGCCGCTCAGCTCTGCTGCTTGACTACGCATTACCCTTACAGGAAGTGTTTCGTGCTAACCGGAAATCAGATGTTGATGACTTCCAAAACGAATATTGGCTCGACAAGCAGGGATTCACCCTAAGCAACAATTCAACAGCGTTGGCTATTTACCACACACCCGGTATTTCATCGTTGCAACTCAATACAAAAAGCCACTTGGCTGTAATAAACCTTGATTACGAAAAAGACCACCCGTTTTTAAGATTTCCATTAGATGCAGATACTTTTGATTTTAAAGTTGATGAGTCAACTTCCCTGTATCAAAGAGGAAATAAAAAAAAGAACAGTTTTAAAATATTTGCCGGGATTAAACCTGAAAAGCTACCCCGATTGATGAAAAATCCTGACGGCTTTTTGGCTACCTACATCTGGACCGAGCATGCCGACTGGGGTGATATTCGTACCCACCACGCTGCCTATTTCGGCTCCGAAAAAATAACCAACGCCGACAGTGCCGTTGGAGGTTTTGTTAAATACAACATACCTGTAACCAAGAGCGTTTTTTACGACAATCCTGACAGCATAACCAATACCGCGGCTTCTGACAGCCTGTTTACTACTTTTGAGTCGGCCATTAAAACCGATACGGCTTATGCCGGTTTTCTTAAACAAATCCATAATAAAGGAAACGAAATTTGCCTGCACACCCCTGAACAGTTTTCCACCACGCCCGATAGGTTAGACAGCGCCTTGGCATACATGAAAAAGTATTTTAACTCTCCAACCTGGATTGACCACGGCTACAACAACCTGAAAAGCAACAACCGTGAAGACTTTGTTTGCGACGGCTCGCTCAATTACACTTCTTCCCTTTGGAAAAAATATGGTATCCGATATTTTTGGAATCCCTATTACGAAGATTACCAAACCTTTGTAAACTGGGGGTTTTTTGGTTCTGTCGAGAAAATGTTTTCCGGATACGGTGATTTCTATCCCAAGCCCGACTATTGGCAACACCCTTCACGAACCAACGACTTCTATCATTGGCCAACTGCCAGCGTCCTTTACATCGGGAGAGAAAGGTTATGGAACTACTTTTTCTCGTCCTATCAAATGAACCTCTTTACCCATGATTGGGGCGTAGAGATAAATCATTGTTACCCAGCCTGGACCAAACCCGGTAAAGGTTTCTGGAAATATAGTGGCAACAGCACCGTGGTAGCCATGGAAGGATTTAACCGTACGCTTGCACTAATGCAGCAGCTAAAACTGCAAGAGTCACTTAATGTAACTACCGTGGAAGCGTTTTTAAATTATCAGTTAGCTTTGGAGCAAGTTGACTATGCTGTTTTGCCCGATGGCAGGGTTCGTATTACCAATCCAACAGCAGACTCCATCAAAGGATTATCTTTTGCTGTAAAAGCAAAAGTCGTTACAATAAACGGTTTACGACCTGCTCAAAAGCAAGCTGATGAAAATCTTATTTTTTGGTTCGATTTATCCCCCGGGCATTCGGCTTTGATACGAATGGTAGAATAAGCAAGACCTTAGCATCCACCCGAGGCAGCTTTCTCCTTTTTCTTACGACGCACCTTAACCTTTTTAGCGGGTTTTGAAGTAGAAACATCGCCGAAACCAGCAACCGATTTTTTTGCTACCGTAGCAAAATCGTATTTAGCCGTACCCTTTAAACAAGTACCTTCCGACTGTTTTAAATTATCTTTGTATGAAGCGAAATACCGGTATCCGCCAAGCAAAACGTAAGTATTGGAGTATCCTATTTGCCTAAAAAGCATCCAGGCTCCATTGGCCTGAAGCTGGTCATCGTGATAAAAAACCACCTTAACATTGTTTTTTTTCCATTCGTCAAGCTGCTTGATGTTTTCCTCATTCAATAAATTGACCGAAGTGATATTTAATGCGCCGGGAATATGCCCTTTGGCAAAATCAAAATTGTTTCTTATATCGATAAGTATAACATCGCCCCCTTTATGATTAAGTACTTTTTCCAATTCGTAAGGATGAAAGCATCCTCTATGATTGATTACCATATCAACTGTTTGCTGAGGTGTCAATGCGTAATTAAACCGTGGCTTTTTCATGGTTATCCATCCAAATACAATAACCAGCGCGAACAACAAAATAGTTATTAGGGTTCGCTTTGGATTTCTTTCGTGTACATGCATAACTTTAGTTTTTAATATAATTAACAACCACCTGACGCAGCCTTTTCTTTTTTCTTTCTTCTAACTTTTACTTTAGCCTTTGTTACAGAAACGGGCTGAGTCGTGCTACCTCCGGTAAAATAGAGACTGGCAGCTTTTCTAAACCGAAACTGTTCAAACTCAATCTCGGAAGCCGTTTCGGGAGGCATTGTAGGATTAATAATGGTTTCTATCCAACAGTTTAATCCCCCTTTCATTACATACATATTTTTATAGCCCAACCTTGTGGCGATAACCCAAGCCTGATCGGCTATGATATCGTCGTTGCTAAAAAAAACTACATTCAAATCTTCAATACCGAGGTTGTCCTGTCCCTTATCCGTAAAAATATCTTTTAAGGGAACATTAATAGCATCCGGCAAGGTAAATTTATCGAAATCTCCCGGAAGACGCACATCAATCAGCTCCAAGGTAGGGTCTTTTTCGATAATTCGTTTTGCTACCTGATCAGTAGTAACATATCTGGATGGCTGTGTAATTACCTGAAGTAATGTTTCCGGCTTGATTTGGTTTTTATAAACATCGTCTTTTTTAATAAAAAACGTTCCTATGGCCAAAACAAGCATTAGCAGGGTAAGAAATAGATAATTCCTGTTCATAATTTTAGAATTTATATTCTTTCATATTTTTTCTTACTTTCTTTTCTATTTCAGCGGTAACCCAAAATGCTGCCAAAGCAATAACTGTAAAGCCCAATGCAAACCATGGTGCCGCAATTCCGGTTACATCTGTTAAAGTAACATTACCCATGTTTCCGCTATTATAGAAATTCGCAAAATAGGGATACGCTTCTCCAAAAATGAATATTCCCAAAAACAGTCCAATGGCAAAAAACAGGGCATCTGTCTTTCCAATGGCAATTCCGGTAAAACTGGTTCCCGGACAAAAGCCACCCATAACAAATCCTACCCCCATTATAACCCCTCCCAAAATCATAGGGCTTAAAAAAGTTGGCAGAATAAATATTTTAGACAGGTCAAGCCAGCCAAAGTAATCGAAGTAAAGCAGCCCAACCATGGCTACAATAACAGCTGTAAAAAACACGCGAAGCACGACAAAATTATAGCCATAAAAAACACCGGCTAAATTTCGGGAAGAGGAAAATCCGGAGGCTTCGAGAATAAACCCGAAGGCGATACCAATTAAAATGGCAATTACAAAGTTCCAATCTCCGGTAATAATATCATTAGGTATTAATGGTCCCATAGTTAAAATTTTAAAAGTACTATTAAATCCACAGTTTTCTGAAAAAATAAGCAACGGCATATCCTGTTCCGAAGATACTAATCAAAACAATCACCCCACCAAACGAAAAGGAGGCGGATCCTACCAAGGCAGCACCGCTGGTACAACCTCTTCCGAACTGACTTCCAAAGCCAAACAAAACGCCTCCTAAAACAGCAAAGACCAATCGTTTGGCACTTGTTGTATGAGCACCGTGTTCAACCCTGAATTTTTTTACCCTGCCATAGATTACACCCGAAAGTAACCCCCCGAGCAAAACCCCAAACGATTCGAACACCAACCAATTATTCATGGGTGATGTATCCTTCGGAATATATTTACTATAATAAGGACTACTTTCGGCATGCTGTGGGGCAAGGGTTTCAACCGTTTCTACAACAGTACTTTTAACAGCACCACTAGCACCCAAACCTCGTCCGGTAATGTAAAAGGTAGCAATCACCAATAGTCCAAGCAAAACCCCTCCAAAATAAGGATTCAGATAGTGCGGTCTTTTATTATTATTTTTATTCATAGCTCAATAGATTTTAATCAATATAAATATCGTGTAATCTGTCCTGCTTCGAGAATAACGAAGCGAAAAATAAGTCCTCCCATCAATATCAAAAAGGATGGGAGCCATCCCGGGACATGGTAGCCTCTAAGTTCAAATATTTCAAGTGTGGCCGGAAACATTAATCCAAGCAATACCACGAAAACCCAAAAAGTAACAGTAAACTGGCCACCAAGAAAAAGGTTCGACGCTTCAATAGCCGCCTGTGATCCAGCCTGTAACCCCATCATCATGTGAATGATAAAAAACAGCTCGACAAATATGAAGATTAGGTCAATCCGTGTTAGCACTTTGCGTTCGTACTTGCTTTTCGACATCCAAATAATGACTGCCAGTCCGGTTGAAAATCCGGATACTAAAAACAGAGGGCCTAATATAGAGGTGTTCCACAAGGGGCGCGCATTAAAAGCAGACAAAAGAATACCGGTGTAAACTCCTAAAATAACCGACAGCAACATCATTATCCACGCCATGGTTTTTCGATTCTTTATTGCAAATTCTTCAAAAGTATCGAGCCATTTAAATGGCCATTTCCATTTTGGAAAAAGATCTTTGATATAGGTTGCCGCCCAAACGATTGATAGTGGTGTGATGGCCATCAATACCCAGGCACCCCACGACATGGGCGATTCAAACCGAATGATAGTGTAAAGTCGCCAAAAGTAAAGCTGATGTTTTAAGTCCAAAAATAGTGCCCCCAACCCTATTACCAATAAAAACGGCACCAACATAGGAGCCCACTGGATGGTAGCTTTCATCTCTTTTTCTTTGTGCATCACGTAAAAATACCCGGCAAAAAATAAAATTCCTGCCGAAAGTCCTCCAAGAAAAAGATACAGGGGAATTTCCCAATGCCACAAATGGAGATAGGGGTCAATATTAGGGATGTCGCGCCCGCTGACAAATAATTCTTCTTTCATTTTCCTGATTTTATGATTAGGTTAAAAAATATAGCTGCGGGTTGGTACCAGCCTCGGGAGCCAACACTTTCCACTTTCTATTTTTCAAAACTTTCGACACATCACTATTGGGGTCGTCTAAATCGCCAAAGTGCAAACAGCTGGTAGGACAAACATCTACGCAAGCAGGATTTTCGCCATCTTTAACACGGTGAACACAGAAAGTACATTTATCAACATACCCTTCGGGATGGGGATATCTGGCATCGTAAGGGCACGATTCGATGCATGCGCCACAGCCAATACACTCGTCGTGGGTAACCAGTACAATACCACCTTCAACTATATGGCTGGCTCCGGTAGGACAACACCTCACGCAAGGAGCATTCTCGCAATGGTTGCATCGCTCGGAGCGAAGTTCAATTTCTAATTTAGGATAAGTACCGGTAACATTTTCCACGATCCAGTCGCGGCAGTATCCGTGGGGTACATTATTTTCGGTTTGACAAGCAACTACACAGTCGCCACATCCGACACATTTTTTGGTGTCAACCGCCATTGCGTATCTCATACTTTAACCTCCTTTTCTGGTTTTTCTTTAAGAAATGTAACAAAGTTTCCTCTCATCCCGGTTCCTCCCATAATAGGATCCATATGCACCTTGCTTACTAAGTTTGAATCGCTGGCACCATGGCCATAAGCTCTTCGTAGCTTTTTATTGGTATGGCCAAAGCCATGAACCAGATAAACCGAATCCCATCGTATTCGCTCGGTAACCCTGGCTTTTACAGGAAAGTCGGTAACAATTCCATCCTGATTTTTCAGCCATATATACTGTCCGTTTTCAATATCCCACAGTTTGGCTATTTTCGGGTTAATCCATACACTATTTTCTTTCATTAAATCCCAAAGATTATGGTTATTTGATGTTCTTGAGAAAGTATGCATGGGAGCTCGACCATAATTAAGCCTGTAAAAACCTTCCCCGGGTTCTTCGTGATGTGTATATTTTGGTAACGGATCGTACCCCTCAATTTCAAGCTCAGTTGAATAGAGTTCAATCTTACCTGTATTGGTGTTAAATTCAAAATCATCGAGGTCTTGCAGGAAGTAGAGGTCATTAAATTCACGGTTAAACTTTTTCACTCCTATACGTTTCATCTCTTCCAACGATGAACCAACCTTTTTAAGCTGCCAATCAATCACCTCTTCGTAGGTGTTGTAATTAAAATAATCACCCAATCCAAGACGTGTTGCCAGCTCTTTAGCAATCCACCATCCCGGTTTGGTTTCATGTTTCGGCTCGGCAGCAGGCATTCTTAGTGCTATATAAGGTTCACGATGAGGAGAAGTCCGGATGGGATCATACCTTTCAAGATAAGTACATTCGGGTAACACCACATCCGCCAACCGGACAATGTCCATGGGCATGGTATCAATAACCACCAAAAAGTCAAGATGACTTATGGCTTCCAGGGTTTTCTTTTGATCGGGTAGTGAAGCCATCAGGTTGGTACCATATACAATCCATCCTCTCAGATGACAATCTAAATCGGCATTAGGAATAGTGGCATCGCAAATACCGGTTGAAAGCACTTCGGAAACTAAGTTATACTTTCCCGGAGGGTAAGCATCTTTCCACGATCGCTTTGGCTTGGGATAGGCTGGTGAAGGATACTTTGGCAGGTGGACTTTTTCGGGGTTGTAAAACCCACCGCGGCGTCCCCACGAGCCCAACAAAGCATTTAATATGGCAATGGCTCTCGACCGCTGTGTGTCATCACCATACCAAGTTACATGCCTGCCCGGATGTACAAGAACTGTAGGAGAAGCTGCTGCCATTTCGCGAGCGGTCTCCCTGATTACATTGGGATCGATGGTGGTAATGCCATAAGCCCACTCGGGTGTCATGGTTTTAACATGCTCTTTTAGTTCTTTAAATCCGAAAGTATATTTTTCAACATAAGCTTTATCGTACAGTTCTTCATAAATTAACACGTGAGCCCATGCCAGCAGAAGAGCAATATCAGTAGCCGGTTTAATGGGTAACCAATATTTCGATTTACTGGCGGCCGTACTAAATCGCGGGTCAACCGTGATGATGGTAGCACCATGATCGATGGCTTCCGACATTTCCTGAACCTGCCCGTTGTGCATATTTTCGCCAATATGAGAACCAATCAGTACTAAACACTTGGTATCGCGGATATCGGTTCTTTCGGGCGACATCACATCTTCGCCATAGGTAGCGGTAAAAGCAACCTCGCGAGGACCCCGGCACTGTGCAAACGAGGGGGCTGTTATATTAGGTGATCCAAAAGCCTTTACCAAGTGGCCAAAATGTTTACCTCCCGTTCCGTGCGAAAACAAAGCCAGACATTCAGGGCCATGTTCCAAACGGAGCTTGTTCATTTTTTCAGCAACCAGATTTAGTGCTTCATCCCAACTTGCTTTTCTGAAGTATTGTGTACCATCAGCTTTGGTTTCTCTGATAAGCGGAGTTTGAAGGCGGTCTTCATCATAATACATACCCACACCACCGGTTCCCCGTGGACAAAAACGTCCGTTGCTGTGCGGGTCGTCCTTGTTGCCGATTATCTTACGTATGTTCCCTTTTTTATCAACATAAGTAAAACCGGCGCACTTCCAAAAGCAAACCTCGCAAAAGGTAGGATAATTGGTGAGCTCTTCATCACTTACCGGGGAGGTATCTCCATTGGCAATAAATTGTGCGGCCGCACTATCCCAGCTTAATGCATGAAACCCAAGGGCAGCTGCCCCTACACCGGCAGAAGTGATTTTTATGAAGTCCCTTCTTGTTTTCATAATATATTAATTTATATCGTTTTCATTAACAGTTCTATACAATAAGTAATGTGTATATATATGTATAGATGTTTATATGATATTTTCAACAAAAATATATAATAAATCAGGAATATTCAATGATTAAGGTGTTTTTGTTGTTTTTACCATCTTACTGGTTTATAGCCTAATACGATATTTACAGAAAATAATAGGCCAATAAATTTACTGACATATAACATGTTATATCTGTTATTTGAAAAGAAAATAAATTAGTTATTTTTCCTCATTAAAGTAATTCAATACCAAATTAATAGCCT
>QMPP01000109.1 GCA_003650425.1 Bacteroidota bacterium | reverse complement strand
TTGATCCTCCTTTGTTTTCCCTCCAAAGAGGGAAATAATGGAATTTATTTTCTGATTTACAAGATGTTATTGATAAAAAGTATTTTAACTTTAAACAACTTCATAAACAAGAAGAGAGTATTAACAAATCAGATATATTGTTTTATTGTTTAATCACTTTAGCGGCATAAACCATTTCCGAATCGCTTAGGTTTATAATATAAAGTCCGTTGGCAATAGCATTCAAACTTATTATAACAATTTCACCTTGTGCAACCTGACCCGAGGCCACCACACTCCCCATTAAATTTCTGACATTATAGTAAGCTGTTTTATCTTTTCCGTTGTAAGTAAACGAAACTTTATCATTCACCGGGTTTGGCCATATCTCCAACTTTGAATACTTACCTTTTTGAGTTTTGTTATTAACACCAAGATACTGATAACCAAAATGGTCGGGATCTTTCATGTATTTCGCTTTTACAAGATCTGAATATTCCAGTACGGTTTCCAACGCTGTTTTACCCTCTTCGGCGAAAGCCGAAACATAGGCAATATCCAACCGCTGCATATCACCGGGTTTAAAGGTAAAATCACCTGAAACAGCCATTCCTCGAATATCGCTTGATTCCATACCAGCAGACCTCATAGTCCAGTCAACCGGGCCATAGGGTTCTTCCCCGTTGGTTCCCCAATAGCATGGATCAGTCAAACCAGGGAACACAAAACGTGCAGCCGGCCCGTAAGCGCCATCTGAAACATGACCTGATCCGCCGTACTCGAAAACGGTTCCATCTTTCCATATACCATTCATATAATCATAATACTGAGAGGCATCTTCCGGATCCGACTGCGCAGGAAGCCCACCATTTCTGAAATAGGTAAACCGGGTCATTCCGTATCTTTCGTTGTCGATAATACCATCCCCAAAACCGGTTCCGTTGATACTTTCGTTGCACTCGCCGGAGGGATTGTCCTGATTATCGCTGTCCATTAACGGACCACTTAATATCAGAACCGTTTGGGCAGGTACTGTATCTCCATAAGCTTCCGGTTCTCCATTTCCATCAACCGAATCGTTGTATCCATAAGATAAACCTCTAGCAACATCACACCCTAAATAATCGTCCCAGGCACTTCCGATATCAAAATCAGTATACAAGCCAAACAATGTCTTGTGATAGGTGTGTGAAGAACGGTTAAAAATTTTATAGCTGTAAAAAACTGTATTTTGCATGGCCAATGTATCGGGATTGTAAAACTCGTATGCCATCACATGCATTTCAATACCCATCTTATCCCCCTTTGTCTCAGTGTGGTTACGCACATCATTCAAAATAAAAAAGACACACTGATCACCCCGAATCAATGGATAATCACCATTCATGGGGTTATAAATACTATCGCCATCCACATCAACAAAGGGAGCCAGATATTTTGCCTGACCCAACGACTCATCCCCCATGGCCGGCCAGGTAGCAATGGCTTCGATGGGTTGATAGTTCGGGTCAGCATAATGGAATTTATGATAAATTAATTCGTCTTTCGATAATTTCCAAACCCGGCTCCATGCTACTGCATTTTCCATGTTAGCGGTTACCTCATTACCAACAACGCTGACAGGCCCCGGCCAATAATCCATTCCAACCTGCCGATAACGTTCAGCCGAGAGGTGCAAACTATCGGTTTCATCCAAACCTCCTACCCATACACCACTACTAAAAACAGTAGATTTTCCACTCTCCTTGGGAAAAATATAACCAACATCGCTTGGTGCCAAAGGGTTGGCGTTAATCATACTTCCTCTCCAAAACTGAAACCCTGCAGGCTGAACTCTTGCTTTAACACTATTGATGTCAAGAAACCTGCTCTGGTTAGTACTATTTTCAATGGTGATAAACAGTTTTCCCACACTTTCCCAGCCAATATTTCCGTTTTCATCCATTAATTGATAATCAAAAGTTACCGTGTCAGATGGTTTATAATTCCAATAATTACGATAACTTAAAAAAACTGTTATGGTACTATCCGTGAAAGGCCCATTAGCATAATAAACTCTGAATGGTACACTATCGGGATGGTAGTCATTTTGTATAACATTGATGATTATCGAGTCTTCAAGTGGCACTACAACGTAATCATCCACAGCCACAGGGACGTGTTGAGCCATCAAATTAATGGAGGCCACAGCGGCCAAAATTAAAAGTAATAATCGTTTCATGGTAATTAATTTTATGAATAAATAATGGGTAAAACAATCCGGGTATCAACCCAGGGAAGTGTTTCATTTGTTAGACGTAAAGGAGTGAAGTTAAGTTGCCCGTTATCTGATAAGCGTTACCACACCCTTTTTATTTTTATGTATTAGCAAACCATTTTCGTTGTAATATCCATAGCTAACCTTATAAATATAGGTAGCTGCGTTGCAGACGGTGTTGTTACACTTTCCATTCCACCCCGTATTTTGATCGAGTGTCACAAAAAGCAGTCTTCCCTGCCGGTCGTAAATTTCCATTTTAAAATCGAGTAGTATTACGGTGACAACAATGTTAAATTGGTCGTTAACGCCATCGCCATTGGGTGTGAACGCGTTGGAAAAGAAAACAGATGGCTCCGGTAATATTACTTTAACAGAGTCGAAGCTCGTGCAGCTATTGTTGACCATCTCGATACTGTAAGTTCCTGGCTGCGAAACGGAAAGAAACCGGCCGGTGCTGCCATCATTCCATAAATAGGTGTCGGCTATGCCGGGATCAAGTGTATAAGTACATCCGTTGCAAAGCATGGTGTCGGCAGGTAACAGCGACAAGGGAGGGGCGGTGATTTTAACCGGCGCAACAGCTGTATCGGCTATCCCGCAATGATAAGCCGAAACGGAAGCCATGAATAATAAGGTGTCGTGGAAATGTCGGTTGACGGTAAACTGTTTTCCGTGGATGGAGGGATTGTCTTCGCCGGGGTTGAAGCGCCAAATCAATGAATCAATATTGTTTTCGTGGTTAAAAGTAAACGTGGTAGTGTCGCCAAGACAAAAATTGCGACTATCCATCGATGGCTGGTAAAACATCGACTGAACAAAATTGGGCAGCCCTTTAAAAGAGTTTCCGTGTGTAAGCGATACTGCTTTTTTTTGGTAGTTACAATCTTCGCCTTTTTCGTTGGGATTATTAATGGTACTTAGAAAAGCGTTGTTTTCGCTGGCGATGTATATTTTGTTATCAGGAGCCAGCTGCATGGCGAAATTGTTACCGCCGGCAATACGAACGGCAGTAGCGTTGAGCTCTTGTTCTGACCGGTTTCTGAGGTCAAATTGCCACAATTCAAATTTTTTGCCACCGGTACTCATGTAAAGCATATTTGCATCGGGCGAAAACTCAAACCCGAAACAATAGGTGTCGTCAGCTTTTCTGTAAATGGTTACCGGGTTGGTAACTTTGCCTGTTTTATTATTAAAGTCGAAAATTTGTGCCAGTACCTCTTCATTGTTAACAGGCAGAACCAGTTTGTCACCTGCTGGTGAAATTTTCAGATAACCGATGTCGGCTTTAACTTCCATTCCTGTAGTGCTGGTTACGATATCCGCTACCCCGTTCTGCGTTAACAAAACAGCATAAAAATTAGTGTTAAAATCGTGGGTAATAATCCAAAAGTCACGTCCATTACAATGCTGTATGGCAGCTATTTTTTCTACTACATCGCGCGAAAGGGTGTCGTTACGTTCTATAAGCTTTCCCATTCCACCATCCATGTTCATGTTGATAACGGAATAACTAAAGCGAGATATACTATCGCCATGGTTAATAGTAAACAGGTAATAAACGGAATCATCGGATAAAGGTTGTGGCACGATGACACTATTTTGATTGATGTACTGGCTACCATAAAGCGAATCACCATTTTCCATTATTTGATGGTTACGATTCCACACCTGCATCCCGTTGGTATAAAACTGCAGAACTCCCCTCGCATTACAAATGGAGGAGCAGCCTGCCTCAGCTATCATATTGCCATCGCCAAGCGAAACCGGGGCTCCGCTGCTAAAGTCTAAACCTGCCTCGTTACCAAAATACCACACGATGGCTTGCTGTTGCGCTTCCAGCGTAAAACTTGCCAACAAAAAAATGATTATGGTTACAAAACTTTTCAATGAATGGTGTTAATATATGTGAGTCGAATGGATTCCAGGTGTTAACAGCTAAAAATACGCCTTAGCGTTATTTAGGATTTGCGATTGATTCAGGCACAATCCAAATTTTGTCAAAACTGATAACTAACCCCCAAATTTAAACCAAAAGTTTTGAATTGCTCTGTCACGGGGTAATCTTTTTTGAAAACAGATTGGAGGTTCTGTTTGTAGTTAGGAGCAACAAGCAGTAATAGTTGTTCGTCCAGTTGATAGTAAAAAGAAACCGATGCTATATAATTGAAAAGAGTTTTATTCATTTGTGTAATTTCCACCATGGTGTGATAGTCGTTAAAGTCGGGTACTTTATACGTTGAGCTTGTTAAAAAGCCAACGGAGATTCCCGTGTTCAGTTCAATGACAACCCGATTTTTCTTAAACCGGTAGCCCATAAGGAGCGGAATTTCAAAATAGCTTAATTGGTTGTAGCCGGAGTTGTCAATCAGATTTGTTTGGTAAACTTTTATCCAACTGCTGTCGATATCTTTTACCATGGGCTTGCCAATATCGGGCGCGTCAAAAACCCATAACCAGGTGGTGTCGTAATCAAAATAGCTATTGTCGGGATCGTACGTATCGAAAGTGTATTGGTAATTTCGACAGGTAGGGTAAGTGCTATAGTTAATGCCGGTAGCTATCGTCCAGTTTTTAAAATGATACCGGATATCAGTTCCCAGCGTCCAACCGGTTTTAGCCTGCTCATGATTATTCCGGTATTTGAGGTACTCTTCATCGTTTCCCAAAATGGTTTGTCGTGATTGAGCTGCCCCGGCAAAAATATTGACAGAGAAGCGTTGTTTTTTCATCCTCTCGGGTAAAATGTCAGCACGGCGGTTGTCACCCAGCTTTATACTATCGGATTTGGCCATTACCGAAAGGTTGGCTGCAAAGGGCTGTAACCGGCCAAGGGCTGACACATCTTTTTGTGTGCCGGACACACTACTTTGTGGCTTGATGGCAACGTTATCTGATGAGTAGAATTTTGTTTTTGACGACTTGGTAATCTGATAGTTTTTTACTGCTGATGTCGTCTTTTTACTACCGCGATTAGAAGTTATTGCTGGCTTAACAGCCTCTGATTTATTGCTTGCTTTGGCAGGTTTTGTTCTTTCAGCACTTAATTTAAAAGTGTTATTCTTATCTTTTTGAGTATTTTTGAAACTATCCGCGGGCTGAGATTGCACGGCCGTAACTTCTTTTATGTTGTTGTCCGTACTAAACAGATAGTAGCCTCCAAACCCGACCAGTAATAGTGCCAAACCTGTTAAGAGAAACCATTTGTAGCGCAGCCACAGAAGCGTCCAATAGAGTTTTTTCCAAACGTGGCCGCCGGCTTTTTCGCTTAATCCTGAGAGGTTAGCTTTGTAAAACTCATCAATGTATTTTAAATCGTTATCCATAAGATTAATATCTTTGATATCATTTCTGCATTATAGTATCAACAACTATCAGAGTATCGTTACTAAATTGCCTGATGAAACGTAACTTATTCTCATTTTTTTTTGTCTGTTCAGGAATTCTGTTTAGACTCAAGAGCAACTTCCGCAACTTTCTTCGGGCTTTTAACAACTGTGTTTTTGAAGTGCTTTCTGTAATACCTAACTTTTCAGCAATCTCTTTATGAGAGTACCCTTCCATAGCATAAAGGTTAAAAACCACACGGTATCCATCCGGCAAAAGCTGAATAGTTTTTAAGATATCTTTCACCTCGAGATTATCAGCGATTAGATCAGCAGATAGCGCCTTCTCGTCCGTATCATCAATCGAATCATGATAATAATGCTTAATGCTTTTCCTGAAATTATCCACTGCCATATTCACGGTTATCCTCTTCATCCATCCTTCAAACGAACCCTTTCCCGAATATGAACCGATATTTTTAAAAATTTTCATCATAGCCATTTGCAAAATATCTTCTGCTTCTGCTTTACTCTTGGCATATCGCATACAAATCCCCAACAAACTGCCGTGATACTGTTTATACAGCAACTTCTGGGCTTTTGCACTTTTCTTTTTGCAACGCCGTATTAATTCCTTTTCGGTCATATTGTATATTCTCGTTAAGCAGACGTAGGTTAAGTCGTTTAAGTTGCCTACCGGAGAATTTGATAAAAGTACAAAATTAGCAGCAAAAAAAAAACGAACAAAGCAATTTTACGTTCAACAAACAGGTAAAATTTCAGGTTCCAATTTATTTCCCTCAAGCAAACTCTGCATTACTTTCATTACTTTTGCAAAAAATTTATCATTATGATACAACAGTGCGGTATGTTTGGAGGTTACGAAATTGTATTAATTCTCGTGGCCGTGCTCCTGCTTTTTGGCGGAAAGAAAATCCCTGAACTGGCACGTGGTCTGGGCAAAGGAGTAAAAGAGTTTAAAGATGCTGCCGAAGACAGCAACTTAAAACAAGATTTAAAAGACATTGCTTCAGAGGTGGGTGACCTTAAAGATAGTGTTGACAAAGTAAATCCCAAAAAGGCTATGGACGATTTAAAACAACCGTTTAAAGCAGGTAAAAAGAAATAAGTTGAAGGATCTGACCACCGGAAAAGTAGGAAAACAGATATTCTATTTCGCATTGCCCATGCTTATGGGTAACGTGTTTCAGCAACTCTATAATGTTGTTGACACCATCGTGGTGGGTAAAGCCCTCGGCAAAGATGCGCTGGCAGCTGTGGGTGCGAGCTTTCCGTTAATTTTTATTCTGATCTCTTTTGTGGTGGGAATTGCCATGGGTTCCACGGTGGTAATATCGCAATATTATGGTGCCAAGCAGATGGACAAGGTGAAAAAAGCCATCGACACGTTAAACATCTTCATGTTTTTTGCCGCCATTTTCCTCACCTTTTTCGGACGGTGGGCCAGCACTTACATTTTTAAAATGATCGATCTACCTGAAGCTGCCACCCTGCAAGCTGTCAACTATTTTAATGTTTACGCCTTTGGTTTTATCTTCTTCTTCGGATTTCAAGGTACCAGCGCTATTTTGCGAGGACTGGGTGATTCAAAAACCCCATTTTACTTTCTCATCATCTCAACCCTTACCAATATCAGCCTCGATGTGCTGTTTGTGTTTGGTTTTGGATGGGGCATCAAAAGTGTGGCCGCAGCCACAGTAATTGCCCAAGGGATAGCCTTCGTAGCTATCGAGTTGTACCTGAACAGGTATCACAGCTTTCTCGACTTCAACCCCATGAAAATGAAGTTCGACAAAGAAATGTTCCGGAAAAGTCTTAAAATCGGATTACCGGCCGGAGTACAGCAAACCTTTGTTTCCGTAGGTTTTTTAGCCCTATACCGAATAGTGAATGGGTTTGGCACTTCTACCATTGCCGCCTACGCCGTGGCCATGCGCATCGATGCCTTTGCCGCCTTACCCGCCATGAACTTCTCGGCAGCGCTCTCAACCTTTACCGGTCAAAACATTGGTGCCGGACAGATGAACCGCGTGACCACCGGGTTAAAAGCCACACTATCAATGATTGCCGTGATAGCCCTCTCGGTAACCACGTTGACTTTGCTTTTTGCCAACCCGCTGATGCACGTGTTTACCAATGACCCTGAAGTTATTAAGGTGGGCATTGAGTATATTCATATCGTATCCCCTTTTTACCTCGTGTTTTCTTGCATGTTCGTTATCATGGGACTGCTTCGCGGAGCGGGAGACACTATGTTCACCATGTTTATGAGCATCATCTCGCTTTGGATAATTCGCATTCCTGTCTCCTATTGGTTATCGCAACATTTTGGTACCGAGGGAATCTGGTGGGGCATCCCCATTGCCTGGAGCGTAGCAATCATCATATCCACCTTTTATTACTTATCAGGTAGGTGGAAAACCAAAGCCCTGATAAAACGATAGCTAACTTGAAACCTGAAACCTTAAACCTTCCCCGCCCTTAAAAACTCTCGCTTCCCGGGAGGTCCCGGTAATTTTTCAATAAGAAAACCGACTGACTTTAAAGCTCTCTTAACACTTCCCTTGCAGGAATAGGTAATTAAAACCCCTCCCCTTTTCATGGCCTTGTAAATCTTTTCAAAACACGAAACAACCCACATCTCAGGTTGTGTATCCGGCGAAAAGGCATCAAAATATACTATGTCAAAATAGTCTGATTCCAACTCAACATCCTGTAACCTGACGGGCATAAGTGCCAGATTAAAAAAAGGAGTTATCGCCGTAAGCTGTCCCGGACTATGGTGCATCGCGACAAATATTTCAGGTTCAACCTTTAACAGAGCAGGGTAGTTCAAACCGACTACCACTTCATCCCCTACAGGGTAAGCTTCTACGGCAAAATAATTGATACTAACCGCATTCGACAGCGTATGTCGAAAAGTAAGTAACGCGTTCAAACCCGTTCCAAAACCAACTTCAAAAACATTCAAACGATTGTTTTGGGGAGTTATCGACGTTAATCCCGCCCTGATAAAAATATGCATCGATTCCTGTATGGCACCAAATGAGCTGTGATAATGCTCTCCAAAGCGACTACTAAAAAGCGTATGCGATCCATCCTTGCTTAATACAATATCACTACTGCCGCTTATGTTGTGCTTCATGTAAATTTCAATTTATCACAAACTTACATATTTTTCACACATTTCCTCTTTTTAAGCCCAATTTATCCAATTGTTAAGAGTTCTAAATAATGAAGGATTATATGCGTAAAATAATTACTTTTGCCAATTATACTGAAAAATTATCTATGGGAAAAATAATTCGGGATGAGGCTGATTATGTGTTGAAAAACGTGGTAAAAGCCATGCAGGACAAAAAAGCTAAAAACATTGTTAGTCTTGATTTAAACAGCATACCCAACGCGGTTACACACTATTTTGTTATTTGCAATGCCCCCTCCAAAACGCAGGTGGGTGCTATTTACGAAAACGTGATGGAGATGGTGAAGAAAAACTGTGGAATCAATCCGGTTCACCGCGAAGGAGTTAACAATTCCGAATGGATTTTACTCGATTATTTTGATGTGGTGGTGCATGTTTTCCAAGATGACACCCGGGCATTTTACAAACTTGAGGATTTGTGGGCAGATGCACCTCGAAAAGAGTATAAAAATGATGATTAATTTGTAGAGAAAAACAGAACATGACAGAAAATAAAAAAGACGATAAAAAAACCCCACCCGTTTTACCCTTTGGTTCCAAAGGAAATAAAACTAAAAAGCCAAAATTCAATTTTTACTGGATTTATGGTATTTTGTTGCTCATCTTTATCGGGATGCAGTTTTTTTACAATGGCTCGACGACAAAAAAGACCGATTGGGGTGCTTTGCAAACCATGCTTAAAAATGGCGATATTCAAAAAATAGTTTTAGTAAACAAGGAATTTGCTGAAATCTACATCGAACCCGAGAAATTAAAGGAAGAAAAATATAAAGACGTAAGCAAAAAGTCAAACTTTGGCGGTGAAAAACCCCAGTTTACCTACACAGTTATTTCGCCTGATAAATTTGACGAAAAGGTGGCAAAAGTACAAGAAGGAATGGAAAACCCTGTATATGTACAAAGTGAAGCCCGTTACGACTGGACCTCCGATGTGCTGAACATTGGCTTTTACATCCTGTTGTTATTTGGCGCGTGGTACTTTATTATGCGCATGATGAAGCGGGGCGGTGGCGGCGGCGGACAAATATTTAATATTGGAAAATCAAAAGCACAGGTTTACGACAAAAACACTTCCGTAAACATTTCTTTTAAAGATGTTGCCGGGCTTGAAGAGGCAAAAGTTGAAGTTAAAGAGGTTGTTGACTTTTTAAAGAGTCCTGAAAAATATACCCGGTTAGGAGGTAAAATCCCTAAAGGTATTTTGTTGGTA
>QMPP01000108.1 GCA_003650425.1 Bacteroidota bacterium | reverse complement strand
TTTCACGAAATCCGTGTTTATTCTTTCTTTTTCTTACTGATGGTTGAAATGTACGTTTCATTGTTTTTCAAATTTTGGGAGTGCAAAAATAGACCAATTTTTTATATAAACAAAAAGTGCTTTAAAAATTATTGAATAATCTTTTTGGGAGAGAAAACTTTCTCCAGACTCTTTTGTCAAAAGATGCCTTGAAAATTGTTTAAATTGTAAGAACTAAATACTAACGCTAACGCTCTTAATTCTCATTTCCCTCTTCTACCGATAAATCTTCCCCTTATTATGTTTATGCATCATGGGTACACTAATAAAAACAAAAAGCAGAGTAATGGTAAGTGGCCCGAAAAAGGTCCACCACAGCGCCGGGTTTACCGTGAGGGCTAAAAACCAGAGACCCCACCAAAACGACATCTCGCCAAGATAGTTGGGGTATTTAAGCAATATCCATAGTTTGGTCTGGATTCGTTCATTCTCATTCCTCCGGGTTTTTATAAAGCGTCTCAGTTCATCATCGGCCGATTTTTCCAATAAAATGGCAGAAAGGGTAAAAACAAAAGCGATTAAGGCAAACCAAGTGTGGGGAGCGTTGTGGTACGAATACATAGCAAAATATACCGGAATTAAGCCCACGAATCCTATGGTGGTGGGTAATAGATGAATATAAAAAAAACTGGACAGCCAATATCTTTTTCCTGTTCGTTTACGAATCTTCACATAGCGCCAGTCTTCGTCTTCCATTCCGTCCCAACGCAGTATCCAGCTCCAGGTTAGCCGAACACCCCAAAGTACAATCATCGCCCAAATTATTTTGTGATGAAAGTCAGATTGTCCCGAATTAATTAGCCAGTAAAGCACGATAAAAATGGGAACAGCACTCCAATAGGGGTCGTAAATACTGGAGTTATTATAGCGCATGCTAAACAGATAAACAGCCACGGTAGCAACAACATCTGCCACGGCCGTACGCCACAATATATTTTCTATGGGAAGGTAAAGCAATATCAATACTGCCAAACCAAGAGCCAGCAGGTAGATAAACAGCACTTTAAATAAATCCTTTGGCTTTTGTTTCATGATGACTGAAGATTATTTTTGAAAAGGTAAAATTAATATGTTTTGGTTAACCGCCCAACTTAGTTTTGCTAATTCAAAAACAAGGCCTTGTCTCTCTTAATTTTGTTAAACGCAATACTTTTAAGTTCATCCGACGTATCAAAAACAATTTCCGGATTGGTTGGAAACGGTACGAGCCTGTTTTTTATTAATTCCATCGATTCTTTGCTCAGAGCCTCTTTTTCTCCTTCGAAGGTTGCATAATAATAGTCAAATATAAATTCGGTGCTGATGGGAAATGTTTTTATCAGCTGACCCGTACGGTTGTCATAATAATCAAGCGTACCTTTTACCTGAGCCTTTTTGTTCATGTGCAATTGGGTAACATAGGCCTTGATGGTAGTGTATTTGGTTTTTTTAATGATATGCATAATAAAGGTTTTAACGAATGATGGCCGCTGTTTTATTATCCGGTTTACATCATGCTGTTTTAGTAGGACAAATATAGAAATAGATATGGTTAAACCTACATTCAATAATAAAATCGACTTACCTTTGTGCCCGATGAAAAGAATTATTCTGACCGTTGGATTTGTTTTTGCCTTGCTGGCTGTTAATGCTCAGGATGTCCAGATTGCTTTGCTCAAATATAAAGGCGGCGGCGACTGGTATGCCAACCCTACTTCGTTACCTAATTTGGTGAAGTTTTGCAACCGGCAGTTGGGCACCGATATTAATCCCGAGGTGGCTACCGTGGAGGTTGGCAGTCGTGAGATTTTTAACTATCCTATCGTGCATATTACAGGCCACGGTAATATTATTTTCAGCCCCGACGAGATTGAAAATCTGCGGAACTATTTAACGGCCGGAGGATTTCTGGAAGTTTCGGATAACTACGGACTGGATCAGTATATCAGGCGGGAGATGAAAAAGGTGTTTCCCGCGTTGGATTTTGTTGAGCTTCCGTTTAACCATCCCATTTATCACCAGCAGTTCGATTTCACCTACGGGCTTCCTAAAATACATCGGCACAATGGCAAAAATGCACAAGGTTTTGGTATTATCTACAAGGGTAGGCTGGTAGTGTTTTACGATTACGAGTGCGACCTGGGTGATGGCTGGGAAGATACCGAGGTGCACCACGACTCTCAGCAAAAACATCTTGAAGCGTTACGCATGGGAGCTAATATTGTTCAGTACGTTTTCGGACAGTAGATTAACATTAGCGTTGGTGTCGTTGTAATTGGTGGCATTAAAAAGTATTAGTGGTTTTTTTATCAAATTTAGTATGTTTCGGCTGGAATACATACATTTGCAGCTCAAAATTTTTATATGATTGTAATTGCGGATAGTGGGTCAACAAAAACCCAGTGGGTAGTGCTTGATGAGGGCAACGTAGTGTTGGATTTAACAACCAAAGGATTTAACCCGTTTTATTATAGTGCCAGTGAGTTGGAGAGTGCTCTGTTTAACGAGTTGCATGCTGCAGTAAATGCTGATCAGGTGGATGAGCTGTTTTTTTACGGGGCAGGGTGTTCTAATGCCGATAACTGTTCTATGGTTGCTAACTCGTTAAAGCAACTCTTTAAAAAGGCTGTTATTCATACCGAGCACGACTTAACCGGTGCTGCTGTTGCTTTGCTTCAGGATACTAAAGGAATTGCCTGTATTTTGGGAACAGGCTCCAACTCCTGTATGTGGGATGGCCATAAGGTTACAGGTCACCTGCCTTCGCTGGGTTGGCTGCTTGCCGATGAGGGAAGCGGGACTTACCTGGGGAAATTGTTACTGCAAGAAATACTTTCCGAAGAGGCCGACCCGGAGCTAACTGCTAAATTTTATAAAACCTATCATTTGAATTTTGAGTCGGTACTTCATAAAATTTATGGTGAACCCAATCCAAACCGGTTTTTTGCTTCGTTGAGTAAGTTTGCTTCTGAAAACATTGAATATCCCGAGTGCAGAAAAGCTGTTAAAAATTCGTTTTGCGATTTTGTTGAAAAGCAAATATCTAAATATCCCGATTATCAAAATCAGGTAGTTAGTTTTACCGGTTCAGTAGCTTATGTTTTTCAGGATATCTTAAAGGAGGTTCTTGAGGAACATGGAATAAAAGCGGGCGTCATCTTAAAAAACCCCATGGAAGGGATGGTGATTTACCATTCAAAATTAAAATAAGCCTGTTGCCTGTGTTTTTGGTCAGAAACCTGTAGTTTCGATTTTATTTTTTTATCGTTGTTTAGAGTGCTATTTTTGTGACAAATACTTTTGAATTATGTCACGAGAAATTATACCTACCAGCCGGAAGGCTTTAAAAATAAATCTTGACACCAGTTTTTACGGAACATTTGCCGAAATTGGGGGAGGGCAGGAGGTGGCTCGAAACTTTTTTCAGGCAGGAGGAGCTTCGGGAACTATTGCCAAAACTATTTCGGCTTACGATAAAAGCTTTTCCGATGCTAACTACAACAACCATAAAAAAGGCCGGTATGTTTCGGAACATCGGTTGCAAAAGATGCTTAATAAGGAGTATCATGAATTGGAAAAACTTCTTCGGGAAGAAAAACCTGATGCCTCCTTTTTTGCCTTTGCCGATACGGTTGAAATTCTTAATTATACAAAAACCAACTATCCTCACGGTTGGATGGGCGTACGATTTCAGTTGAGCCCTGATAAGGAACCCAATGAGGTAGTGATGCACGTTAAATTGTTGGAAAATGACAGCTTATTGCAACAGGTTACCCTGGGTACTTTAGGTGTAAACCTGATGTATGCTTGCAAAAACTATTACGATACACCCAATATTTTTCTGCAGTCGTTGCTCGATAATGTGTCAACCGACCGGTTTCGGATTACCATGATGAAAATGTCAGGTCCCGATTTAGCCTATGTTGACAATAGGTTGCTGGGTTTGCAACTGGTTCGTAACGGAATGACTCATGCCATTATGTTTGATAAGTACGGTAACGTGCAACAACCTTCTGATATGCTCTATAAAAAAAATGTGCTGGCTTTTAGAGGAACCTTTAAACCCATTACTTACATCACCAAAGATATTTTGCGGAAAAGTCTGGATATGTTTCGCCGCGATGAAGATTACAACGAGGAAAATACCCTTTCGTTTTGCGAAATGACAACCAATAACCTGTTAGCGGAAGGTGAGTTGGATGAGGTTGACTTTTTGGAACGGGTAAACATGCTGAACCTGATAGGCCAAAATGTTATGGTGTCTGATATTAGGGAATATTTTAAAATCGTTGAGTTTTTCGGACAGTTTAATCTAAAAAAATTACGTTTGGTCATTGGCGTTCCCACGTTGGAGAAGGTGGTTGATAAACGCTTTTATAAGGATTTAAAAGGCGGTATCCTGGAAGCTGTGGGTAAGATGTTCCCGGAAAATATGAAACTCTACATCTATCCTACCACACGTAAAGGAACTAAAGAGATGGTTACTTCAGATAATATTAAAATGGATGGGGATGTCCGGTATTTGTACGATTACCTTAAAGTCAACCGTTTTATCCTTGATATTAAAAGCTCTATGTCGGAACAACTTCACGTGAAAGCCAAAGAGGTTTTAAAAATGATTCGTGAGGATAACCCTGACTGGGAAAAACTTGTTCCCATGGTGGTTGCCAAAGAGATCCGGAAAAAAAATCTTTTTAAAAAGAAACCGAAACCAAAAATTAATTGAGGTTATAACTTATGAAACCTTTGCTTACGATGGTGCTTATCATTCTTTCATTTTTACTGGCAGGACAAAATACCAGGCAGGTATGGAGTACCGGCAAAGTGTTTGATGATGGAAAACGCGCTTACTGTCACTCTTGTTGATGGAATTACTGACAACTCACTAAGTAGTTTAATCAGTATTTACCCTAATCCTACCGTCGATTACATTACCGTTAAAGGGTAAAAATTCGGCCGGTTTTAAATTGGTCGGATTTTTTTGTTTAATTTTACCCTAAATCAAATTACTATGGAACAATATTGCCTTGAGTGCGGTGCAAAGCTTATCGGACGGGAAGATAAAAAGTTCTGTAACGATCAGTGTCGCAATAGCTACAACAACAAACTTAACCGTGATGAAAACACGGTAATGACCTCCATCAACCGAAAGCTCCGGAAAAACCGAAGGGTTTTAAAAATGCTTAATCCCAATGGTAAAGCAAAGGTTCGACGAAACGAGTTGGAAAAGTCAGGTTTTAACTTTAAGTACTTTACGCACGTTTATAAAACAAAAGGAGGTAAAGTATATTATTTTTGTTACGAGTATGGCTACCTGCCACTCGACAACAACTATTTTGCGCTGGTACTGAACAAGGATATTTAATTGCCGGCAATAAATAAATTCCGAATCACAAAAACAAATCACAAATAAATTCAAATAGTTGAAATGTTCAAATTATCAAAACGTCTGCTTTTAGATTTTGATACTGCTATTTTGAATTTATTTGTGATTTGGGAATTGATATTTATTTTTTCGGGGCATGCTTTAATGTTTCTACCAGGAAGTCCCAAAATTTTTGCACAGTTGCAATGTTCACTTTCTCATCGGGAGAGTGAGGGAAACGAATGGTTGGCCCAAACGAAATCATATCCCAATTGGTGTATGTTGATCCCAACAAACCACACTCTAATCCTGCATGGATAACTTTCACCTCGGGAACTTTACCAAACTTATTATTATAGATTTCTTTCATCTCCTTAAGAATGGTTGAATCAGGATTTGGTTTCCAGCCGGGATAAGCCCCTTCGTTGGTAGCCTTAAAACCATTATCGAGAAATACTTTTTTCATTTGTTCACCAATTTTGTCTCGATCGCCATCGACAAGGCTGCGTTGTAACGAAGCAACACTGGCTTTACCCCCTTTTACAATAACAATAGCAAGATTGGTAGATGTTTCAACAATTCCTTCTACTGATTCACTCATGGCGATAACACCGTTTGGAGCTTCGGCAATAGCTTTAAACAGTTTTGCCTGTGGTTCATAATCCATTACCTTTTTAGCAGCATCTGTTTCCTCAACCACGACTTCCAATCCCGGGTCAGCCTCTTTAAATTCATCTTTAGCAATAGCAGCAAACTCCTCTGCAAATTTCTTAAAATCGTCAACTTTATCAGCAGGAACCACAACGGTAGCAAACGACTCACGAGGAATAGCATTACGCAGGCTTCCACCCTCCAGCTCTGCCAATCTCAACCCAAATTTTTCAGCAGATGTTACCAGCAAAGCATTCATAATTTTATTGGCGTTTCCTCTGCCAAGGTTGATATCGAGTCCCGAATGACCGCCTTTTAGCCCTTTTACAATAACGTTAAAGGTAACCATTCCTTCAGGCACATCCTCTTCGGTATAATCCATTTCTGCGCTGGTATCAACACCGCCGGCACAACCAATATAGAGTTCACCTTCATCTTCCGAATCGAGGTTCATCAAAATATCACCATCCAAAAGACCCGGTTTAAGATTTTCGGCACCGGTCATACCGGTTTCTTCATCAATGGTAAACAGTGCTTCGATGGGGCCATGTGCCAAATCGGTTGCTTCGAGAACAGCCATCGAAGCGGCAACACCCATACCATTGTCGGCACCCAGAGTAGTTCCTTTAGCGGTTACCCAGTCACCATCAACATAGGCATCAATGGGATCTTTTTCAAAATCGTGAAGGGTATCAGCATTTTTCTGGGGAACCATATCGAGGTGACCCTGAAGGATAATCCCTTTACGATCTTCCATCCCTTCGGTGGCGGGTTTTTTGATAATCACGTTACCAACTTCATCAACAATGGTTTCAAGACCAAGGTCTTCACCAAATTTTTTCATAAATTCAATTACCTGAGCTTCTTTTTTTGAAGGACGGGGAATTTGTGTCAAACTGTAAAAGTGTTTCCAAAGTGCCTTGGGTTCAAGGTTTGTTATTTCTTTACTCATTTCTTTAATTATTAAAGGGTTATAAATACAATTTTTAAAGATGCCGAAATTACAAAAAATAACCGCGGCTTAAAATGAAAAAAGGCAGCTATTTGCTGCCCTTTTCTTAAATTATCTAAAATTACTTTTCAATGTTAGGTAATTCCAGCCCATAACCTTTTCTTTTGTCTTCAATTTTCAACAAGAAGGCAAATAAAAGAGAGGAAACTGACAGCCCAACAAATATCAACATATCAAAAAAGTAATTATAACGCAGGTTTAATTTTTCCTTAATAATTACTTTGAAAGCCGCATCTTTAGCTACTGCAGCAACCTTTCTGATAGTTTCCTCTTTATTACCGGATGTGCTAACACTCGATAAGCTTTTGGTAACGACTGAATAAATAGAATTTTCAACGTTTTTGATATCAATCTCTGATTCCTCAACAGGAGTATAAGCGCTATATTGAACAACGGAATCAACAGCTGCACCTGATGCTTTATCTACAATTTTAGTGATGTCTTTGGCAGTAAGCGAACCACCATTCAAAGCTTCGGTAACAGCTCTTTCAATTCCAACTTTTACAACTTTTTTATTGGGAGCCACATCAGGGTTTGTATTATTCAACACGATACCAAGCATTAGCGGAACCAACATTAAGCCAATATTCTGAATCCAGAAAATAACAGCATAGGCAGTTCCAAGTTGCTTTTCGGGAATAATTTTTGGAACGGAAGGCCACATGGCAGACGGAACCAATGAAAAAGCAACACCAAGAATAATAACCATAATGGCAGCAATCCACCAAAGAGTTATTGAAGGAATAGCTAATATACCATGAACAAGTATTAATATTAACGAACCAATAATCATAATGGTAGCCCCTTTACCAAATTTATCATAAATACCGCCAAAAACAGGAGTCAAAATAATGGTTCCAAAAGGCAACAACATGGTAATAGTTCCAGCTAAACTCGGGTCAACATTATATTTATTAACCATCAGGTCGTTGGCATAAAACAAAAACGGAAATACCGCTGAATAAAACAACACACAAAGAATGGCAATATACCAGAATCCAAGATTTCCAATGATGAGCAAAATATCTTTTACTTTAAACTCATCATCAGGATCTACAATCTTGTTAGCAGTACCTTCAGACTTATCAAGCTTAATATCCAGTACTGAAAACAAAATAAATGAAACCACGCCTAATAACATTACCACAAGAGCAAATAAAATAGGTGCTGTAACTGAGAAATTTATAGCAAGAGGGATAGAAATACCAATTGCCAACGCTGTTCCCAAACGAGCAATGGCCATCTGCATACCCATAGCCAACGCCATCTCTTTTCCTTTAAACCATCGAACCACCGCTTTTGAAATGGTAATGCCAATGGCTTCGGTACCAACCCCAAATACAGCAAATCCAAGTGAAGACCACCATACCTGAGCTTTCATATCTCCCAATATGGGTAGATGAACCACGGCATCGCTGGCAAACTGATGTTTCACAGCCCAATAGTTAAGCGCGGTACCAACAAACATAACAATGGTTGCTCCCAAACCCGTTTTCCTTACACCTAACTTGTCAAGGATAAAGCCACTGAAGATAAGCATGAAAAGGAAAACATTAAACCAAGCATAGGACGAAGTATAGGTTCCGAAATCTTCACTATTCCATCCCAAAATGCTTTCCAACATTGGTTTAACGGACGACAGTGCATAATTAAAATAGTAAGCACCAAAAATTGATAATGAAGCGAGCACCAAGGCTGTCCATCGCATAGCCGTTGATTCTCGTAAAGATTGACGTATTTTTTCTGTCATGACAATATTTTTTATGAATAAAAAGATTCTGAAAAACGCACGAAAATAGAAATTTATTTCATGCTTACCTATTTATAATAGAAAATTAGACTGATTCTTACTTAAAAACATGCACTACATGCTTGGTTTCAAAAAAGGGTTCTTCAAAATAATCAGAAACGGAATAAGTTTTTACATGCACCTTCCTCAGATTACGAACCCGCTTTAGTTCGTCTGATATATCGCCTCCTTTCAAATAGAGAATACCATTTTTTACCGAGTTAAACGACTGCTTGTGAATTTTATAGAATGTCCATCGGGTAAATTTCTCCAAGTCAGTTACAGCACGACTCACGATAAAATCGAACGTGCGGTCAACCTGCTCCATACGTAGCTGCTCAGCTTCTACATTTTCCAAAACAAGTTCTTTGGCAACTTCATTTACCACTTTTATTTTTTTTCCGATACTATCAACAAGATAAAACTTCGATTTTGGGAAAAGAATGGCTAACGGGATTCCCGGAAAGCCGCCCCCGGTTCCTGCATCCATTATTTCCGTATAATCTTTAAAGGCAACAACTTTGGCTATGGCCAACGAATGCAGAACATGATGCAAATAAAAAGAATCCATATCTTTTCGGGAAATAACATTGATTTGACTATTCCAAAAATCGTACAGCGATTTTAACTGCGAAAACTGATTTTTTTGTTTTTCCGATAAGCCGTGGAAATATTTGAAAATTAATTCTGCATCATCCATTTATAATATTTTTTTAGCCAAGAGCGTTGCTCTTGGCTGAATTAAGTGGCCCTTACAGGGCGAATTCATCCTATTCTATTTCAAGAACGTTATTCCGGATGAATTAAGCTGCTCTTGCAGGGCGAATGCAATACTTTGTTATGGCATCTTAATCTGTCCATAAATACCGCTCGTTATATTCGATTCCATATTCTTTAAGAAACATCACATATTCCTCTTTATAAGTTTGCTTGTGATGATGTTGTTTTTGATTCTCAATATACCTCTTGGTTCTATCATGTAATGACGGACTCACCGAAAACCCACCGTATCCTCCCTGCCAGGCAAAATTGGCATAATGATCACTTTTTGTCTTTATCCATCTTGAACTGTGACGTTTAATCTCTTCAACAATCTTTGCCAGCGCAATGTTCTTTGACATTACAAACAAAATATGAATATGATCGTCAACTCCATTAATAACAATCGGAATAGATTGATTATCTTTTATTATAGCACCAATATAGGCATATAATTCGTGCTCTTCTTTAGGACGTATCATCGGTTTATTGTGTTTGGTATGAAACACAACATGAACAAACAATTTTGATAATGATTGTGACATAT
>QMPP01000107.1 GCA_003650425.1 Bacteroidota bacterium | reverse complement strand
GACAGCGTATACAACTCCAGAAGTACCTTTCAACATTACGACATCGCTTATGCCGACCTGAGTTACAAACCTGCTCCTCACGACAGTATAGTATTGGGAGAAGGGGTTTTTGCCGATACCGTTGCCCCGCAAATGGTCATTAACCTGAGTAACCTTTCACCCGAACTGGGACAAAAAATATTGAATGCCGACACAACGACGCTTGACTCCGATAGCACATTTCGTGAATACTTTAAAGGACTCTTTTTTGAATCGGAACCGGTTACTGCCAACGGTGCACTATATACTGTCAACTTTATGTTGAGTGGTTCACAGCTAATGCTTTATTACCACAATGACGAAAAAGATTCATTAAACTACCGTCTTAGTGCTAATGTAATTACGGCTCGTGCCAATAGTTACACGCATGATTATAGCTTATCGCCTGTCGATTTTAAACAACAAGTGCTTGATGGTGATACTTTACTGGGATTTGAGAAATTGTATGTTCAGGGTGTAGGAGGGGTAAAAACCATTCTTAGAGTACCCGATATAAAAGATTATACCGACAGCAGTCGAATTGCCTTTAACGAAGTAAAACTTATTATCCCGGGCGTCACCAAGCCCGTTATCGCTCCCGAACGATTGGCGCTGGTAGAAATTTCAGGCGATAGCAGCTACGTTCCTTTGATTGACCAATATGAAGGTGATAGCTATTTTGGCGGGACTTACAAAAGCAGTTCCAACGAATACGTTTTCCGAATTACACGATATATGCAAAGTCTTTACTCGGGTGATAAACCTAATCAGGGACTTTACCTGTTTGTTTCGGGGGCTTCCATAAACCCCGAAGGCTTTGTTATCAAAGGTAATAAATACGAAGGCGATACTACTGGAATGCGTTTGGAAATTATCTACACCAATTTAGATAATACAAACTAATTTATACCTTATCTTTGTTCCTTACTTTTTTTGATAGTTTATAACTTAATACTTTTCATTAATGTGTGGAATTGTTGCTTATCTGGGCTCTAAAGATGCCTACCCTATTCTTATTAACGGATTATACAAACTGGAATACCGTGGCTACGATAGTGCCGGTGTTGCCCTTATTGATAACAAGCTTTCTGTTTACAAAACCAAAGGCAAAGTTTCGAAACTCGATAAGTTTGTTGAAGATAAAAATACCAATGGCTTCATTGGCATTGCACACACACGTTGGGCAACACATGGCGAGCCAAACAAGGAAAATGCGCATCCTCACTATTCGATGAATAAAAAGATTGCCATTATTCACAATGGAATTATCGAAAACTATCCAACACTAAAAGAAGAGTTGAAAGGCCGTGGCTATAGGTTTGACTCGGAAACAGACACTGAAGTGCTGGCAAACCTTATCGAAGATGTAATGCACAACGAATCGTGCTCATTGCAGGATGCTGTACTGATTGCCTTAAACCAGGTGGTTGGAGCTTATGCTTTGGTAGTTATCTCGGAGGAAGAACCCGATATGCTAATAGCAGCACGAAAAGGAAGCCCGATGGTAATTGGTATTGGTGATGATGATTATTACATTGCTTCGGATGCCACCCCCATTATTGAATACACTAAAAATGTGGTGTACATGAACGATGAGGAGATTGCCATCTTAAAAAAAGGACAGCCTCTTAAAATAAAAACCATTGCCAATCAAGATAAGACCCCCTATGTGCAAGAGCTGGAGTTCAACTTGAATACACTCGAAAAAGGAGGCTACGAGCATTTTATGCTAAAAGAAATTTATGAGCAGCCTTCTTCTATTCGCGACAGTTTACGAGGCCGGTTAAGGGCTAAAGAAGGTGTTGTTTCGCTGGGCGGTATTGTAGATTTTGAACAAAAGATTGTGCATGCCAATAAAATTATTATGATTGCCTGTGGAACTTCCTGGCACGCCTGTTTGGTTGGAGAGTATCTTTTTGAAGACCTTGCACGAATACCTGTTGAAGTAGAATATGCTTCCGAATTTAGATACAGAAATCCCATTATTACTGAAAACGATGTCGTAATTGCCGTTTCGCAGTCGGGCGAAACTGCCGATACGCTGGCTGCCATTGATCTGGCTAAGGAAAAAGGAGCTACTGTTTTGGGTGTTTGTAACGTCGTTGGCTCTTCCATTTCGAGAGCTACCCATGCGGGATCATATACCCATGCCGGTCCCGAAATAGGGGTGGCTTCAACCAAGGCTTTTACAGCACAGGTTACAGTATTAACCATGATGGCTTTGCGTATGGCGCAACTCAAGGGCACGATTCCAACATCGCGGTTTATGCAGATATTACACGAAATGGAGGCTATTCCCGATAAGGTTGAAGAGGTGCTTAACGACGGCGGCGTAGCTCAAATGATTGCCGAAAAGTATAAAGACGCTACCAACTTCCTATATCTTGGCAGAGGCTATAACTTCCCTGTTGCCTTAGAGGGAGCTTTGAAACTCAAGGAGATATCTTATATCCATGCCGAAGGTTATCCCGCCGCTGAAATGAAGCACGGCCCCATTGCCTTGATTGATAAAAATATGCCGGTGGTGTTTATTGCTACCAATAACGTAATTTACGAAAAGGTGGTAAGCAATATCCAGGAAGTAAAAGCCCGAAACGGTAAGGTAATTGCCATTGTTACCAAAGGCGATAAAGTGGTTAGAGGACTTGCCGATTATGTGATTGAAATTCCTGAAACAGAAGATATGCTGGTGCCACTGCTGGCATCAATACCTTTGCAGAAACTGGCCTACTATATTGCTGTTATGCGAGGTTGCAATGTAGATCAGCCACGAAACCTGGCTAAGTCGGTAACGGTTGAGTAAAGCAGTAACGCTTTCATTCTTTTAATGATAAACCCTATCAAATGAATAAAGGAGATGTTTCTCATTTTCTTCGAAAGGCTGGTTTGATGCATCTGACAGATAAGCTGCGATATTTATTATACAGCGTAAAAAACAGAAAAAAAAACAGCCTCTTTAAAAAAAACTATCCCAACGTTAAGCTCCCGCCCGATTATTTCATTTACGAGTCCTTTCAAATCGACTATGAAGAGTATTATCTGAAAAGTCGTGAATCGGCTCAATGGATTCTCGGATTTTTAAAAAAATACAATCCTGTTGATCCGTACAATATTCTTGACTGGGGATGTGGCCCCGGGAGGATTATCCGGCATTTGCCCGATTTCCTGGATGAGGAGAGTCGTGTGTTTGGTACCGATTACAATGCTGCTTCTATTGAGTGGTGTAAAACCAATCTTCCGAAAATAGATTTCAATTTGAATGGCCTGGAAGCTGACCTTCCCTATGATGGTAATTTTTTCGATTACATTTACGGAATCTCGATTTTTACCCATCTTTCGGAAAAAATGCATTATGAATGGATGGCTGAGTTATACAGAGTGTTAAAACCGGGTGGAATTTTTATGTTAACCTTGCATGGAGATGCTTTTATTCCCAAGCTTTCAAAAGCCGAGCTTGCCGACTATAATAAAGGGGAAATTGTAATTCGCGGCCATGTAAAAGAGGGACACCGTACATTTGCCGCTTTTCATCCAAAAGGGTTTACCGATCAATTGTTTAAAAAGTTTGATGTGCTTGAGCATATTATTCAACAAGCCGGAGCCGGCAAGCCACAGCAGGATATCTGGGTCGTTCGTAAAAAATAAAAAAGAAGCTGTCTAAAAAGTCGTATATTATGTCAGTCTGAGCGGAGTTGAAGAATGTATTACGCTGGTAATAAATCGATTTCGACTCCGTTCAATCTGACAACGTTTATTATTATGGACTTTTTAGGCAGCCTCTTCTTAAATATTCGTTTACAATCTAATATCTGTTGATACAATTCAAATCATCGAAAGCAACTTTTAGTCTTTCAATGGTTGAAACTTCAGCTTCGCGAAGCCATTTACGAGGATCGTAATATTTTTTATTAGGACTGTCTTTTCCTTCAGGATTGCCAATCTGGCTTTGTAAATAGTCGTGGTATTTAGCTTCATATCTTCTAACGCCATTCCAAAACGACCATTGTGTATCGGTATCAATGTTCATTTTAACGACCCCATACGAAACCGCTTCTTTAATTTTTTCAGGTTCCGAACCCGATCCTCCGTGAAACACAAAATTAACAGGCTTTTCAGCAGTATTAAATTTCTTTTGAATATACTCCTGAGAGTTATGTAAAATAACAGGTTCAAGTTTAACATTGCCGGGTTTGTAAACACCATGCACATTACCAAAAGCAGCTGCAATGGTAAAACGCGGGCTGACTGAAAGCAAGGTTTCGTAAGCTAGTGCCACCTCTTCGGGTTGTGTGTATAATTTTGATGAGTCAACGCCACTATGATCAACACCATCCTCTTCACCACCGGTAATGCCCAGTTCAATTTCGAGGGTCATGCCCATTTTGTTCATTCTTTCAAAATAGCGTTTGGAAATTTCCAGATTTTCTTCCAATGGCTCTACTGATAAATCGAGCATGTGAGAGCTGAAAAGCGGTTTACCGTTTTCTTTAAAAAACTTCTCACCGGCGTCCAATAGCCCGTCAATCCATGGTAATAATTTTTTGGCAGCATGGTCGGTATGAATAATCACGGGAACACCATACATTTCCGCTAATTCGTGAATATGTTTTGCTCCGGCCACAGCCCCTGCAATGGCTGCCTTTTGACCGTCGTTTGAAATAGCTTTACCGGCATAAAAAGCACCACCACCGTTGCTAAACTGAATGATAACAGGGGAGTTGACCGTTTTGGCAGCTTCCAGCACGGCATTAATTGAATCACTACCAACCACGTTGACGGCAGGAATGGCAAAACCTTGCTGTTTGGCCATATTAAATATTGTTTGAACATCATCGCCCCAAACAAACCCGGGTTTAATTTTTTCTGAAATTTTAGTTGTCATATCACTTATTTTTTTGTTGATGCAAAGGTACGATAAAAACAAAATCTATGCAGGATTGGGAGGGTTATCAGCTGATTTTATGAATTCTTAATAGGTGTGAGCAAGATTTTATTAAAGCGCAAACGTTTTCAGAGAAACCAATGAAAAAAATTTAATGGTATTTTTTGTTTTTTCATTCTAACTTTAATTCTGTTACTATTTTCTACCTCAAAGCCAAATTGTACATCATTATTATTACTTAAACCCAGGTTGCTGTATCCTTTTAACCTTCCACAACGCCACGGTAGATGCTGTAAAAAAGAGCACTAAAATAAGGTTTAGGAAACCACCGGAAACAATTACCCACATTCCTCCCGAGAAAAAGCCGGTAATTAATTGGCGAAACAGAAAAGGTACCAAAGGGAAAAACGGTAGAATCCATCGGGGGTAATATGTTTTCTTTTTCCAAACAGCAACAATAAAGAAATAAGAAAAAACTGCAAAGGCAGGATAAACAAACAACCTTAGTAAATTATTGGCTGAAGAGGCCAGTTCAGTTGTCGTTTCTAAATCCAGCTTATGCTGAACCGCCAGTTTGGCTGAAACAGCTATGGCTACATAGGCACCATGAACGATGCCGTAAGCAGTTAATATGGCGGCAAAACTTAAAACTACCAGGTTTCTTGTCCGGGATTTAGCCGGCTTAAACGCGAAATAAACCTGTCCGAGTCCAAGCAAATATAGCCAGGTTGCAATCAGTGCTGTAGCACCACTAGCAATAATTCTGAAATCAGTAGCATGCCCCATGTTCAGTTTCAGGTTGATACTGTTGCCATCATAATAATACAACATATCACCTGCAAACAATACCAGACCTCCCATAATACCGGCTATTCCAAGTAATCTAATCTGGTTTTGAGATAAATTCATTATCTTGTATTTAGTTTGTACTCAGATAAAAAATACTTCCGGATAGAACTTTGATTACCTGTTTTTATTCTGCTCCTTAAACAGCTCAAGCTGATGATGCATAATGGTAAGAAGCTCGCCTTTATTGATAGGCTTGGTCAGGTAATCATCAAATCCTTCATTAAGAAAGCGTTCCCGATCGGAGGCCATAGCATAGGCTGTTTGGGCAACAAACGGTACTTTTCTAAATTCCGGATAATCTCTTTTTATCCGGTGCATTAAAGCAATGCCATCCCAGGGTGGTGGCAGGTTAATATCGAAAAGCATAATGTCGAATACTTTTCCTTCGTGGTGATACTTTTCAATAATCTGAAGAGTTTCTTCGCCATCAACAGCAGTAGTAATTTTACCGGCATCCTTTAGCATGGTTTCAATCACCATCCGGTTCATCCTGTCATCTTCCACCAGAAAAATATCAACATCTTTTACGAGCGTTGAAAGAGCCTCTTTTTGTGTCGGCCTGATAGTGTCTTGTTCCTGTTTTTTCGATGTAGATTCGGCAGCGGGCAGGGTAACGGCAACGGTGGCTCCCTCATCCGAAATCAAGCTTATTTGTATGGTTCCGCCCATGGCAGCTACCAATTCACGCGAGGCGAACAGCTCGGTATATAAATGTAAACTACCGGCCTCTTTTCCGGAGCCATCATCCTGAATCTCTTTTGCCGGTTTTTCAAGGCCTGTTCGCAACAGCCGGCCGGAGGCGTTTGAAACCACCATGGAAACTTCGGAAAGCGACTGGTTGGTGCTGGCACTAATGGTTACATTATCTTTTGTCGACTGCTTGTATACGTTTATAATAATATCACTTAATATCCTTATCAACTTATCAGCGTCAGCTTTAATATTAGGAATGGTATTGGGAATTTTAACCTCCAACTTACCCTTGTCGTTTTCCGTGAGGTATCGAAGAGACTTGCTAACTTTGTCAACAATCAGTAAAACAGGGTGCGATTGAATATCAAGATTTAACAGGTTAATCTGGGCCCCCGACATATCTACCATATTTTCCAGGATGATGTCAAGCTGTAAGTTTTTGGCAAACAGGTCGATGGAATTGGCTTTTAAATCTTCGTTTTCCAGTTTCTCAACTTCTGCTCTTAACTCTTCCGAAAAACCTAGTATCGAACTTAGGGCAGTCCGTAATTCAGGCCCCAAACCGTTTAAAAACGCATTTCTGTTATAGATTGATTCCTCCAGTTTCTTAAGCTCTTTTTTTAGTTTGAGATGAGACTTTCGCAACTTTTCAATTTTGGCTTCTTCTAAAGAGGTTTTACTTTGAATAGTTTTTTCAAGCTCCTCTTCCATTTCCTGATTTTTTAACCTGATTATCTCGGCTTCCCGTTGTAAAAGCCTCTTTTTGTTTTCTGTACTTTTAAATCGCCGGTATAAATAAGATAGATAGAGAATGGCAATTACGATGAGCAAAAGCAATATTATCAGTACTTCATTTTTTGTCAGCTTAAATTGTTTTTTAATGGCTAGTGCATTTTTTTCTGAAACTGCCTTAATCAATTCATCACCTGTTTGTTGTGGGTACTTTTGTAATTCGGAAGCATACCTGTCAATATACCGGTTAGCTTTGTCAATCTGGTTCATATCAAGATAGATGCCGGCAATCTTACGGGTTGCTTTTACCTTTTGTCGATAGCTGACCAGCGAATCGGGCAGCTGATAAAGTTTAAGATAATAATCAAGACTACGCTCCTTCGACAACAGCTCAGCAAGCCCTGCCAGTGTGTCGTACAAATCAGCCTTGCGATTATCGGGCGCATTAGGAAGTAATGATTCCAGACTATCAATTAGCAAAGTGGCTTTGGCAGGTGATAGTGTTTGAGCAGAGGCACTCACAACTTCCTCCGCTACCAGACTAACAAGAATGAAAAATAGTATTACACGGAATCGCTTCACAAGAATGACGTATTAATTTATTTTCAAATTTACTAAATATTTATTTACAACGATAAATATCCTTTTAATTCAATTAAAGCCAAAGATGAAATCTAAAACATAAACATTCTATAAGGCAGCCCGGCTGTTGAGGTTAAGTAGAAAATGGCATTGTTAAGACAGGTATGGAACGAATAAAAATCGGGGTCAAACCAAACAAATATTAACAACATCTACATATAACTACCGGTTTTTAAAATATTGTCCTTTTTGAATTTTTTTATCTTTACACCCTTGTTTTTTTATAACGATAAGATAACATACTGTAAAACAGTATAAATACATATTTATGATAAAAAAAATACTTATTGCAAACAGAGGTGAAATTGCCATCAGGGTAATGCGTTCTTGTCGCGAAATGGGAATCAAATCAGTGGCAGTTTATTCGGAAGCTGACAGAGATTCGTTGCATGTACGCTACGCGGATGAGGCCTATTTAATTGGGCCTGCACCATCGGCAGAAAGTTATCTGGTCATTGATAAAATTTTACAGGTGGCCAAAGAATCCGGTGCCGATGCCATCCATCCGGGTTACGGGTTTCTTTCGGAGAATGCCGAACTGTCGGACAGGTGTAAAAAAGAGGGAATCATTTTTATTGGTCCTTCCTCTTACGCCATCAACACCATGGGCGATAAAATTACTGCCCGTCAAACCATGCAGAAAGTCAATGTGCCAGTGGTACCTGGTACCACCGAGCCGATTATTGATGTGGAAGATGCCGTGAAAGTAATTAAAGAAATTGGCCTTCCGGTGATGATTAAAGCCAGCGCGGGAGGAGGCGGTAAAGGGATGCGCCTGGTACGCCGCGAGGAAGATATTATCTCCTCGGTTAATGCGGCCAGATCGGAGGCGAAAGCTTCGTTTGCCAACGATGCCGTTTATATTGAAAAATATATCGATTCGCCACACCACATCGAGTTTCAGATATTGTGCGACAATCATGGAAACGGCGTGCATCTATTCGAGCGGGAATGCTCGGTACAACGGCGTCACCAAAAAGTGGTGGAAGAAACACCCTCCCCCCTGATGACTCCCGAAGTGAGGATGGAGATGGGTAAACACGCGGTTATGGCTGCCATGGCTGTTAACTACTCGGGTGCCGGCACCATCGAGTTTATTGTTGATGATAATCTGAATTACTATTTTCTTGAAATGAATACCCGCCTGCAGGTGGAGCATCCCATTACCGAAGAGGTGGTTGGTGTTGATTTGGTAGCTGAACAAATTAGAATCGCCAATGGCGAAAAGTTGCGTTTCAAACAGGAAGACCTCTCGCAAAAAGGCCATGCCATCGAGGTGAGGGTTTACGCCGAAGATCCTGAAAACAATTTTATGCCTAATCCCGGTAAGATTAAATATCTGTCAGAGCCGTTAGGCCCCGGCATTCGCCATGATGGTTACATCTATAGTGGTTATGAAATACCGATGCATTACGATCCCATGATTTCAAAAATGATTGTTTGGGCCGATAACCGGGAAGATGCTATTAAAAGGATGCGAAGAGCACTGTCGGCTTATAAATTATCCGGCATAAAAACCTCGATTCCTTTCTTGAAAAAGGTGATGGAAGCCCCCGATTTTGTAAACGGAAAGTACAGCACCCATTTTATTGAAAAGAATATGGATATTCTCCATCCTGACACGAATACCTCTGAAGAGGAAAACGACCTGGCTGCCATTGCAGCATTCCTTGATTTTATGAATCAACAGGGAAAAGCCGGTCGTTCAACCATAGAGAGTGAGCCGCGAAATTATTGGAAAGAATTTGGTCGCCGAAAAGGTGTATTACGCTTATAATAAATTGAATTACTATGTTTGAAATTAGCATAAACGACAACGAATATAAAATAGAAATCGTTAAGAGAGAGGGAAACAAAGTTACAGTTTCCATTGGCGACCGGCTCTACGATTTAGACGTTATTGAACCGAAACCCGGAGTTTATTCTTTTCTTTACAAGGGAAAATCGCTGGAATACAATTTCTTTTCAAAAGAGAAAGATAAGAACCAATATGAAGTTGTATCGGGTGACAAATACTGGGAAGTGGAAATTATCGATGCCCAACGTCGCTACCGTAAAAACCGTGCCGGCGATGATGATGATGGCGGCAACTTTATCTCCACGCCCATGCCCGGTCAGGTGGTTAAACTTTTGGTTAAACCGGGCGACGAAGTGACGGCCGGAACAACCGTTATTATTATTTCGGCCATGAAAATGGAGAGTGAATACAAAGTGTTGGCCGACCGTGTTATTAAAGAGGTGCTCGTGAGCGAGGGCGACAACATTGATGGCGACCAGCCTTTAATAACTTTTGAATAAATCTATTTTGAATATTATAAAATCATTATAAAATGTCTTTACGTAAAAAAATTGCAAAACTGGAAGAGAAACACAAATTAGCAGAATT
>QMPP01000106.1 GCA_003650425.1 Bacteroidota bacterium | reverse complement strand
AGATTACTAGTGCCATGAAAATGGTGGCCGCGTCGAAGCTGAGAAAAGCACAAAATGCTATTATTAGCTTGCGTCCGTATGCTGCCAAACTTACCGAAATAATGCAAAACCTGAGTGCCAGCATGGATGGTTCTGACGAAGGTATTTATGCTGCCGACAGAGGTGATCAGAAAATTTTGATAGTCGCCATATCATCGAATAGGGGATTGTGCGGAGGTTTTAATATTAACGTGGTTAAAGAAACCATCAACCTGATTGAAACCAAATTTGATGCACAATATAAAAAGGGCAATGTTTCTATTTTGGCGCTGGGTAAAAAGGGAGGCGATTTGCTCACTTCACGAGGGTATGCACCTGAACGTATCAATAAGGATATTTTTGATAACCTCACGTTTGAAAACTCGGTACCTTTAACAGAACAGTTGATGCAGGAATTTGTTAATAAGGATTTTGATAAAATCTATTTAATTTACAACCAGTTTAAAAATGCTGCCGTTCAAATTATAAGAACCGAACAGTTTTTGCCCGTTGCCGAAAGCGAAGAGCATAAAGAGGAAAGTGCCGCTAAACAAGGACTTCACAAAATGCAGGCTGATTTTATTTTCGAGCCGAGTAAAGCCGAGATTTTGGAAGCCTTGGTTCCCAAAGCTATTAAGCTGCATCTTTATAAAGCACTGCTTGATAGTTTTGCTGCTGAGCACGGTGCCCGTATGACGGCCATGCACAAGGCCACCGACAATGCTGACGAGCTTATCAAAGCGCTTAACCTTAGTTACAACAAAGCCCGTCAAGCTGCCATTACCAACGAAATTTTAGAAATTGTTAGCGGGGCTGAGGCGTTGAAAGGATAGTTAAGATAGTTTCAAATATTTTTAAAAACGGCAGGCCACTCGGCCTGCCGTTTTTGCGTTATACAAAGGGTGGCAGGGAAACGAAAATAATTTAGACGTATAATTCAATATTATCAGTGCTATTTTGCCAGGTTTTTACTATCTTGCACTATGCAGGGACAGTTTCTTTTTGTTTTATTATTTAAACTCAATGCGGTAGCACAGAACAATTTAACAGACCGCTTGTTGTTGATTTAGGTTATGTGTGTGATTTGATTTAGGTTACGGTTTGCAACCGTAACCCTATATTATAATAACAGTTTAAAACTGTCAAAATTGAAATCGCTCACGGTTGCAAACCATGAGCTAAGATTAGTTAGTTTTTTCTTACCTTAGCTGATTATGAAATCTTATACTTTGATTATTAACTACTTGTTACTTGAATTGGTATTGATTCTGTTTTTTATCTCGGCTCCGAAAGCACAACCTCCCGGATTTATTACAGGAATAGTTAAAGATGCCGGTACCGGCCTTCCAATCGAAAATGTTAACATAACGCTTTATCAAACCACTCGGGGAACCATTTCAGATTCCAGGGGAATTTTCAAAATACGGATTTTTGACTTCCCGGCTGTTTTACAGTTTTCGCATGTTTCCTACTATAAAAAATCAATAGTCATTAATACTGACGATGTTGATACGATAATAGTGTTGTTAAACCAACGCCCGGTAAACCTTAACGAGGCCGAGATTATAAGCGGAAAATACAAAGTTTTAAAGGATGAAAACAAGGAGGTGGTTGACTACGATTTTATCGACACCAACTTGCTGGTGCTTATCAGGAACATGAACACACTAAAATACGAACTAATTGTTACCAGCGATCAGTTTGACACCATAAACAAATTAAATATCTCAACCGTAAAACATCCAAAAAGTATTTTTAAAGATTGCATGGGAAACTGCCATCTGCTGACAAAAGATTCTGCTTATCAGGTTTATTTTAATAACAAAACCATTCAACTTCTTTTTCCGGTTAACCTTAACCGTTTTAAGATGCTGCTTGGCAATTGCCTGTTTGAAACTCCGAAATACCTGGTTTTTAATTATAAATCAAATACTCATCCCGAGCTGATGTACGCGGCTCGTAAACCGGAAGATATAACAAAACCTTCTAAAAACGGCAACTGGAAACAGCAGTTTTACGCTATTAACAAACAAACACATCGTAAAAAAATTATTGATGAATTTGATGAACCTGAAAAACGCCGGGAAGCGTTTGAAGATGGATTGCTGTTGGTATCGAAACGCGCCGGGGTGTAATTACCTGAGTCGATTTAAAGTTTATTCTTTTTTTAAGAGTTGCCGGGTTTGATGTAAGTATTGTAATGTAGCTGCTAAGGATGTTGTTCTACAAATTGAATAATCTCATCAGCAAACTCCTTCGGCTGGTTGTTTATAGGTGAATGGCCGCTTTTTTGAAAAACAATCATTTTTTTGTCGGAAGAACTAATCGTCCGGTATGCGCTAAAACCCAGTTCCGGCGGGACAATAAAGTCATATTCTCCCCATAAAAGCAGAGTTGGCAGCTCTATTTTGTAAAGCTCACCGGTATAGGAGGCGGTTTCAATTTCGTTGTAAAAATTATTGTTTAAAAGGTAGAACCAGCTTCCCGAGAGGGCTGCTGTCAGGAAATCCTGATGATAAATTATCCCTGCATCGCGCCAGGTAACTGCTTCCGGTTTTTGAATGAACCCGTCATTCAGGAGATATTTTTGGGCAAGGCGGGCTTTTTTATTCAGGTCGCGCCCCTCTTTTATGGAGATGTTACCGGTGTCAATAGTACTGACTTCTGAAATCAATGCTTCCCACTTTTTGGTGCTGTTGCCCAGGGTAATTTGTTCGTTTCCAATGGTAGTAATCATCTTAACAACCTCTTTATTTACTTTCGGAATATCGTGAGCGCCATCCACTTCAATCCATCCTTTTAACAGGTTCTGATAATTCTTTTTTATCAAAAAAGCGGTTCCCAGTTCTCCACCCCAGCTGTGGCCAAGTAAGAAGAGATTGATGTTGCTGCCGTACTTATACTTTAAAACTAAAATAAGTGCATGAAGATCTTCAGCCATCAAATCGATGGTAACATCATCCGCTGAAAATTTCCCTTCCGAAAGACCCTGCCCCCGCTGATCCCAGTAAACCATCACGAATTTTTTTTCCAGCTCCGCGGCTGCCTTACCCTGCCGTAGCTCCAGTCCGTTATCGCCGGGGCCACCGTGCAGCGTGATTATAAAAGTGTTGTTTTCCAGGTTGCCATACAGGTAGGCCGGAATATCAGCCCCGGCATGACGTACATAAATAATGTCGGATATATGGGTGTTATCCTCCTTTTTGCATGAAACAACAAGCAATATGGCAACTATAATTGTTATGCTGATAAATAAGCGTTGCTTTGATTTCACGGGATAAACTTGTTTTTGTTAAATGAAAAAGCAATACCTATATCAAAACTAAGTAGCGGAACAACACCCGTGTTGTAGTTGCATAAAAACATAATATTGGTATTAAAGTGCCACGACTGAATGGTTTTTCCTGCCATAAACTTACCAGTACCTAATACTAATACGGGAGCAAAATAAAACCTGCCCGCCATCGAAACCGGGCTGATTTCACCGGAGTCGTCAACTTCATAGGTTTCTGGATAAACCGACCGGTAAATTCCCGGGCCTAAGCCTATGGTGTTGAATTTCTGTTGTGTTGGCTTTACTATCCGGTAATTTAAAGTGTAGTAATTAAAAATTGCTACGTGGCTGTGCGGATGCCAAAAAGAGCCTACATCGCCGGAAACAACCAATTGCTTTATCATTGAATTTGCTGCTGCTTTTTTTCTCTCTTTTTCAGAGCATCTTTTTTGAGTTATTACATAATCTGCACCTGCTTTAATACCCGGTTTAATAAGCATATTACCGTAGTATGAAATGGTAAAACTCAATTTTCGTTCCGTAATACCAGTAACTTGTGCAAAGTTTTTCGTTACTGCAAGAAGCATCAAACTTAAAACAATAGCGGTTTTAACAATCACTTGCGCTCTTTTCTGTTTGAAATATCTTTCCTAAATACATTTAATTTTATTCCTCCATACAGAATGCCTAAAGTTAACAACGTGAACACACCTTTTCCTAAAGGTGCATTGCCGCCGGTTTGATTACCGCTTTGACCGTGTCCGCCCGATGGTGGCGGTGGCGGCCCCTGGCTTAATACCGGGGTTGACAATATTAACAGGGCTGCCAATAATAAAATGGTTGTTATCTGCTTCATGTTTTTTTGTGATTTTATTGAATGAATACTTTAACGGTGTAAATCTGTTGGGCATTAACCACTTTTACAATGGCAATTCCTTTAAAACCGTTCATTTTTACAACTGCTGAATTTGTTTGATGCATGGAAGAGATGCTTATTAACTGTCCGGTTATGTTGTACACGAATAGGCCTGCCGTTACAGCCTGCTCGGTATTGATGATGATATTGCCACGGCTGTCGAAAACCGTTACCGGGTTTGAAACCGCTGTTTCGTTGATTCCTACAGGTTGAAAATGGAGTGTGAACCGGATATCGGCATCACCTTTTTTGGCAGTGAAATAGTAAACCGGATTTTGATTCAGGTATTGTACTTTTCCGGTTTTGTTGTCTGTGAGATATACTTTTAAATCGGGCTCCAGGTTGTTGATGTTTTCGGCTTTTAGGTAATAGTTGTCAGAATTGTTTTTTACAAAGCCGAGAGGTATTTCGGTTGACGCGGTGATGTAAGGAAGCGTGTTGGTTGATAGTTTTTCGCCTCCGGCAACAGAGTAGAATCGAGGGGCATATCCGGGTAAGAATCTGGCATCATATCGTGGGTCGAAGCCTGTTGTGGATTGCGGTATTATTTTAATCACGCTCTCTTGTGCGGTTTCGCCTTCCGTGTCGAATACCGTTAACTTTATTTGGTTGGCGGGAGTATCTTTCATCCAGTTTGTTGTTTGATTGGTACGGTCGGAAGCGTCGATGGTGAGCGAGCCGCCGGTACTGTTTACATGCACCATGAATCCCTGCATGGCGGGAATTATTCCGGTTCCGGAAGAAATATCAGTATAGCTTGCCGTTGACTCTTTCCACACCTTGGCAACAGCATCTACATGGGTAAGGTTCCAGTCGGTTTTGTTCCAGTAAAGTGCACTGGGATAAGGATTGCCAAGCAGGTGCCATCCGGGTGATGATAGGGATGAAGTGTAACTCAGGTTGCTTACGGCAACATCCTGGTAGTTTGGGGTGCCCGAAAATGATGCAGTTTGGTTGGCGGAATAGGCAATTAAATATCCTCTCCCTGTTTGAAAAGTTGTTTCAAAATTACTGTTCCAGCCACCCTGGCTTGTTTTGCAGTTTACCCACTGGTTGTTAGCTTCGTCCCACTTGTATAAATCTTCGTCGGTAGAAGGAGGGTTGGAAACAAACGAGGGTTGTATGTTTTGACTTTCCACCGGTGAGGAAATGTTATGCCAGCCGTGCAGGGCACTGGTCCACTGGCCGATGTATTGCTGAAATTGTGCTGTTTCGTCAAAAGCAAGCTGTAAATATTTGTTATCGGAAAAAATTACGGAACCTGTCCCGGCCATGTCCGACTGAACAACAAATGTGTTTACCGGCGCCAGCTGTGTTACGTTTGGATAGAATGTTTTACCGGGAGGAATAACTACATCGGCGTAGCTGGAAGGAGGGTTACCGCCAATCCAGTTGCTGCTGTTCCACCAGTTTTCGTCGGTTGTTCCGTTCCAGGTAATAGTTCCGGAGTTTAGTACGGTAACATACAAGTCATCGATATGGATGGTGTCGCCATCACCGGATGTGGTGCCGTGAAATCCAATGTAATAAGTTCCCGTTGAGGAAGGGGTGAACGATTCGCACCTGTATTCATAACCCGACGAAGCTTCGGTAACGGAATTATTGATGGTATTGGTCATCTCTGCCGACGAAGCTTCGGTACCATACTTTATCTCCAGCTCTTCATCCCACCCCGACAGGTACATAAATCCCAGCTCGTATTCAGTACCTCCGGTTAGTTGTATTCCCGGCGTAAAAAACCAATCGTTCATATCCAGCATACCGTTGGCACTAATGCGTAAAGAGTTTGTTCCTGAAAACGGAGAAAGACTGTTTGTTTCCCAGCTAATAAAATCGTTGTTATTGTTTTCTGTTCTTACTCCTTCAGGCAGTACGGGTGGTGTTTCCGTGTCAAAGTTCTCAAAATAGGGTGTTGCCTGAGCCGGTGAAGAGGTAAAAAACGGACGGGAGCCTGTCCATGAGCTTTTACTGCCACTTCCGCAATCGGCTCGTACATACCAGTCGTAATGAGTGGTTGAAGAAAGTCCGTTTAGCCCGTAAGGTTTTGATCCGGTGTTGACAGTGGTTCCCTCTCCCTGTGTAAAACCTTCGTTACTGTATTCAATATCCCATGAGGTGGCACTGCCGTTTTCTGTCCAGTTCAAAACTACCGATGAGGTTGTGTAACTACTTTCGGTTTGTGCTTCGGGAGGTAAGCACGACGGCGCTTCACGCACATCAATATTATCAATGGCCATGTCGGAAGTTTCATCACCTGTAAGCCCTTCTATTTTTAAAATCACATTATTGGTGCTACCATAGTTTTTTAAATATAGCACTTGTTGGTGCCAATCGGCAGTACGGTCGCCGGTCAGGCTCCAAAGCTCGGTATAACTTACTCCGTTATCGGTTGTAGCTAACAGCCTGAGTGTTCCCATGTAATAACCATGCATGTTATAGTTAAAGGTGAACTGCGGGACAGTGAGCGTGCTGAAATCAAATTTTGCAATAATATCTGTTCGTTTTGACGGGTTGTTTCCGGTGGCTTCGGTGTATAAATACCACGAGCCGTTGTAAGCTGACGAAGGCCCGGTATTGGTTGTTGGCGTGGTACCGCTTTGCCGGGTAAAATCAAGGTCATCGTAAACAAATTGATGCCAGTCGCCCAAGTCGCTTTCAAAGCTTTCGGTATAAGGAAATGATGAAATGATACTACCGGGAAGGCTTTCGGTTTGAAAAGTGTGTTTGTTGCTCCAGTCGGAGTAACCTCCGGCATTATAATCCGAACGCACATACCAGTCGTAGTAAGTGCCTGGGTTTAACCCTGTCAGGGTATGGGGTTTGGAGGAAACGGCAATCTCGGTTCCGTTACCGAGGGTAAAACCTTCGGGGCCATATTGTATTTGCCATTGCGTGGCGGTACCATTTTCGGCCCAGTTAAGTGTTACACTTTTTAATTTTATGTCGCTTTCGGTTTGGTTGGAGGGTGCCGGACAACTGGCAGACAACCCGTCGAAAATAATGTTGGCAATCATAAGCCGCCGGGCGGTTGCTTCGGGTGGTGAAGCGGGATCGGGATTGAAAATATGTTCATAAACAATGCTTTGGTAATCGCTCACGGCAGTACAGTAAAAATCGTTGGTATGGTCATCGCTTCCTGAGCTGTTTTCGTCAACGGCCACTACAATGTTGTCGGTACCGTTATAATTCCAGTCGGTTATGTCGAAAGTAATCCATCCTGCACCCGTGGGAGACGGAAACGTGTTACTCCAAACCTGTGTCATGGAAGAAACCGGTATCCAGTCGGTAGTGGAGGTGAATGATGTTTTGGTAGTGTGCCCCATGTAGATTGTCCAGTTGTTGCTATTGCTGAGGCTGGTTCCGTTGAAATACCATTTTAACTGCGTAATGGTTCCCCCGTCGCTATCGTTAATATCGCCGGCAAGGTAGATGACCTGCGAGTAGGTGTACGACATGGAAGGCTCAATGGGAAGCCCCTTGTTTGTTTCGCTACCGGTTCCAACCTGTATTTGTGAAAACAGATTAGCAGAAATGAAAATAATGGAGATAGCAAGCAGGACTAATGTTTTTTTCATGGCGATAGATGTTGGTTAAAATCTTAACCACAAATAACCATACAACTTTTAACAGAAACAAATAAACAGGTAGGACAATGGTAGGACACCGAAATTTGATATAGGCTTCTATATCTGGTTAGTACAAAAAATATTAAAGAATATTCCGGGACAGGATACCGTGATAGCGTCAAATCGGGATATTGATGTTAACAAATAGCATTAAAATACTCTCCAAAGTCTACATCCCCTGACAGATTCATTTTTTTGCGAAGCCGCTGTCTGCTTTTATTAATGGCGGCCGGGGTAACGTTTATGATTTGGGCAATCTCTTTGGTGGTTAGGTGTATTTTAAGGTAAGCGGCAAGTCGTAGGTCGTAATCGGTAAGGTTAGGATGTCTCTTTTTCAGAGAGGTAAAAAATCCGGGATGAACCTTTTCAAAATGTCTTTTAAGCATCTCCCAATTTTTGTCGAAGTTGAAACTTGTTTTGATCAGGTTGTTGATATTTCTCAGGTTGTTTTTGCCATTGGGAGTATTGAGTTTGACTTCTATTTCACGCAGTATTTCGTTTTTATTCATAATCTGCATGGCGAGCGTGGCCAGTTTGCGGTTACTCAGCTCAATCTCCTGCCGGTGCTTTTCCTCCTGTAACTTTCTGATAGTTTTTTCGGAGGCCATCCGTTGCTCATGTTCCAGTTTTTCGAGCCGGGCTTTTTCCATTTCGGTTTTCCGCAGCTGCTTTAACCATTGTATGGATTTGGAGCGGGTATTCAGCAGTTTTATCAACAACAAAACAACCATTATCAATATTATGGAGCCTGAAACCAAGATAATCAAATACAATTTTTGCTGCTTCTCTTTGTGTTGCTTTATCAGTAATTGATTTTGCAACTGCTGGTTTTTTTTCTCTTTCAGTTCGGTTTGATACTTTTTTTCCAGTTCCAGTGTGGCTTTGGCCATTTTAATATCCGAAAGAGAATCGCTAAAAACTTTGTAAAGCCTATAATACTGAAATGCTTTTCTGTAATTGTTTGTTTGCAGGTAATACTTCGATTTTATTCTATTGATTTCTGTTTTTAAGAATAACGATTCGATGTTTGCTTTTTGGGTGTTGAGTTTAGTTAAGTAGTATCGTGCCGAATCGGTTTTTTGTTCTTCCAGGTAAATTTGAGTGATTGAAACCGTTGATAAGGTGAGGTAGTAGTTATCTTCAACCTGGCCGGCTGTTTTATAAGCTTCTTTAAAATATTGTTTGGCCATATCCGGTTTTCCAAGCCTTTTATAACAGTCGCCCATCAGCAGCAGGGAGGAGCTTAAGTTTCGTTTTAACCGGTTTAATTTTTTCAGGGATACCGATTTCGATAAATAGGACAAAGCCGTGTCGGTTTTGCCCATATCGTAATAAAGCGATCCTATATTGTTGTACAATCGGGCAAGTTCTTTTTCGTTTCCGGTTTTAACAAAAAGTTGTTCGGCGTTCAAATAATAACGTAATATATTATTAAATTGATGCTTGTCTAGCAGACTTCCTATATTCATCATAAGTCCGGCTTTGTAATTTAATCCGGTAGTGTCAATTTTTTTTCCCAGAATTGTTAAGGTTTGAATGTTGTAGTAAATGGCACTGTCATTATGATCCATTCTTAAAAAAGTATTGGCAATTCCCTTCAAACTGTTAACCATGGCCATGGTATCGTTTAATTGCCGATACAAGTTGCAGGCCGATTTGTTCATGCGCAGCGCTTTTTCGTAATTACCGAGGTGTATATGGATGATAGCCTGTGCATTATAGCTGTTGGCCAACAGTCTTTGATTATTTATTTTATTACTTAAGTTGAGCGCCGTGTCAAGATACATTAATGAGCTGTCGGGTTTGCCAAGGTAATAATAATCTGCTCCAAGATAAATGGATAACCGGATTTTGATTTCAGGATTGATATGTTGGTTTGAAATGAGGTAGTTTTTTGCCAATCTAACAGCCTCATCAGGTTGTGTTACATAGATTTGTTTGAGTCGGATTAACAGCGTATCAGTTTTTGTTTGAGCATGCTCGGCGAATAATGACTTTATTAACGGAATGCCCCCAATAAAGATTACAACTAATAAAACAGCGAACCGGAATTTAATATATTTAAGAAATGACATAAGGTAACTGTTAAACAACTATTACAAGTATTTGTATTGTGGCGTTGAAAGTACAAAAAAAATCAGACTCTTATTAAATGAATGAGTTTAGTGAGCCTCTATTTAAAGCTCGGAATATTATTGAATGGCAGGTTTAGTAAGCATCAATGGGCTTTTTTGTCCCCTTTAAAAAGGTTTGTGATGGTGAGATAAATAATTTTCAAATCTAAACTAAACGACCAGTTTTCAATATGAAGTTGTTTAAAGTTAACTACGTGGATGATTATGAAATACCTTGTAAATCAGAAAACAAATATCTTTTTAATTGATCCTCCTTTGTTTTCCCTCCAAAGAGGGAAATAATGGAATTTATT
>QMPP01000105.1 GCA_003650425.1 Bacteroidota bacterium | reverse complement strand
GGAGGTGCTGCACGGTAGAGCTGTCGCCATAAATTTCACCGTTATAACGTAAATACAAGACCATTGAATCTAGTTGAGGGTTCTCACCAAAATCGATTCCATTAGAGGTGAGGGTAAACTGGGCAGCGATATTTGCCGTTGTAACACCAAAAACAGAGTCGTTCATGCTGCCAAGCATATTTCGCGAAAGCTCATCAGTTCTAATCGAGTCTTCTATAATAGAATGGCCGTAAAGTCCGTCCCAAAAACCGTACACAATTTTAAGTTGGGCATTTTCAGGTAGTATGGAAGCACCTATGGTGTGTGGGCTTTTTCTACAAGAAAATAATAATAGCAGGAAAAATACGGGTAATAAAAACAGGCTTTTGCGTACTATGGCAACAGCTATTTTTTTTCTACTCTCCGATGATTTGATCATAAAATTCATTGTACTTCACGTGATAATCTTCGTCTTTCTGATAATCGAGAATCGGTTTGCCGGTAGCTTTGACAGCTTCTAATATTTTAGGATTAATTTCTTCGCTTCCCATAATAAAAGCATCCGCTAACTCGATAGCACCTTTCATCAACGTGTAATAATCGGCATTATTATAATGTTGAAAAAGTTTTTCATCCATTCCTTTAACCATTATTTTTTTAGCGAAATTTTTACTGAATTTATCAGTAAAGGCATCGTCGTAAAGCGAAAGGATAATTTTGGCATTTGTAAATATGGGGTTGTCTTTATAAAGGGTTTTTACGTAAAACGGAACCAGTGTACTAAACCATCCATGAAGATGAATTACATCGGGTGTCCAACCCAGTTTTTTAACTGTTTCCATAACCCCTCTGGCAAAGAAAACAGTTCGCTCATCATTATCTTCAAAATACTTATCGTTATCATCTCTGAAAAGAAACTTGCGATGGAAATAATCTTCATTATCAATAAAATAGACCTGCATCCTGGCTTGCTGAATGGAGGCTACTTTAATAATTAACGGATGGTCGATTTCATCGATAATAAGGTTCATACCCGAAAGACGAATTACTTCATGAAGCTGGTTTCGACGCTCGTTAACTAAACCGTAGCGCGGCATGAAAGTTCTTATCTCTTTTCCTAATTCTTGGGTTTTCTGCGGAAGAAAACGACAAATATTACTCATATTGGTCTCAGGAAGGTATGGCATAATTTCCTGAGCTACAAATAGTACCCTCTTTTTAATCATATCGATGCTTTTAGTATTTTTCGGAGTGCAAAGATAGATAAAAAAAATTTGTTATTCAAGCAATTACAAGAAGCATAATTTTAACAATAGACTAAAGATTTTTTTACCGGTACTTTTAAACGGCTATCCTCTAACAAATAATGCCTTCATAATTTCAGCAGCCATTTTAGGGTTTTCCTTTAGCCGGCGGGTGGAATAGGCAAACCAATCTTTTCCAAAAGGCACATAAACTCTAAGGCGATGCCCCTTCTCAATAATCGATTTTCTCAATGCCGGTGTTACACCATACAACATCTGAAACTCGTATTTGTCTTTGGGGACTTTATATTTTTCGAGCAGCTTATAAGCACCTTCTATTAAAGGGGTATCGTGGGTGGCAATACCAACGTAGATGCCATTTTTAAGCAAAAATTCCAAATCTTCAAGGTAATGCTCGTTAATCTCTTCATAATCTTTATAAGCAATGGAAGCGGGTTCAACGTAGATACCTTTACACAAACGAAAATTTAAAGGTGCTTTTTCCGAATGCATATCCATCATGGCTTTAAAATCGCTCATACTACGGCGCATGTAGGCTTGCATAACCAATCCAACATGATTGGGAAACTCTTTTTTCAGTTTTCTAAAAATCTCTATCTCCATGTCAACACACGAAGAGTCTTCCATGTCGATACGGACAAAATTGTTGTACCCAACCGCTTTTTTTACAATTTCACGGATGTTTTCATAAGCCACTTCCTTGTCAAGTAAAAGGCCAAACATGGTAGGTTTTAACGAGTAGTTACCCTCAACCCCATTTTTCTGAATGGTATCAATAATACTGAGGTACTCATCTTTATTTTTTGTTGCTTCCGATAAATCCTCAATAAATTCGCCCAACAAATCAATGGTTACCATATACCCATCGCTGTTCAACTTTTGTGAAATTGAAACAGCCTGGCTTAATTTGGTGCCTGCAATGTATCTCTTTGAAAAAATCCAAACCAAATTCTTTGGCATAAGCGGTAGCATGGCAGCTACCAATTTGTTAAACCACATCATAGCGTTAAATTTAATGGTGCAAAATTATATATTCTGACCACAAATAATAGCTAATAGGATGTATTAACAATAATTTATAAGGCTTAAAAACAATAACAGCTATCTTTCACCAAAACAGTTAGTTCTATTGTCTGATTCAGATGTCACAACAACAACCGGTAATTATGCGTAAAGAAAATTCAAATTTCCGGTTTGTATGAAATGCTGCCAAATTAACAGATGCACCTTACTTTACTGGCAGATTTAAGGTTTATTAATAACTTACTGGCGGATTTAAGGAAAAGGTTTAACATAAATTTGTTTATAAAAAGAATTGTAACTAATTTTGCCGCCCGATTTTAGAAGAGAACTGGATGAAAAAGAGAAGCGATAGTGATTTTGAAATCCCATTTAAGGGACTTGGTTTGGGAACTCATCTGTTTAATTTTGAAATAGGAGATTCGTTCTTTAAAAATCTTTCGTATTCCGAAATAGCCAAAGGTAAGATTATGGCAGAGGTTGAGCTTATTAAAGAATCAACCATGTTAATATTGAATTTTACGCTTAAGGGTTATGTCGATTTGGTTTGCGACCGCTGTTTAGAACAGTATGTTCAACCATTGGAAGGGAGTTTTAAACTCATTGTAAAATTTGGTGAGAAATCTGAGGAGGTTTCCGACGAAATTATTATCATTCCGTTTGAACAGACAGCCTTCGATTTAACGCACTATTTCTACGAATACATTGTTTTATTGCTTCCGCTAAAACATGTACATCCTGATGATGAAGAAGGAAACAGCACATGCAATGTTGAAATGCTTAAGCAAATTGATGATTACAGTAAAAAAGAGTCAGACCCGAGATGGGCTGCATTAAAAGATATCAAACTTGATTAGTAACAGTTAAAATATAAAGAAATGGCACATCCTAAAAGAAAAATTTCGAAGACCAGAAGAGATAAAAGAAGAACCCATTATAAAGCAACAGCTCCTCAGCTGGCCACTTGCCCTACAACTGGTGTTGTTCATATTTATCACCGTGCTTACTACGTTGATGGCGACCTTTATTACAAAGGAAAACTGGTTGTTGAAGAAGCTAAAGCGTAGCAATATTTTCCCGGATTATCCCGGTTCTGCATAAAAAGGTACTATTACCCTTGTCTTACAAAAGGCAGGGGTTTTTTAGTTTTAGCCAATTCAACAAGAATAGCTACCTTTGTAAGAGATGATAAAACAGTTTGTATTACCGAAAAATAAAAAATAATGAATAGTGAAAAACTGACTACAGTGGCCGAGTTGGGAGAATTTGGCCTGATTGATATTCTTACTAACGATTTTGAAATTAACCAAAAAACAACCATTAAAGGGGTAGGCGATGATGCTGCTGTTATTAAAGGCAGAGCCGGCTTCCACACCCTGGTTTCTACCGACCTCCTTATCGAAGGAGTTCATTTTGATTTAACCTATACACCGCTAAAACATCTAGGATACAAAGCAGCCGTTGTTAATTTTTCGGATATGGCTGCCATGAATGGCAAACCCAAACAAATTGTGGTGGGACTGGGAATATCGGCTAAATATACCGTGGAGGCACTTGAAGAACTTTATAAAGGCATTAAAATGGCCTGCAAACTTTATCAGGTGGACTTTGTGGGGGGCGACACCAGCTCCTCAAAAGCGGGCTTGTTTATCTCGGTAACCGTAATCGGTGAAGTGGAAAAACCTCAAATCACTTACCGGTCAGGTGCTGCACAAGGCGATTTGATTTGTGCTAGTGGCGACATAGGTGCTGCCTACATTGGTTTACTGGTGCTTGAAAGAGAAAAACGGGTTTTTAAAGCGAACCCGAACATGCAGCCCGAACTGAGTGGTAACGATTATATCATTCAACGACAACTTAAACCCGAAGCTCGTATTGATATTGTTGACCAACTGCGTGAACAAAAAATTCTGCCAACTTCAATGATTGATATTTCTGATGGCCTGGCATCCGAAATACTCCACCTTTGTAAAAACTCGAACACAGGCTGCATGATTTATGAAGAAAAACTTACCATCGACCAGCAAACATACGACGTAGCACGTGAATTCAACATTGTCCCAACCGTGGCAGCCCTTAACGGTGGCGAAGATTACGAACTGCTTTTTACCATTAAACAAACCGATTACGAGAAAATTGTGAAAATAAAAGATGTTTCAGTAATTGGTTACATGACAGAACCTGAAAACGGAAAACGGTTAATTACAGTCGATAATCAGGCCATCGACTTAAAAGCCCAGGGTTGGGACGGACTTAAGGAGCGAGAAATAGATTCGGCATTAAATGGCTAATGGCAACTAAATTTTTATAAATTTGTTGACATTAACGTCCAAACCATAAAACACTATCTTTTTCTGCTAAAACTACAGGAAAGTTTTATAACCAAACCTGTACAATTAGTTTCGATAAACGAGATAAAATAGAAAATTCATGAATAACTTGTTTAATGATTTAAGTGATAAAATAAAAAAGATAAAATCTTTTAATGACTTTGACCCGTTAAAATTATCCATCCTTGAAGATATTAACAAACTCAAACAACGCGATACTGAAAAAGATTTTCAACTAAAAAAATATCTGAAAGATAAAAACATCATTAACTCCCTTCTAGTAAAAACCTCTTCCGATTTACATAAGATAGCTAAAGAATCAAGCATGCACGCTAACGAATTGGATATTCTGTTAAATACTATTCTCGCTTTTGTTTTTTTTAAAGATCCGGCGTATTGCTATGTGTTAGCAGTTGAAGACAATCTGATTGACCAAATAGTAAACTAACAGTATGGCGTGGGCAGAAGTTGTAACTTTAATCGCTGCCGGGCTGCTGGTGGGATTTATCAATACCTTAGCAGGTGGCGGGAGCATCATTTCGCTCAGCGTTTTAATGATGCTGGGATTACCTCCCGGAATTGCCAATGGAACCAACCGGATAGCCATCACCATCCAAACCCTTACAGCAACTACCAGCTTTCGACAACAAAAAATATTACCCCTTCGCAAAGCCGTTTACCTTTCGATACCTGCCATTTTGGGTGCCTTATTGGGTGCGTGGCTGGCAGTCGATATACGGGAAGACATTTTTGAAAAAGCCATCGGAATTATCATGCTCATTATGCTGGTTTTTATTTTATATAAACCACAAAAATACATTTACGGCAGAGCCGATATTATAGAAAAGCCACTCAACTGGAAAGTTTACATCGTGTTTTTCCTTATTGGTATTTACGGAGGGTTTATCCACATGGGAGTTGGCTATTTTCTGCTGGCAAGCATCGTGCTGGGTACAGGTTTCGATCTGGTAAAAGCCAACGCCGTTAAGGTGTTTATCGTGCTTGCTTATGCCCCGTTTACCCTGCTCGTGTTTTTATATTACGGACAAATAAACTGGCTTTACGGGCTGGTACTCGCCATCGGCAATGTTATTGGAGCGCTTGTTGCTTCGCGGATGGCTGTTAAACGTGGAGTGGTATTTGTAAAATGGGTCATTGTTGTGGTTGTTTTTATTACCGCCGGCGAAATGTTTGGCCTCTATAGTTTTAAAGATATCGCGGGGCTGCTTATAAAATAGTATCTTACAAGTCTAAAATTAATCAATTATGAAATTTATAAAACTGTTGTTTTGGGTGATGATTATGTTCATTACCACGGCCTCCTTTTCGCAACATAAATACGCTATGGCCATTCATGGCGGCGCCGGAAATATAACCCCTCAAAATGTATCGCCTGAAATGCAGGAAAAGTACAAAGCCAAACTTAAAGAGGCTTTGCTGGCCGGCGAAGAGGTTCTAAAAAATAATGGTGATGCACTGGATGCTGTTACTGCTGCCATCATGGTAATGGAAAACAGCCCCCTGTTCAACGCCGGGAAAGGCGCGGTATTTACTGCCGAAGGCACCAACGAAATGGATGCCTCCATTATGGATGGCAAAAACCTGAAAGCCGGTGCTGTAGCGGGAGTTCAAACCATAAAAAATCCCATTCTTGGTGCCAGGGCTGTCATGGAGCAATCGCCCCATGTGCTGCTATCGGGAAATGGTGCCGATGCCTTTGCCAAAGAAAAAGAGCTTGATATTGTTGACCCCTCCTACTTTTTCACCCAAAGCAGATGGGATAGTTATCAACGTGTTAAGAAAAAGATGGAGCAAGGCGACAAGCATGGCACAGTAGGCTGTGTTGCATTAGATGAACATGGTAATCTGGCTGCAGGAACTTCCACGGGCGGCATGACCATGAAAATGCATGGCCGCATTGGCGATTCTCCCATTATTGGTGCAGGCACTTACGCCGACAACAACACCTGTGCGGTATCGTGTACAGGCCACGGCGAGTATTTTATTCGATACGCCGTAGCTTACGATATTTCTGCCTTGATGAAATACAAAAATCTATCGCTGCAAGAAGCGACCCATCAGGTTATCATGAAAAAACTTAAAGATGCCGGCGGCGACGGTGGGGTTATTGCCGTTGACCATAAAGGGAACATCTCCATGGTTTTTAATACCACCGGGATGTTTCGGGGAACAATAAGTAACGGTCGAAAACCTGAGGTATATATTTATTAAAGCCGTTCAGCGTTGGGAGTTCGACGTTGGGCGTTCAGCGTTATCAATCAAAAGTACCCAAAATACTTTAGGCACTCCCAACTTTAGCCACTCCAAACTCCACGCACTCGAATTACTTATTTTGTGTTTAGAAAAAACAACCATAAACCTGCGCTCTTTTTAGGAATTAATTTACTTTTAACCTTTTATTTACCATTTGAATTTGAAAGCATGTTAAAATCGATGACAGGATTTGGAAAAGAGGTTATTGAAACCCCTTCTCAAAAAGTAACCGTTGAAATACGAACGCTCAACAGCAAGCAGTTAGACTTAAACTTGCGGACACCTTTGGAGTTGCGTGAAAAAGAGGCAGGGCTCAGGTCGCTTCTTAGCAAACGTTTACAAAGAGGCAAAATCGATTTTAGCATACAATCCGAAAGCACCGGAAGCCTGTCGGCTCCGATAATTAATAAAGAGCTGGCAAAACACTATTACGACGAAATGGTGCTGTTGGCTCAATCTGTTAACCAAACTGACTACACGGGATTCCTCCCGGTGATTGTAAAGATGCCTGATGTGATGGTACAAAATCAAAACGAAACCAATCCCGAGGAGTGGAACCTGATTAATGAGGGGATTAACCGTGCCATCAACAAGGTAGATCAGTTCAGAATGGAAGAGGGTGCCATTTTAGAAACAGACCTTATCAACCGTATCAACATCATTGGAGAGCTGTTGCAAAAAGTAGCTCCTTTTGAACCGGAACGCCCTGCTATTGTAAAAGAGCGCATTCGCAAACGACTTGAAGAGTGGGGCAGCGATGCTGAAATAGACCAAAACCGGCTGGAACAAGAGATGATTTACTATCTCGAAAAGTTTGATATCACTGAAGAAAAAGTACGCCTGAAAAAACACCTTGACTATTTTATCGAAACCATCGACAGCCCGCAATCTCCCGGAAAGAAACTTGGGTTTGTTACACAGGAAATAGGCCGCGAAATCAACACGCTGGGCTCAAAGGCCAACCATGCCGAAATTCAAAAAATAGTAGTGTTGATGAAAGATGAACTGGAAAAAATTAAAGAGCAGTTGTTTAATATTCTATAGTTACCCCAATGACCAAAGTACAAAAAGGAAAGCTAATCATTTTTTCTGCCCCTTCCGGCTCAGGCAAAACCACTATTGTTCACTGGCTGATGAAACAGATTCCTGAACTGGCCTTTTCCGTTTCAGCCACCAGCCGGAAAATAAGGCAAGGTGAAACGGATGGTAAAGATTATCATTTTTTAAGTGTAAAAGATTTTAAACAGAGAATCCGGCAAAATGCATTCGTAGAGTGGGAAGAAGTTTACGAAAATCAGTTTTACGGCACCCTTATCTCCGAAGTAGAGCGTTTGCGAAACGAAGGCAGGCATGTTGTTTTTGATGTGGATGTTAAAGGCGGAATGAACATCAAACGACTTTATGGCAACGATGCCCTGGCTATTTTTGTACAACCACCCTCCATCGAAGAGCTGGAAAAACGATTGCGCTCCCGAAATACCGACAGCGATGAAAGTATTCGCAAAAGAGTAAAAAAGGCCGATTATGAGCTTCAGTACGCCAAGAATTTCGATGTGGTCATTATAAATGACAATCTGGAAGAAGCTGAACAAAAGACATTGAAAGTAGTGACCGAGTTTTTGGGAAGAGACCCGGTGATTCATAAAAGGTGATGGTAGGAATTTTGTTACAACTTGGTTTGTGGCTTTTTACAATGATGTTCTTTGATTCGGTGGTTTCACTTAAATCTATATTTTTGCTAAAAAGAGGCAATACGTAAACATTGAAACATTTAAAACAATATTTAAACGAAACAACTTTTGGGCAATGGAGTCTGGCCATGTTTTTAATGGCTGTTTTTTCGGGTATTGTATTGATGATTCCTTTCGATGTGAACCAGCCTTATAAAGCCATCTCACAAATATTATTGGTAAATCCTTATGCTTCGTGGATAAGAAACGTTCATTTCTGGAGCGCACAACTGTTTCTGGTGCTGTTGCTGTTACACCTGTACGAGCATTTTAAAGTGAAGAAACCGGTTCGGCTTAATCATGCTGTTTGGTTTAGGCTTTCTTTGGGCTTGGTGATAGTTTTTTTGGTGATGTTTACCGGGTTCTTGTTGCGTGGTGATGCCGACACCTTACAGGCAAGGCAGATTGTGGTGAAACTTACCGGGGAAATCCCGTTTATTGGAAACCTGTTGGCTTATTCGATTTTTGGTAAACCGGGCAGCTATCAAATTATCTACCTCAATCATGCGGCAACCTTGACCATCATTTCATTGATATTCATTTTTGAACATAGCAGGAAACTGTGGCCAGAAATAAAGACATCTCTGTTTGCGGTTGTTTTTGTGTTTTTTATCTCGTTTTTTATCAATGCTCCGTTGCATGATAATATCCATCCCACGGTAAAAGGCCCCTGGTATTTTCTGGGTTTACAGAATCTGTTGCATTGGTTTAGCCATCCGCGGTGGCTCTTGATGATGTTGGCCTTTGTCATGATGGTGGTTTATATGACAGGATCCAAACGGTACAGTATTTACTTCCCGTCACGCAGGTTGCTTTTGGTTTTGACACTTGCTTACGCTCTGTTAACCCTCGATGGTGTGTTTTTCAGGGGTGAAAACTGGAGCAGGATTTTTCCGTGGCAACAAGGCTACGGCTATCAGGTTTTCGATGCTTATCATTTTAGTAAACCGGACTTTTCATCGGATAAGTTTGCCGGTGTAATAGCCACTTCACCTACGATCGACGGACGTCAGGAGAGCTGTTTGATGTGCCACAACAACGTGGACGGGTTTTCCGCTTCGCACAACCCGGCGGTTATCGGTTGCTTTTCCTGTCATGGAGGCAATCCTTTTTCAATGAACAAAAAGGAGGCTCACGAAGGAATGATACTGATTCCGGGTAACTTGTCTAATGCCGGCCGTTCGTGTGGTACTGCCAACTGTCATCCTGAAATAGTAAATCGAATTGATAAAGGGCTTATGGCAACCCTTACGGGGATGATAAACGTTGACCGATATGTGTTTAATGAGCAACTTGTTCCCGACGGGGATGGTGACCTTGCCACCCTTCACCATACTGCCGCCGATGAGCATCTTAAAAACTTATGTGTGCGATGCCATCTGGGAAATGAAAAGCTGGCTTCAGGCCCTGTTACCGAAGAGAGCAGGGGAGGCGGTTGTTTGGCCTGCCATTTAAATTATGATGAAAGGGCTGAAAAGGCTCATGCTGCCCATCTTAACATGCCAGACGACTCAGCCTGGTTGTTGCATCACGCTTCGGTTGATTTAACAGTTACCAACAACCACTGTTTTGGCTGCCATAGCCGCTCGGGCAGAATATCTGCCAATTACGAGGGGTGGCACGAAACTACTTTTAAACCTGCTGATGTGGTTGGTATACCCGGTTACAGGCTGGTGGAGGGAAGTCGTGTTTTTAGGCAGGTTCAGGATGATGTCCATCATGCCGCGGGCATGGACTGCATCGATTGTCACACATCCTACGAATTGATGGGTGACGGAAAACGATACCAACATCAGGAACAACAGCAGGATGTTGCCTGCTCCGACTGTCATACTTCAGAACCCGATACCATCAACCCCTTGCAACTGGATGGCGAATCGGCTATT
>QMPP01000104.1 GCA_003650425.1 Bacteroidota bacterium | reverse complement strand
CTGTCAAAACTTATGTATTCAAATGAAATGTGATTTTTTAAATTATTGTCATGGATTGTTTGCATGCTTTTTTTTGTGCAAAAGTAATTCTTACGACGAATTTCTCAAGATAGACCTTTAGGTTGGTATATATCATTTGCGGATTTAAGGATTTACATAAAATTACCCTTAAAAAAGCATTTAAACTTTAAACAACTTCTCCTTCAACTATTGTGGCTAGTACCTGACTATCTTCAAACTCGAAACGGCACTATCGATATCAATGTATATGGTATTTTCGGCATCCTCATAATTAGGAGTAACATATCTTCCATTAACCTTATCAAAGCCATTTAAGGTTTTATCGGCTAAAAAAGTACCCATCTTAACCTTACAACCCGACCCTTCCGGAATTCTCACCGTTATATCGGAAGCACCCGCGTCAATATTAATCCTGACATCGGGATACTTATCGCCCACAGTCACATTGATATCAGCTGCCCCTGCATCTACATTAAGTTTTTTTACTTTGAACTGATCCATGTTAAAGTCGATGGCTGCTGCACCGGCATTGATATCCATAATCCAGACCGGATCCTCGTTAATCCTGAGGATACCCTCTCCCTTGTTACGGTGATTCAATTTAAAATTAACATGATGTTTGGTTCCGATATTAATAACAGCATCTTCCCTACTGGTTTTTACCGAATACTTGTAATACTTTGCCATCTCGCTATCCGACATCTTAAAGGTACACAAGTTCCTGGTACTGTTTTTTAAAATGTAACTCCCGGCAACAGCATCAAACTTCAGAGTAGCAGTTTCCAACCCTTCGGTGAAGGGAATTAAAAAATTAGTCCTATCAACCGAATCGTATAAATAAGTACTGTCATAATCCGCTTCATCATCATCATCATCATCATCATTCCGGTTTTGATTATGCCACCCCCTGCCGGTAATATATTCCGATTCGGTATAAACGGCTTGAGAAGTGATATAATACATGGTAAACCCAAGGGTTACGATAACCAGCCCCAACCGGATACCGTTTTTGATAGGCAGGATAGAAATACCCCACAGCATCAAAAATATAGGCCACAAGTTCCACAGCTTACTCCAGGCAAAGTCGATTACATCTAAATTATTAAGGATTGCGAGGGTACCCACGAATATGAGGATGATCCCCCAGAAAAGATTTCTAAATTTCATTGTTTTCGGTTTTAGTTGTTTCTTCATGACTATTTTGTTCATTGACCGGTTTTACTTCGTTAAACACCAGCATAATTCCCACAACAATTAAAACAAGCGGCCAAAAATGAAGTATGACCAGATGTGGAATCAGCGTATTTAACAAAAAAAGAAAACCGATTAAAATAAGTGCTATTCCAGCTATAAAAGTCCGGTTGTTATTCCGTTTTTCACTTTCCTCAACAATAGTAGCATCCGAAATATCAGCACTATCGTTATAAGAATTTCCTCCTGATCCGGTACCACCACCGGGAGGAGGAGTTATAATTGGTTCTTCGGGAGTGATAATCCATAAAACGATATAGATTATTACGCCACCACCCCCTGCAAAAAAGATTATGACAAACAGCAGCCTGGCTAAAATTACATCAATGTTAAAATAATCGGCCAGTCCGCCTGCCACGCCGCCAAAAACGCGATGTCTCCGCGACCGGTAAAGTCTTGTTGAATTGTTCATAGGTTTGTTTTTATTGATTTGATGAGGCAAAAATAGGATGGTCTCTTCCCGGGGCAAACCTTTTTTCGGTAAACAGTGGTATTAAGTCGGTAAACGGGTAAAATGGCAAGGATAAACGAATTGAAAAACAAAAAAAGCTACCTGAAACTCAGGCAGCTTTTATTATTAACTCAATAGGCGTTAGTATCGCATTCGACTGCCATTTGGCAGCCTGTCATATTAAACAGCGGCAATTATACTGTTCAAAGTTTTACTGGGACGCATGGCATTATCTGCTAATTCATCATCAGGAAGGTAATACCCGCCAATATCGGTCGATTTTCCTTCGGTAGCCATAATCTCTTCCATAATTTTGGCTTCGTTGGCAACAAGCTGTTTAGCCGTTTCAGCAAACTTATTCTTCAGTTCTTTATCATCGGTTTGTTCGGCCAGCGCAACAGCCCAATATTGAATCAAATAAAAATGGCTCCCGCGGTTATCAATCTCGCCTGCCTTACGAGAAGGTGACTTTTGATTTTCGAGATACACTTCAACAGCTTTGTCGAGTGTTTTTGACAAAACACGTGCTTTGACATTGTTGTATTTATCAGCAATAAACTCTAGTGATACCATAAGGGCTAAAAACTCACCCAACGAATCCCAACGCAGGTGACCCTCTTTTAAAAACTGTTCAACGTGCTTGGGAGCTGAACCACCTGCTCCGGTTTCAAATAAACCACCACCAGCTAACAAAGGAACGATGGATAACATACGGGCACTGGTTCCCAGCTCAAGAATGGGAAACAGGTCGGTAAGATAATCTCTTAAAGCGTTTCCGGTAACCGAAATGGCATTTTTGCCCTGACGCACAAGATCAAGGGAAAACTGCATGGCCTCATCCGGCGTCATTATTCTGATGTCCAATCCTGATAAATCATGATCTTTCAGATAAATATTTACCTTTTTAATAATTTGAGCATCGTGTGCCCTGTTTTCGTCGAGCCAGAAAATGGTTGGAAATCCGGTGGCTCTGGCTCTGGAAACGGCTAGCTTTACCCAGTCACGTACAGGAATATCTTTAACGCGCGACATCCGCCAAACATCGCCTTTTTCTACTTGATGTTCCATTAAAATGTTACCATTTTCATCTACAACTTTAACAGTACCATCTTCGGGTATAATAAAGGTGGTGGGATGTGAACCGTATTCTTCGGCTTTTTGCGCCATCAGTCCCACGTTGGAAACATCACCCATGGTAGCAGGGTCAAACTGTCCATTTTTTTTACAATCTTCTAAAACTGTTTGGTAAATGGTGGAATAGCATCTGTCAGGAATAACCGCTTTGGTATCCTGAAGTTTTCCATCAGACCCCCACATTTTTCCACCATCGCGAATAACAACCGGCATAGAAGCATCAATAATTACTTTATTGGGGGCATGCAGGTTGGTAATTCCGTTGTCCGAATCAACCATAGCCAAATTAGCTTTTACTTTATAGGTATCCTTGATGGCTGTTTCAATTTCCGTTCTTTTATCAGCAGGAAGCTTTTCCAGTTTTTTGTAAAGCTCACCCAACCCGAAATTAGGATTGAAACCGATAGATTCCAACTCTTCAGCATACTTATCAAACACTTCTTTAAAGTAAACATCTACGGCATGACCAAACAAAACCGGATCAGAAACTTTCATCATAGTAGCTTTCAGATGAAGAGAGAACAGCACATTCTGCTTTTTGGCATCTGCAATTTGTTCATCGTAAAATGTTCTCAGAGCTTTGGTGCTCATGAAAGTTCCATCCAGGGTTTCGCCACCAACCGATTGTAATCCATCTTTTAAAACAATCGTTTTTCCCTCGTTGTTAACAAGATTAATAGCAAAACCTACTGCCTTTTCAGTAACAACCGATTTTTCGTTTCCATAAAAATCATTGGCATCCATGTGAGAAACATGTGTTTTCGAATCATTATGGTAAGGTTTCATCAAACGGTGCGGATGCTTTTGAGCATTCTTTTTTACAGAGTTAGCAGCGCGCCTGTCAGAATTTCCCTGCCGTAAAACCGGATTTACAGCACTGCCAAGCACTTTTGAATAACGCTCTACCAGCTTATGCTCTTCTTCAGTTTTTGGTTCCTCAGGATAATCAGGCACATCATACCCTTTGCTCTTTAGCTCTTTGATGGCCTCTTTAAGCTGTGGCACGGAAGCACTGATATTTGGTAACTTGATGATATTTGCATCCGGCTCTAACGCCAGCTGACCCAGTGCGGAAAGATAATCGGGTATCTTTTGATCATTAGAAAGATTTTCAGGAAAGTTGGCCAGTATTCTTCCTGCCAACGATATATTACTCTCTTCAATGTCGATTCCGGCATATTTGGTAAATGCTTTTGCCATAGGCAAAAACGAGTAACTTGCTAAAGCCGGAGCTTCGTCCACTTTAGTCCAGTTAATTTTTAATAAATTCTGTCCCATTTTACTTCTTATTACTTATTTAACACTCTGTTTTTTAAAAACTAAAAGCTATAAACTTTCGGAATGCAAAGTTGCAGTAATTTCTTAAACAATCAAATCAAAAAACAGAATATCTCCTCATTTCAGATTCATTAAAAATAGGTATTGTTGGAGTAAACCCCAACCGCCAGAATGATTGTTGATTCATTTCCATTGCTTCCAACCATAAAAACAAGATTAAATCAATCCTTTTTTAAAAAATTAACACAAATCTAAAAATTTATAACCAGTCAAAATTAGCCGGTTTTATACCTGAATTTGACAGAAAACTTGCCCGGTTTTTAATAAAAATCGGCTTTGTAAACCGTCTCTTTTTCTTTTTAAAAATACTCGCAAGAGCAAGATATTTGGTTATTCATATCATTTTCAGATACAAACAGCTATATAGTTTACTTATATAATTTATTTAAATATATTAATGACATTCTGATAATTACAAATAATAGATTCTGTTTCGCACACCACCTTTTATACTTTATCAAATTTATCTGTCAAAATACCCTCAATAAAATGCAAGTAAAAAATCAGAAAATTTAATAAATAAAAGGAAAGAAAATCGGGCAGCATACACTAATGTTAAAAATTAGCTAATCGCACAACGCAAAGCCTCCATTGGCTTAAATATGGTAAAATTGCATCTCATTTTTTGTTATCTTTGGGCGACCAATTTATGAAGGTAAAAACTTTCATAAGTCACATAAAAAAACAAACAAACCAGCATTTGCTGAATTAAAATTAAAGTATCATGACAACATTAAAAGAAAAATTGTACGAAAAGATAGAAGCACACAGGCCAAGGGTGACCAGGCTTCTTAAAGAACATGGTGACGATGTTATCGACCAGGTAACCGTTAAACAGGTTTTGGGTGGTATGCGAGGAATTAAAAGTCTCGTTACTGACATATCTTATCTTGACCCTATGGAAGGTATCAGATATCGTGGTTACACACTACCCGAAGTTTTTGAAAAGCTTCCCAAGCCACAAGGTAAAGAAATGCCTTATGTAGAAGGATTATACTATTTACTTTTGACTGGTGACGTTCCTACAGAAAGCCAGGTAGCCGATGTAATTTACGATTTTAGCAATCGTAGATTACTGCCACGCTATGTTTTCGACATTATTGATGCTTTTCCAAATCACAGCCATCCAATGGCTATTCTATCGGCAGCGGTAATGGCCATGGAACGCGAATCACTGTTCAATACCCGTTATCAGAGTGGCATGAGTAAAATGGATTATTGGGATCCAACCTACGAAGATGCTACCAACTTGTTAGCCAAATTACCACTTATAGGTGCTTATATTTATGACAAGCTGTACTTAGGTAAGAAAAATGTTTACGCCGATCCTACATTAGACTTTGGAGGGAACTTTGCTTACATGATTGAAAAAGAGGTTCCTTATGATGATGTAGCAAGAATGTACTTTATCATTCATGCCGATCACGAAAGTGGAAATGTTAGTGCTCATACAGGACACCTTGTTGCCAGCTCACTTTCCGATGCTTATTACGCCACTTCAGGTATGATTAATGGTTTAGCAGGCCCATTACACGGGTTAGCTAACCAGGAAGTTCTTAGTTGGATTCAATCCGTTAGAGCTAAGATGGGAAATAAAAAACCCACCAAAGAAGAAATGAAGAAATTTGTATGGGATACCCTAAATAGTGGACAGGTTATTCCGGGATACGGTCACGCCGTATTGCGTAAAACTGATCCGCGTTACGCTATTCAGCGTGAATTTGCTCTGAAACACATGGCCGATGATGAGTTGTTTGAATATGTAAGCATGCTTTACGAGGTAGTTCCTCCAATATTAAAAGAGCAGGGTAAAGCTAAAAACCCATGGCCAAACGTTGATGCCCAGTCAGGTGTTATTCAATGGCATTATGGTGTTACCCAGTACGATTTCTACACGGTATTATTTGCCATTGGTCGTGCTTTTGGTGTTCTTTCAAATGTTGTTTGGGATCGTGCTTTAGGCTATGCCATCGAGCGCCCAAAATCAATCACCACCTCCATGATGGAAAATATGGTAGGCATCAAATAACAGTTCTAAATGTTTTATATCAAAACCCTGCTTCATTGGAGTGGGGTTTTGTTTTTTTATAATAATTGACATGGTAAAACAAATTGAAATAACGTTCCCGGCATTCAGTAAAGGTTTTCATCGTATTGAAGCTCGAATTTTACAGTCGGTTGGATCGCTGCCCGAAAGCGGCATATTAAACCTTTTTGTAAAACACACTTCAGCAGCCATTATGATTAACGAAAATGCCGATCCTGATGTTCAAAAAGATTTAGAGTACCTGTTAAACAAGCTTGCTCCTGAGGGCGATCGTCACTACATCCATACCATTGAAGGGTACGACGACATGCCGGCTCATTTTAAATCAGCTACTCTCGGTGTTTCCATCAACATTCCCATCTCTAACCACCAGCTTAATTTGGGAGTATGGCAGGGTATCTACCTTTGCGAATTCCGTAACCATGGCAGACAAAGAAACATAGTAGCTACCATTATCTCGTAGTAAAAAAAAACACCATTAAACCATTAAACCATTGTACCATTAAACCATTGTACCATTAAACTATTAAACCATTACCCCCCCATTGTTAACAACCTATTTATTTTTTAACAAAATAGCGCTCGAAAAAACCAATATATAAACGAATAATAGTAACTTAGCTGCCCCCTTTTACCTCATTTTTGAATGTTATTAAATCGTTATGTTTTCAACACATTTTATTTGATTTAAAAGAGGTATTATAGATTTGTAAATTAAATTAATCATTAAAATAATTATCTATGAAAAAATTTACGTTTTTATTTAGTTTAATGTTGATGGCCTGGCTGGGATACAGCCAAACAACCATTAACTTCCAGGATTTTGAAGGGGCTTCCGACGATTGGAACTACACTCCAAACCCCGCACCTTACAACGTTTCTAACGATACCTGGGATACGGTTACCGATTTTAGCAGCCATATTACGGCTCCTCAAAACGGAACCTATTTTTGGGGAATGCGCGACCTTGACAACCCCAATGGTGGAGGAGCATTTCGTCATACATTGTCGTTTGACGCCATTGATGTTTCTGCTTTTACAGGAGTTGAAATTTCATTTTACTACTATACCGATGGATATGATGGTAGCGACTCCATCTTTTACAACGTCCAATACGATAATGGGACTACATGGCCATTAGCTGACGACATTGAATTATCAAAAGATACTGACGCGTGGACACAAGTTACGATAGCTGTGCCATCAGGAACTCAGTATGTTCGACTACAGCTGAGCGCAACCCAAAATGGTGGCAGCGATTATGCTGGTTTCGACAACGTTATACTTCAGTATGGCGGTGGCAGCAGCTCAACATCCACAACTGTGTTTTACGAACCATTTGATGCCGACCTCAATGTAATGGCAACACAAAACATTATTGGTCCTAACGAAGAATGGGTATGGACTAATTATGGCAACCCTCCGGGAAGTGCCAAAATGAATGGCTATGCCAGTGGAGCGCAAGACAACGAAGATTGGTTAATAACCCCTGCCATCAACTTAGATGGCTATTCCAACATCACCCTCCACTTTGACCATGCCAGAAATTATGGCGACAATACCGATTTGTATGTACTTGTTTCAAACGACTACGATGGTGTAAGCGATCCCAATTCAAGTGGAACATGGAACGATGTTACTGCTCAATTTACCTTTCCTGACCCCGGTAGCTGGAGTTTTATTGATGCAGGAACTGTTGACATTTCTAGCTACACCGGATCAGCTACCTACATAGCTTATAAATACACTTCCACCACGGCAGGTGCTGCCACCTGGGAAGTTGACAATATTACCGTTGCCGGCGACCCGCCTCCGGTATATATTGCTGGATCCTTTCAGAGTACACCATGGACACCAGGCGATCCTGATTACGAAATGACTATGAATGCCAACGGGGTTTATGTTCTTACCAAGAATCTTCCTGCTGCTGATAACGAGTATAAAGTGATAGAAGGTAGTGATTGGAACACTGACCCGAATTACCCCAGCACCAACCAGCACATTATCCTTTCAGTTGCTACCGATACCACCTGGCGGGTAAATGCCGATGCCGATTTGGTAATGCATACCTTACCAGTTATTGCCGGCGATTTTTTTGATGACATGAACGGTAGTGCCAACTGGGATCCAACTAACCTTACCGGGGAGATGAGCGATGCCGATGGCGACGACATTTATACCGTAGAACTTACCGTACCTGCCGGTAGCTGGGAGTGCAAAGTCACCCTTAACAACAACTGGGACCAAAGTACCGGTGGCAATGTTACCTTTATGGCTGACGGTGTTAACCCGACAACGTTTACTTACGATTTCTCAACAAATACCACCTCCGTTACCGGACCTCCTCCACCAACGGCAACCATCACTTTTATTGTTTACGATACCCTCGGACAAAACTACGACGGTTTTTACCTTAAAGGAAGCTGGGATGCCAACGGAAACTACGACCCGTCGTGGGATGGTGGCAACGAGCATTCGGCCTTTTATGATGATGGAACCAATGGAGATGCTGTAGCGGGCGACCATATATGGACATGCCAACAGGATTTAGTAGTTGACAACGGAGTCAATACCTGGGAATGGGGTGTAAACGATAGTGAACACAACTGGGTAGCCGGAAACTGGCAATTTACCATTCCTGACACTAACCCGCAAACCCAATCGTGGGAAGTACCTGTTTCTCCTGCGTTGGTTATCAACGAAATTATGTACAACTCACCAGGAGCCGATGAGGAGTGGATTGAACTCTACAACACGACCGGTTCTGCCATCGACCTCGAAAACTGGAAAGTGCTCGATAACGATGCCAACCATACACCTATTATTATATCAGCCGGATACAGTATTGCTGCCAACGGATACTTTACCATTAAAATTACCGACAACGGAAACTTCCCGTTTACACCCGATTTTGACGGAAGCGGTAATTTCGGTCTTGGCAACGGTGGTGATGCCGTTCGCTTGTGGAATGCCGATGGAATACTTGTTGATATCGTAAACTACGACGATGCAAGCCCCTGGCCTACAGAGCCTGATGGAGATGGCCCGACTTTGGCACTAATTGATCCTACCTACGACAACAGCCTTCCGGACAGCTGGTTAGCCAGTGAACAAGATGGCGGAACCCCGGGAGCTTTGAACTTTATCCCTCAACCTTTTATTGTAGTTACCAATCCTAATGGCGGCGAAAGTATCGAACAGGGGTCAACCTATACCATTACCTGGAACTACGCCAACTGGGATGGCAACATCGAAATCGATCTGTTCCACGGTGAAAACGACTCTTCGGTTATTGTTTACAACCTGCCTGCTTCCGATTTAAGTTTTAACTGGATGGTATTTAGCGATCAGGATGTCGACACCAATTACAAAATTAAAATCAAGGGGCTTAACGCCGGCGACCCATCCGATATGAGTGACGCCAGCTTCTCCATCATCGAAGCCTATAACGCGCCCAACCTGGTTATTACTGAAATTATGTATAACCCGCCGGAATCAGGTGACGACTCACTGGAGTTTATTGAATTATATAACAATAGTGCTGATACTGCCAACCTTAACGGTTTACACTTTTCCGAAGGGGTTGAATTTACTTTCCCCGATGATATTTTGTTACCTCAGTCGTATGTTTTAGTAGCCAAAGATTCTCTGGCCATGTTAGGGACATTTGGCGTTACTACCTACCAATGGACAAGCGGAGGATTAAGTAATGGTGGTGAAGATATTGTACTATTAGACCTTGTAGACAATGTAATTGATTCGTTAACATACGATGATCAGACACCGTGGCCAACAGAACCTGATGGCGACGGCCCCTCGTTAACCCTTTGCAACCCCGATTTGGATAACTCCCTTGGAGAAAACTGGCACGCTTCTGTTAATTTTGAAGCCGTTAATGCCAATGGTGATTCCATATTCGCTACACCGGGATTTGCTTGTCAGATTCAACTTATTGCTGCTTTCCAAGCCGACACTACTATTGTTTTGGTAGGTGACAGCGTACAATTTACCGACATGTCTTCCGGAAATCCCGTTTCGTGGGAATGGACTTTTGAAGGAGGAACACCAGCCACTTATTCAGGACAAACACCTCCCGCCATTACATACAGTACAGCAGGAAAATTTGATGTCACACTCATTGTTAGTGATGGCTCTTTAACAGACACAGCTGTTTCTACCGATTACATTTGGGCAGGCGTAGCTCCGGTTGCCGATTTTAACGCCATCCCAACCACGGTAACCGTAGGCAGTTATGCCAACTTCACTAACCTTACCACCGGTGAAGAGGTTAGCTACAACTGGACTTTTGAAGGAGCTACTCCCGATACCTCTACAGCTGTTGACCCGCAGGAAATTTATTATCTCATTCCTGCCGATTCGTTGTACGATGTAACACTTGTAGCTACCAATGTTTTTGGTATCGACACCATTACTAAAGCCGATTTCATCCACACCATTCCTGACGGACTTTCAGAAAACAAGTTAGAAAATCAGGTGGTTCTTTATCCTAACCCTTCAACAGGTCTGGTAAACATCACCTTACCATTAAACACAGAAGTGGAAGTTTCAGTTCTTAACCTTATCGGAAAACAGGTATTCTCATCAAGCTATTCTGGTTCGGCTAAAGTTCAGTTATCTGATCTTCCAAAAGGTAT
>QMPP01000103.1 GCA_003650425.1 Bacteroidota bacterium | reverse complement strand
TTACCAGCGATACCCCCGTGGATGAAGGCGGAAAAGGAGTATTTTTGTACTGGCGTATTAAGTGGAGTTTTTAGCATAATAAAAATAGAAATTAGCGAATTTGCAGCATAAACAAATATTTTATGAAAATTTACCTTATGAAAATTCTTGGAAACATTCTCTGGCTTTTATTGGGTGGCTTTGCTACCGCAATGGAATACTTTGCCGCCAGCATTTTAAGCTGGCAGGACTGGCTCTCACTCCGTTTGGAAGAACCATCATCCCTGAGTAGGTTCAAACCTAACTCATCCCCCGCTCGTTTTTGATATTTTCGTAGGCTTCGTTAACACTTTGAAATTTGGCTTCGGCCGCTTTTCTGATAGCATCATCACCTAAGCTGGCAACCCGGTCAGGATGGTATTTCTTGGCCATCTCGCGATAGGCTTTCTTAACCTCTTCGTCGGTAGCATCACGCGAAATCTGTAACACTTTGTAGGCCGCATCGGTATCCTTTACAAACATCGCTTTTACCGATTCAAAATCGGAATTGGTAATTCCCATGTACCCGGCAATGCGATCAATCAGGTCAACCTCCGACTTGTCAGCTTTACCATCAGCGAGCGCTATGCCAAACAAGTAGTGCAACAACTGTAACCGTGTGGCATAATCCAAATGACGACTAATCTGGATGCTTACATCAGCCACATCGATATCCTGCTTAACCAACTCGCCCAACAGTTTAACATACTGCGGAGCCTTATCCCCAAAGTTAGTGTAAAAAAACTGCTTGACAAAATCCAACTCCGAGCGTTTTATTTTGCCGTCAGCCTTCATAACAGCCGCCGACAACACCAGCAGGCTCATATTAAAATCGCTGGCAGGACTTTGACCATACTCAAATTTCCCTTTCGACATATCATCGTACATCTTGCCAAAAACAAAACCAAGGATACCCCCTATGGGACCACCAAACGCCCATCCCAAGCCTCCCCCAAGCCATTTTCCATAACTACCGCCCTGCTTGCCGGTGTTTGGCTGATTTGTATTTGTACTATTGATATTGTTAGCGTTCGATTGGCTGCTATTTTTACTCCCACCCGACGATTTACTCCACTTGAAGAAATAATAAACAACGACACCAATCAATATAATCAACAAAAATTTACTCATAATTATTCTTTTTATACAAAACGCACCTTATCAACAAACAGGCCAATTAATAATAAAGTCACTATGGCATTTGCCTGGCAAGCCGTTTAAAAGCGTCTCCCCGATGCTCAAAATTATGAAACTCATCATAGCTTGCAGCGGCCGGTGATAAAAGGCAAACACCTTCTTTAGAAGTTACTTTGGCAATAATTTTAAAAGCATCCCCGAGGCTGGCAACTTCAAAAAGAGCAGATTTAATTTCAGGATTACTTTTAAACAAGACAATCATTTTTTTACCGGCAGGGCCTGTGAAAATCAGATTACTTACCGTATGAATAGCTAAGTAATCAACCAACTTCGAAAAATCCAAACCCCGGTCAAAACCTCCCAAAATCAAGGTATCCACCCCGTCAACCGCGTTAAGAGCCGCCACGGTAGATTCCGGAATAGTGGAGATGCTATCGTTATAAAAATGAATGCCACCATATTTTCCAACATACTCCAGCCGGTGAGGTAACGGCTTAAAAGAGGAAGCGGACTTTAACGCTGACATATAATCAACACCAAAAGGTTTAACCGCCAAAATGGCTGCTTTTACATTGTTCAGGTTATGACTCCCTTTTAAAAGAAGGGTGTCAGGATCAATATCCCTGCCTTTTTCGTAATAGCTAACTTCCGGTTGTAACCCTGAAAATTCCCCGTAAAGATTTTCGGAAATGACCAATAAATCGTCCTTGCCAAGAAACTTAGCTATGTTTAATTTGGCTGCTTTATAAGCATCAAAGGTTTTAAAATGATCAAGATGCTCTGGAAAGATGTTTAGCAATACGGCTATTTTTGGCGAATGATGCACGTACTCCAGCTGATGGGCTGACATCTCGAAAACCACCACCGTATCCTCAGTAATTTGATCAAGCCTATTGAAAGCCGGGATACCGATATTTCCCAAAAGCACCACCTTTTTTCCATTCGTTTTCAAAATATGGGCTATCAGGCTGGAGGTTGTACTCTTGCCCTTGGTGCCCGTTACCCCAATGGTTTGCCGGCCATAATACCTCAAAAACAGATCAGTTTGGGAAGTTATCTTTTCACGATTTGAGCAAGCATAATCTTTCAACGATATGCCGGGTGATTTAAAAATAATATCGTATGCTTTGATGCTGTCAAGATACTTTTCCCCCAAATGAAATTGCAGGTTTACATCCTCCTGTAGTTTCTGTTTCACCGCGGGGTTGCCATCAGCAATACCCAATTCTTTTTCCGGGAAAGCTTTCCGAAGCCATTGATAACTGGAGAGCCCCTCTCGACCAAGTCCAAGCAATAAAACAGACTTATTTTTTATTTCCTCCTGCAAATTCTTCATGCACTTTCAATTTTCAGCTAAACGCAATTTTCTTCAAACCAGTCTTTAACAATGTAAGATATTTTTCCGGCAAACGGTGATCCTCATTAAAAGCCGACAATAAAGTTAAGAGCGAATTGGCCGAAAACTTCTCGTAAGGAAAACCGGTTAACAAGGCCGGCAAAGGTGTTTTACTGTTTCTCGCAATATAACTCAAAGCGGCATTTACCTCGTCGGGTGTTCCCACGCACTCGAAAGGCTTTACATCGGCAGCACCGGTCAGCTCATCAAAAACAGGTTTTAATGTGGGATCGTCAAAAAGTTCCTTTCCAAAAATAGCCTTCAATTTATCATCTCCCATAAAGGAACCAAGAATGATACGGGTAAAAAGGCACTTGGGGCACTGCCCACACCAGCTGTCGGTTTTACTACCAACATTACAACTTCTGAAAGAAAAATGATGTTGAGAGAACAAAGAAAACAGAAAGCCGATTTGAAGTTCGTTCAAAGGGCGTAAAAAACTAAAATAGTGCACATCAGGCGTAACGAATCGTGACAAGTAGTTACTAAAATCCTCTTCAAACTCAAATGATTTTGAGTATTGATGGTTAATGTTTGAACCCGGCACCGTGCTCTCGTTGGCGCTACTCTCGTTAGAAAGCGCAATATATTTTACCCCGGACAGCACGGCCGTAAGTGAAGTAACAAATGCCAGCAAAGCTGAAAAAGGAGTATGGCCGTTAAGAAATCCCCGTCCATTCAATTCCAATAACTTTTTATCGAGTTTGCGCTCTACCACCATTGTATCTTCCATGGTAAAGCCGGCATTTTCGATGGTTCTCACTACCGCTTCTCTGGGGTTCATGGCCATGGGTATCACCTTGTCGCCCTGCTCTTTTAAAAGTTCCAGAGTAACCACCGAATCTTTGCCGCCGCCAACAGGAACCATTACTGCCTCTTGATTCATGATAGTGTGCTCGGCCTGCAGCCCCTCACCTTCACTAACAATATCCATAAACTCATCTTGCGTGGCAGAAATCCCGTTAAGGTAAAAAAACTCGCCCAGCCCGTTAAAATAGAGCTTCTTCCAAAACAAAACCTGCTCATCAGTAAGCGTATGCGGCTGGATAATGAGTCTGGGAGGACAGGCAGCTTTCCAGTAGCTAATCAGCTCGACCATCCCAATATGAAACACCAGGTTCTTCAAAAGAGACGCTGACAAGCTATCAAAATCGTAAAATTTTCGACTCGGAATTTTAATAAGAGGTGAAAAAATAATATCATCGGTAAGTTTAAAAGTAAAAACGGCCTCCAAAACGTCATTATTTACCGCAAAAGAGTAACTTTGATATGTAAAAGTTTGATACTTTTGCCTCAGACTTAAAAACTTGTTATGATTTTGGCTAACACTCAACTTTATGGCTTGTTTTTTGATTTAAAATAATTTGACACAAAAATAGGTTAATTCTTAAGAATAGCAGACGTTTTATAATGGGTGAATCAAACAAAATATTCCAAATTAAAAGTAATAGGCTTGAACCGTCCAAAGGAAAACTACTCCTTTCGGAGCCACTCATGAGCGATTATTATTTTGGTCGATCGGTTGTTTTGCTTGCCGAGCACAACGCCGAAGGTTCGTTTGGCGTTATCCTTAACAAACCCGTTACTGCCAAATTTAACGATGTTATTAAAGATTTTCCCAAATTTAGCACCTCCATCTTTATTGGCGGGCCGGTAGAGACAAACAAGCTCTTCTATATCCACACGCTTGGCGAACAAATTACCGGGGCATTAAAAATTACTAACGACCTATACTGGGGTGGCGACCTGGAATCGGTAAAAGAGGCGATTTACCTCGGGCTTGCCTCAAACGACAATTTCCGTTTTTTTATCGGCTATTCCGGTTGGGAGGCTACCCAGTTAAACACCGAGTTAAAACGCAACTCGTGGATTGTTACCAATGCTGAAAAGGACTATTGTTTCCGGGTTCGCCCAACCGAAATGTGGGAATCTTTTATGAAAAATCTGGGTGGAAAATATTCCTACTGGACCAAGTTTCCTGCCGATCCCAATCTGAATTAAACCTTCTTTTTTTGCCACCTTTATCAATCCTGATCTTATTTAGAAAAATACGCTATCTTTGTAAAGTTTCAATAATTGTATTCTAATGAAGAGTTTCAAAAAAATTCTACTAAGCTTTATTCTAATCGCTTTTAGCTTTCCGGTCATGGCACAAGTAACGATAGGTGCACTGGGCGGAATAAATTTTGTAAAATTAAACGGTGATGCACCCAAAAAGGGCTATTATAGTGCCAACAGCGGGCTTAACGCCGGCTTAATGGTTGACGTAGCTGTAAGCAAAACTATTAAACTGAGTTTACAACCTTCCTATTCACAAGAAGGCACCAAGGTGCTTTATTCACAAGGAAAATATGTCGATCCCATCGATAGCATTCAGCTAAGGCTAAATTATTTTTCAATACCTGTGTTGCTGAAAGTACAAAGCTCAAGCAAACATTTTTACGCTGTGGGAGGATTCGAAACAGCTTTTCTGCTGAACTACAAGCTTACAAGCCACGAAAAAACCTTACCGAATCAACTAAGCATTTCATCTTTCAATCTTGCAGCCATTTTTGGAGCAGGATATCGGATATTTCTTGGCCGCCCTGTATTATTCATCGAATTACGCTATTCGCAGGGGCTTATCAACTTAACCGACGAACCTATTGATAAAAGTTATATTCCCCGGGTTAAAACCAGCGGATTTAAAGCTTTGATTGGCATTGAATTGCCCCTTGCGAAATAGCAAGAAATAAGTGTAGTTACCAACATCAATTAGTTACCTATGAAAAAAATATTTATAGTCTGGTTGTTTTTTATCGTAACCTTTACCGGATATTCGCAACAGCCTCCCCATGCGCTATTTAAAAAAAACAGATTAAACGGGCATGTTTTTCTTGACTACTCCAAATTTAACAACCCGTTTATCTCCACCAGCTTAAAAATTAATGTTGGTGCCGGCAGCACATCAACCATTACTATTCCTCCCATGGAGATAAATGGATTAACAACTCCTGCTATTAATGGAACTATTATGTTTGCCGAAGGAGAAATAACCTATCAACAGCGCTTTACCCCCTGGCTTTCGCTAAACATCAGAGCCATGATGATTGGCCGTTTCGGTACCAATGCGTTTTCGCTTTTGTATGACGGCGTAAATACTATTTCAGGCGGAAGTATTGGATGGCGAATCCGAATGGTTCGTACAAAAAAATTAATTCTGACAACCGAGGTTTTTGTCAAAAACCTGAGTGGTAATTTTATTAACATCAAACAATTTATAAGCGATGTTATTGATGGCGACCCGTACGCCTCCATCATTAAAAACACGCCTGCTATGGCCGGAGGCATTAATTTTGAAGGAGCCTATGCCATTAACGAAACATGGGGATTGCAAGCTACCACCGAGTGGGCCTATGGCGAGTCCTTTATTAGAGAAAAGGAAAGTTTTACAAGTAAGACAAGTTTTCTTGGTGAAGCTGATTTCTACCCAAAACACAAACTGCCATTGGGTATTGGATTAGGCTACATGCTTTCGTCAGCACCAGAAATTTCGATGGAAGGGGGCGACTATTTGAGTATGGGATTGCTAAAACTTGCCTATACAGGGTCAACAGACTTCGATTTGGGAGTGGAATACTTAACCTATAAGATGAAGCTAAGTAACAGGATAAAAAATCCACTCGTTACTCAACTAATGTTATCCTTAAAATTCTACTTCTAATTTCTGAACGGCATGAGTAAAGTAACTTTATTTTTGCTTGTCACTTTTGTTGCCCTTTTCCACACAGCCTGCATTAAAGCTGAAACACCGGCATCATCTACAGTTGACTCTTTAACATTCAGTCAAAAAATCGACAGGGCATTTACACCCTTCTCCAAAGCATTGGGAAAAGTACTGTTTTACGATCCCTTCACCGCCATTGGCTTATACGACGATCAGGTTTATAACGACAACGGTCAACCCATTATTGATAATAATGGAGAGCCTGTTAAAGCACCCCTGCGATTAATTGTTCTTTGGTTGCTCGGTGGGGGAATCTTTTTCACGATTTACTTAAAGTTTATTGGCTTGCGAGGTATTCGACACGCCATCGACCTCATAAGAGGTCGTTATGCAAAAAAGGGGTTAAAAGGAGAGGTTACCACCTATCAATCGGTAACAACCGCTTTGTCAGCCACCGTGGGCATGGGTAATATCGCCGGTGTGGCACTGGCCATTGGCATTGGCGGACCCGGGGCTACTTTTTGGATGATAATGGCAGGATTGCTGGGTATGTCGCTAAAATTTGCAGAGTGTACGCTGGGCATTAAATACCGGAAATATAACAAAGACGGGTCTGTTTCGGGAGGTCCCATGTACTATCTGAAACGAGGGTTGGAAAAACGAGGCAGCACCATGGGAAAAGTGGGTATCTTTCTTGCCTTTCTGTTTGCCCTAACGGTGATGGGTGGATCGGTAGGCGGTGGAAACATGCTGCAAGCCAATCAGGCTTTTAATCAGCTGGTCTATTTTTTCCCCGGCATTGAACATTATGGCGCTATTTATGGCTTATTTCTGGCTGTTTTGGTGGGAGCCGTTATCATTGGCGGAATCAAGAGTATTGGAAAAGTTACCGAAAAAATAGTTCCCCTTATGGCCGGCATCTACATTGGTGCAGCCCTCATCATTATTGGCATCAATTTTCAAAATACAGGTCATGCCTTGTGGCTTATTTTCCATAATGCTTTTGAACCCGATGCCATTAAAGGTGGTATTATCGGGGTAATGATTTACGGTATTCAGCGGGGAGCATTCTCCAACGAAGCAGGCATGGGTAGCGCTGCCATTGCCCACTCGGCTTCACAAAACGACGAACCGGTAAGCGAAGGTATTGTAGCCTCTATTGAACCATTTGTCGACACCGTGATTATCTGCACCATGACTGCACTCGTACTTATCTTTACAGGCTTTTCCGAAAACACACAGGGTCTCGAAGGCGTTCAGCTAACTTCAGCTGCCTTTGCTTCGGTAATTTCGTGGTTTCCCTACGTGCTATTGGTAGCCGTAACGCTATTTGCTTTCTCGACCATCATCTCCTGGTCCTATTACGGTTTAAAAGGGTTCGATTACCTTTTTGGAGGATGGGGTGAAAAGTTATTTGGTTCCAGAAAAGTTACCAATCTTATTTTTCAATTGCTGTTTTTACTTTTTGTAGTGATAGGTGCTTCTACCGACATCTTAACGGTGATGGAGTTTTCCGACATGATGATTCTGGCCATGGCCATCCCTAATATTTTAGGTCTTCTGATTATGGCACCTGAAATCAAAAGGGATATGGATGACTACTGGCACCGTTTAAAATCGGGAGACATACAGAAAAACAGATAGAATTACCTGCAACTTATCTATTTAAAATCACCATGTTAGCTTAACCTATCTGTTCTGATTCTGAATTAGCAAATCAGCTCATTTTTTTCATCATTTTATTCACTTCAATTTGGATATTATCTACTTTTGTGATTTATTTAACAACAGAAAAAGAGAGGGATTCAACATATTTTTTTCTTTCTTTTTGTTAATATTATCACATTTAATTAGTTGTAATCATGACCATAGAAGACAACATACAGCTACTACTTAGCAAACGAGAAGAAGCCAAGCTGGGTGGCGGCATCAAACGCATTGAAGCGCAGCACAAAAAAGGAAAATTCACAGCCCGCGAACGGATAGAGTTACTGTTGGATGAAGGCAGTTTTGAAGAGTTCGACATGTTTGTAAGCCATAACAGTCACGACTTTGGCCTTGAAAAACAGCACTACCTCACCGATGGTGTTATCACCGGCTATGGCACCATCGACGGACGAGTAGTTTACGTTTATTCGCAGGACTTCACCATTTTCGGCGGGTCACTTTCCGAAACCATGGCACGCAAAATCTGCAAGGTAATGGATCAGGCAATCAAAGTGGGAGCACCCATCATTGGGATTAACGACAGCGGCGGTGCCCGTATTCAGGAAGGGGTAAAAAGCCTGGCCGGATATGCTGAGATTTTTCAGAGAAACATCATGGCCTCGGGGGTTATCCCGCAGCTATCGGCTATATTTGGCCCTTGTGCAGGTGGTGCTGTTTACTCTCCAGCCCTCACCGATTTTATTTTGATGAGCCGCGAAAGCAGCTACATGTTTGTTACCGGCCCTAAAGTAGCTAAAACAGTTACCGGTGAAGATATTACTACCGAAGAATTGGGAGGTGCAGAAGTTCATGGGAAAAAATCAGGAGTTGCCCATTTTATTGCCGACAATGAAGAGGAGGGAATATTGATTCTTAGAAAACTAATCTCTTTTCTTCCACAAAACAATCTTGAAGACCCACCCGTGATAGAGTGTAAAGATCCCATTCACCGAATGGAAGATTTGCTTAATGAGATCATACCATCCAGCCCCAACCAGCCTTACAACGTTAAGGATGTCATCTTTTCTGTTGTTGATAATGGGGAGTTCCTAGAAGTGCAACGCCACTATGCCATGAATATCATTACGGGATTTGCACGCTTTAACGGAATGCCCGTAGGTATTGTTGCCAATCAGCCGGCCTACCTCGCCGGTGTATTAGACATTAACGCATCGCGTAAAGCAGCGAGATTTGTCCGGTTTTGCGATGCTTTCAACATCCCTATTGTTACCATGGTTGATGTGCCCGGATTTTTACCGGGAAGCAATCAGGAATTTGGCGGCATCATCATTCATGGAGCCAAGTTGCTCTTTGCCTATGGAGAAGCCACGGTGCCCAAAGTCACCATCACTCTGCGCAAATCCTATGGCGGTGCTCATGATGTGATGGGATCGAAACAACTGCGCGGAGACATTAATTACGCCTGGCCTTCGGCAGAAATTGCCGTAATGGGATCGGCAGGAGCCATCGAAATACTCGAAGGTCGCAAAGTAAGTAAACTAAATTCCGACGAAGCAAAAGCCGACTATATCAAAAAAAAGGAAGAGGAATACAGTCAAAAATTTGCCAACCCCTACGAAGCTGCTCGCCATGGTTTTATCGATGATGTGATTGAACCTCGCAATACGCGGTTCAGAGTTATCAGAGCTTTACAAACACTGGCCACGAAAAAAGATTCCAATCCGCCTAAGAAGCATTCAAATATCCCTCTCTAACCAAAAAACAAAATGAATATGATTGCTGAAATTCAAATCCCCGCCACCATCGAAGAGGGCATTGTGATAGCCTTTACAGGGTACGCCATCGTTTTTTTGGCTCTGCTCCTACTCTATTATCTGTTTAGCAGCCTCTCAAAATTTTTAAACTGGCAAACCAAACAAAATCTCATTAAAACCGGCAGGTTTCCTAAACACATTAAAAAAGAAGACAGTCTCCACATCAGCGGCGAAACGGCTGCTGCCATTGCCACAGCTATTTATTTATGTCGCGATTTACACGACGACGAAAGTAATGTGCTCACCATTAAAAAAATCTCGAAAGTTTACTCTCCCTGGAGCTCAAAAATTTACGGCATTAACAAATGGAGCAAATCACCACGGTAAATAATGAAGTCTTTAAAACGCAAGAATAATATAAAATGAAAACATTCAATTTTATCATAAGAGGTACTGAATACGAAGTTGAAATTAAAAGCCTCGAAAACAGCATTGCCAAAATAGAGGTCAACGGATCGCTGTACAATGTGGAGCTTCAAAAAGAGGTTAAAACTTCTAAGACCCCTATCCTGATTCGAAAACCGGTGGTATTACCTCCCGGTTCCGAGCAAATTAAAAAACAGGCAGGAAGTTACAAAGTAAAAGCTCCACTTCCCGGAAATATCATGAAAGTGTTTGTAAAAGAGGGCGACAAAGTTAACACGGGCGACAACCTGCTGATTTACGAAGCCATGAAAATGGAAAACACCTTAAAGTCTGAAAAAGCAGGAACCATTAAATCTCTTTCGGTAAAAGAGGGGGATGCCGTGCTGCAGGATGCCTTACTACTTGAAATTGAGTTGTAACCCGTAATAAAACAAAAATGAATCGTTCATATAGAAAAGCATTAACGGTGGCTGTAGCTATCATTGTGCTGTTTATTGTCCACACGCTCCTCCATCAAACCAACAGTTTTGCTGCGCCACTTTCGGCAAGCAGTACTGCTTTTACAGCTGGCAGCACCGCCTTAAATTTTGGAGGAGAGGTTCTTAACGGCATTCAAAAATTTATCAGCTTTACCGGTTTCAGAAACGCCTCATCAGGTAACCTGATCATGATTGCGGTAGGATTACTGTTTATTTTTCTGGCCATCCGTTTCGATTATGAACCACTGTTGTTGATTCCCATCGGTACCGGTATCATCATTGGTAACATACCGTTTTTTCAGGATGGAGGGATAAACTTACAGCTGGGTATTTACCAAAAAGGAAGCGTACTTAACTACCTTTACT
>QMPP01000102.1 GCA_003650425.1 Bacteroidota bacterium | reverse complement strand
CGGCGCCACCGATTATTTTGCCAAACCGTTCAGACTGTTGGACATTCAAAATGCCATTACACGTACCCAACGCTTTATTGATTTAAACCGCAAGTTAAAAGTGATGGAAACCGGCCTCGACAAGCTTTCGAAACAGTTGCTCGAAAATATTGGAACTCAGCTGCTTGGAAAGAGCAAAGCCATGAAACAACTTACCACCATGATGGCCAAAGTTGCCCATACCGACGATACATCGGTGTTGATTTTGGGTGAAAGCGGCACCGGCAAAGAGTTGGTGGCTCACGGTATTCATTACATGAGCAATCGAAACAAAAACACCTTTTACTCAGTTAACTGCTCAGCCATTCCTGAAAGCCTTTTTGAAAGCGAATTTTTCGGCCATAAAAAGGGTTCCTTTACAGGTGCCAACGAAGACAAAAAAGGATGGTTTGAAATTGCCGATGGCGGCACCCTGTTTTTAGATGAGATTTCGGATATGCCATTGGGTCAACAAGCCAAATTACTGCGTGTGCTCGAGGAGCGAAAGGTGAGCAAGGTAGGATCCCGAGAAAGCGTAACAGTTGACGTGCGTGTTATTGCAGCCTCCAATAAAAACCTCGAAGAGCTTACCATGCAAAATAAATTCAGGCTCGATCTTTTCCATCGGCTGAGTATCTTCGTTATCGATGTTCCATCACTACGTGAGCGAATGGAAGATGTCCCGATTTTAACCGATTATTTTCTTAAAATGTACGCCACCAAGCATAACGAAAAAGTTAATCACATAAGTGACGAAGCTATGAAACTATTAACCAATCATGATTTCCCGGGAAACGTGAGGGAGCTGCGCAACCAGATTCAGCGCGCTATCATTATGTGCGAGGGTAACGAGTTGCTTCCCGAACATTTTAAAATCAGCCAAAAAAACGGCAATGGAAACAATCAGGAAACTATAGATCCCGCTTCGCAGACTATAACCATTGTAGAAAATAAGGATGAAACAGAAGATTTTGACCTTGAATCCAACGAAAAGAAACTTATCCTGAAAGCACTAGAAAAAGCCGAAGGAAACAAAGCGAAAGCGGCAGCCCTTTTGCGCATTACCTGGCAGGCTCTTGACAGAAGAATGAAAAAATATGGTCTGGAGTAACAGGAACGAGAAAAGATATTACTTATCTGAAGACGACATCGATGGAATAATAATTTCAACTATTTGGTTATTAACACTGTATGGATTAAAACATATTAATAATTCTCGATAGACTTAAATTGATTCAATGATGAAAAAATAAATCTGAGTGAAAATTTATTATGGTATCCCCATGTACTTATGGCTTTGTAACGAGATACGCCATTGCGGATGTTGCATCACGTAGTCGGTGAGCGTTTCCATAATTTCTTTGGCAACACTCCATTCAGGTTGTAAAAAAAGCTGACATTCGCTGCTCACTTTAGCGGCATTACGCTCCGCCCATCTCAAGTCGGCAGGTTTCTGAATAATAACTTTTAACTCGTTGGCACGCGGATAATTCTCTTCTAACGGAGGAGAAAACTGTTTGGGAGAGAGGCATATCCAATCCCAGGCACCGCTAAGATGATTTACACCTGAAGTCTCTACCATGGTACGAACTCCGTGCTTATGAAGCTCCGTGGTGAGATAATCCAACGGGTAATTGGAGGGTTCTCCTCCGGTTACCACTACTGTTTTGGCCGGAACGGCTGCCGCCTTTTCGATAATGGGGTCAACTGCAACAGGAGGGAAAAGATCGGCGTTCCATGATTCCTTGCTGTCGCACCAGCTACAACCCACATCACAACCACCCACTCGCAAAAAGTAGGCAGCCTTTCCCATGTTAAAACCTTCGCCCTGCAGGGTGTAAAAATCCTCCATCACAGGCAACTTGCGCCCTCCTTCAAAAATATCGTTTGCTGAGGCCATCATTTCTTAATAAAGGTTTTTGATAGTGCCTTTTCGCCATTTATCAGTTTTAACGTGTAGGAACCCGGTGATAATTTATAGGTTTTCAAACTGAGGGTGAGCTTTTCTTTTTTACGCTTCAACGCGATTTTCTTGTACTGGAGCAGTCTGCCCAACGAATCGTAAAGCAATAGTTTATACTCTCCATCGGGAATATTAGTAATATTGATGGCTATTTTTGAACCTTGAACAGGATTGGGACTTATCACAAAATCAAACTGATTACCCCCGTTTTCAATAACAAATGAAGGCTGACTACCCGTCCATTTTCCGGTGTTAAAACGGTATGCACTCTGAGCACCAAGACTTGTTTTTTCCGAACTCAATATTGCTTCTTTCCCCTCAACATAAGCAAAGCCCTCTGTTTGCGTGGTCATAATGTTTGGCATATCAACACGACGTTTGTTTCCCGAAAAAAAGTGATGACCGTTAAAATCAAACAGCAACCAGGTAAAAGGTATCCACGATTGGTTAGTATAACCCAGCAACACCACTTCGTTACTTTTAGCATTATAGTCAGCTGCGGTTACCAATCCTGAAACGTTGAACGAGTCAACCAATGTGGCAGCATAATCACCAGGGACTTTTGGCAGGGCATAGACCCTTGTCCTTTGATCCTGCCAATCTTTTGAAAAGAGAAATAGCGAATCGTCCATCGCTAATACCGCCTCACAATCGAAATTATTATAGCGCCGCTTTTTAATTTTCTTGTCCGGCTGATCGGGATAATAAAAATTGATTATTTCTGCTTCAACAGTAACATCGCCCGAGGCGGGGATATCACTCTTTTTAATTTTGTAAATTTTTAAATCTTTCCGGTTACCCGAGTTATTACCAAAGTCGCCCACGTAAACAAAAAGAGAATCATCAGTCATGTCTTCCCAGTCAACATTCGTGGCGTTTCCAATTCTGATTCGTTGAACAATGTGGCCTGTAGCAGTATCGAGTTTGTAGATAACCGGTTCGCCACCGCTGTCGTTCAGCGTCCACAGCCCGCCGTTAAAAAAGGCGAGACCGGATGTTTCATCAATCTCATCGGGCAACACGTATTTTAACTTGGGCGTAAACAGGGTGATGTTATAGCTACAACTTCCATCGTTGAGGGTGGCATCAGGGTTAAAATTATTGGCTTGCGGATCGGTGCATCCCGATGTTTGACTAATCGCAACCCAAGAGAAGCTGGTCAACAGTAAAAGAAAAAAAAGACGAATTTTCATGTTATCAGTTTTACAGAAAACCCACATTAACCGTAGTATTCCGATTTATAAGCTTTCAAGGTATTATTCAACAACGAGGCAATGGTCATAGGCCCTACACCACCCGGCACAGGTGTAATGTAAGAAGCCTTTTCTTTTACCGCGTCAAAATCAACATCACCCACCAATTTATACCCTTTTTTCGATGATTTGTCTTCAATACGATGAATGCCCACATCAATCACCACTGCTCCCTCTTTCACCATATCGGCTTTAACAAATTGCGGGCTGCCAATAGCGGTAATCAGGATATCAGCCTGACGAGTAATCTCGTCTAAGTTTTCTGTTTTGCTATGGCACAAAGTAACGGTCGCGTTGCCGGGATTGCTTTTTTTCGACATCAGGATACTCATGGGCGAGCCAACAATATTGGAACGTCCCAGTACCACACAATTTTTTCCCTCGGTATCGATTTTATAATAGCGAAGAATTTCCATGATGCCGGCCGGGGTTGCCGACACAAATCCCGGCTGGCCGATGGCCATTTTACCTACGTTAACGGGGTTAAAACCATCCACATCTTTCGAGGGTTTGATGCGCTCGATAATTTTATCTTCATTAATATGCTTGGGAAGGGGCAGCTGAACGATGAAACCGGTAACTTCAGGATCGCGATTTAAAAAGTCAATCACATCCATCAGCTCTTTTTCAGTTGTATCTTCAGGGTAGCGGTACACCGAAGAAACCATGCCCACCCCTCTGGCCGCTTTTTCTTTGCTGGCCACATAAGTTTCGCTGGCAGGATCGTTTCCCACGATAACAGCAGCAAGGTGCGGCCCCTCTTCGCCACGGTCAACCATTTCGGCAACCTCTTTTTTAATGGATTCTTTTAATGCTTTAGCCACCAGCTTACCATCAAGAAGCCGGCCTCTTTTATTATCACGTGCCATGATTGTATCTTATTTTGAAATGTATATCAAACGCCCCGGTACTTTAGATTCTTTAACGGTGTAAACTTTTCAAGTCATTACTAAAGAGTGCTTTCAGCTACCTTCTCCCCTTCATCATCCTCATCATGTTTTTACCACCACCGGTAGTAAGTTTCTTCATCACCTTGCTGGTTTCGGCAAACTGTTTAATTAAACGATTTACCTCCTGGATATCGTTTCCGCTACCGGTAGCAATTCGCTTACGACGCGAACCATTTAAAAGCTTAGGGTTTGCCCGCTCCTCGGACGTCATGGAATAGATAATGGCCTCAATGCTTTTAAAAGCATCATCATCAATATCCATATCTTTCACCGCTTTCCCCATGCCGGGAATCATACCCATTAAATCTTTGATGTTACCCATCTTTTTGATTTGCTTGATCTGCTTCAGAAAATCGTTGAAATCAAATTGATTTTTGGCGATCTTTTTTTGAAGCTTGCGCGCTTCCTCGTCGTCGAACTGTTCCTGTGCTTTTTCAACGAGGGTAACAATGTCGCCCATGCCAAGGATACGGTCGGCCATACGACTTGGGTGGAAAAGGTCGAGTGCTTCCATTTTTTCGCCAATACCCACGAATTTGATTGGTTTGTCAACCACAGCTTTGATGGTAAGCGCAGCACCACCACGGGTGTCACCGTCAAGTTTGGTAAGCACCACCCCGTCAAAGTCGAGAAGGTCGTTAAAAACCTTGGCGGTATTAACAGCATCCTGACCGGTCATGGAGTCAACTACAAATAAAATCTCTTGCGGGTTGATGGCCTTTTTGATGGCGGCAATCTCGTTCATCATCATCTCATCCACGGCCAAACGACCGGCGGTATCGACAATAACAACGTTGTTTCCATTTTCTTTGGCATGTATTACTGCCTTTTTGGCAATCTCAACAGGATTTTTGTTTTCCGGTTCAGCGAAAACCTCAACCCCAACCTGCTCTCCCAGCACTTTCAGCTGATCGATAGCTGCCGGACGATAAACGTCGCCGGCCACCAGCAATGGTTTTTTAGTCTGCTTCGATTTAAGGTAGTTAGCCAGCTTAGCCGCGAAGGTGGTCTTACCCGAGCCCTGCAAACCGGCTATCAGAATAACCGCGGGACTTCCTTTCAAGTTGATGCCCACGTTTTCGCGTCCCATCAGGTCGGCTAACTCATCGTGAACAATTTTCACCATCACCTCACCCGGCTTAACGGCAGTAAGCACCTTTTCACCGAGGGCTTTTTCTTTCACTCTCGCCGTAAAATCTTTGGCAATTTTATAACTAACGTCAGCATCAATCAAGGCTTTACGAATCTCTTTAATCGATTCGGCCACATTAATCTCGGTAATTCTACCCTGACCTTTTAATATCTTAAACGACTTATCTAATCTTTCATTTAAACCTTCAAACATATCTGTATCCTATTTCAAAATTTAGGTTGCAAAAGTAATAAAAAAACAGGGGCGGCAGGGTTTAAGAAGTATTGATAAAATTTTATTTAAGAAAGAGAAAGTCCTACCAAATACTAAAGGGCATGCGGGTGGCAACATGGCAAGTCTGAACGAAGTAAGATATCAGATTGGAAATTCTTAATGTCAGAAGTATTTTGATTAAAATAATAATACTGTCCCGAAAAGATGTCGCACCCCGACTTGAAAGATGGGGGGAGAGAAAACAGAACAATTGTGTTGCTCCCCGACCTGAAGGACGGGGGAGGGAAAACAGAACGAAGAGGCCGTCGCGATTTGTCGGGTTATATTTCCTCTACTGATTGTTGGGGAATCCAACCAATGCTGCCATTGGAAATTTTAATTTTAACCCAGTTATCAACCTTGTCAAGTATTTTTACCTTAGTTCCCTCGTGAATTACAAACAAGTCAACAGCATTTTGCGTGGGGGAACTTTTTACCGTGATGGTAGGTGTAAACACGATGGCTTCGTTGTGCAAAACAGCATGATGGTATTTTTGTGATGCCAATCCGTAACTTGCCACCGTAAGTAGCAGGAAAAGCAAGCCCAAAAAGAATCCTGCCTTTTTATTTCTTCTACTGCGAGAAAGTGCAAAAATTCCAAAAAACAAAACCAACAAAGTCCACGAAACTAACAATATTACTGCCCATTGATTAGCGCCAAAAAGGTCGTAAAAATAGCGCCACCACACTTGAAAAAAGAGCTTTGGAACCGTTTCAATTTTATCTACAATCATGCTGTTGGCTACCCCGAGGTTATATTTAATATCCTCATCATCCGGACTTAACTTTTTGGCTTTTTCGTAGTATAGAATGGCGTGCGGCACTTCGCCCTTTTTAAACCATGCATTACCCAAATTGTAATAAAGGGCAGCCGACTCAACCTTTTTATCCAGCACCCTATTGTAAAAGTTAATGGCGGAGTCGTATAATCCCTGATTATAAGCGCTGTTTGCCTGTACCAGCAACGAATCGGCAGTTTGTGCATTAACCTGAAAAACCGTCAAAACAAACAGCAATAATGTTATATAACTTACTCTTTTTTTCATCGTTTTCAATGTTTTAGTGCTTTTTCAGCTTGCAATATGGCATTCATAGCCTCATCATAAATATTCTCCATTTTCCCTTTGGTATCGCCGGGGGCGAATCGTGTAAACTCAATATCGTTCAACACGTTAATAAAAGTATTGGAAACCTCCTTGCTAATCTGGCGCTCATCAAGTTTCTGTTTAACTGTTTCCATGGAGAGCTCCGCTTGCGAGATATTGAATTTATCAGCAATGTAACCCCAAAGCGCCTGGGCGATTTCATCAAAGAAGGCTTTATCGTTGCCCGCTTTCCTTAGCTTTTCAGCCTTATGCAACCTAACACGTGCTATCTTGGTAGCTTTTTTATTACGAACCAGATTGATATTGCCCATCCGTTTTTCTTGCTGTCTTCTTATCAGGAAAACCATTATCAACAGCATTAACGGAATCAGTATAAGAACATAAAACAGCCGTGAAGCAAAAAGGTATTCACTTATGGTTCGAAGCTCAAAATCTCCGGTTTTTATATGATGAATATCCTTCCCGATGTAATGAATATCTTCCTGAGCCGAATTGCTATAAGTGATACTGTTTGAATTCCCGTTTCCTTTATCCACATGAATTTTATATTCATCCGACGAGTAGGAGTAGTACTTTCCATCTTTAGGATTGAAAAAGCTAAAGGTAGTAGCCGGGATAACAAAATCGCCGGGATTACGCGGGATGGCAAGATATTCAAACTTTTTGTAGCCGTTTACACCTAACCCGTTTGTTTTTATCCGGGCGGTAACTTTAGGGTCGTACGATTCAAAATCGGTTGGAAACTGAACGGCCGGGGGCTCTACCAACTCCAAGTTACCGCTTCCCGATACCGTAATGGTCAAAGTCAAAGCTTCGTTGGCCTTGAGTTTGGTTCGGTCGATTTTTGAAGCAAAGGTAAATTCTCCCACAGCGCCTTTAAAGCTAACCGGCTTGTTTTCCTGAGGAAGTGGTTTAACATCCAGCGTGAGCTTATTCGATTTAATGGTGACTTTTATATTTTTTACATTTCGGTTAAAAAACGGATCGTCAAAAAAATCGCCGAAGGGATCGTAACTTTTTCTTCGTTTGGTTTGGGTTCTGATTTGAGCCACACACTCCAACTCCATGGGGTCAATGGTTAATTTACCACTCTTTTGAGGATAGAGTGCCAGCTTACGAACGTCAGCCACCACGTATTGTGCACCGTTAATCACCCTGGTTGACTGTTGTAGTTGCTTGTTGTTGTCCGACAAATCTTTGGTCCAAAAACCCGGAAATGAAGAGAGTTTTTTTACCGATAAATCGGAAACCTGAATTTTGGTATAGATACGATAGGTAACAATAACCTGTTCGCCAAGGTAAGGATGCGAATTACTTACCAACGCTTTGATATATACATCATCGTTTTTAACAGTTCCGGAAGGTGCAGAGGTGCTTTGGCCTGCCGAAGAGCTTTGTGCCTGTTGTCGTTGCCCGTTTGGAGAAGATTGAGCCGGAGCGTTTCCTTTTAGCACCTTTATGGTAAGTCCGTTTGATTTATAAGTCTTTCCATCAACCCGGATGGTAGCCGGCGGAATAGTAACTACCCCCTCTTTAGTAGCCATCACAAGATAAGTAAAAGTGAGCTGAGTAGATTGGCTCATCTTGCCATTAACATACTGAATGCTGGAACTGGACGAGCGATTAGGACCCGACAGCACCGACAGGGAACCAAAATCGGAAACCCGAAAGTCAGAGCCGCTGGCGTTCACAGTATAATAAATCTGAAACCTTTCTCCCACCTCGACCATATTTTTGGCAGATGCAGTAAAAGAGACTCCTCCTCCGGCAAAAGTTAGACTCGTCATCATGGTAAAAGCCATGATGGCTGTCAGCTTGCTAACTATTAGTATGTGTTTCATCTATCTTAATATTTGTACTTGATACTCTACCAATCGATATCCGATTTTTTGGTACGGCCGGCTTTTGCTTTTTTCCTTTGCAGCTTATGCAGCGTTTTCTTCTCATCATTTTTAAGGGCATTCAACATTCGCTGAGCATCTTTTTTCGACATCTGTTGAGGCTTAGACTGTTGCTGCTGCTTCTGCTGATCCCCTTTCTTACCCTGCTCATCCTTATTTTGTTGCTGCTTTTGCTGTTGATCTTTTTTATCCTTCGGCTTCTGCTGCTGATCCTTTTTATCTTTGTTTTGATTTTTCTTGTTTTGATCCTGTTTCTGCTTGTCCTTATTCTGATTCTGGTTTTGGTCTTTCTTTTTATCTTTTTTCTTGTCCTTGTTCTTATCCTTGTTTTTTTGTTGTTGCTTTTGTTGTTTTTGCTGCTGAATCATTTTTTTACGAGCATACTCGTAATTATATTTTGCATTTTGATCTGTTGGATTCAGCAATAACGACTTTTTATAGGCTTCCATTGCCTCTTTGTATTTTTTCTGCGCAAGCATGATATTACCATAATTGTAAAGCGCACTACTTTTTACCTTTGGATCTTTTGACGTTTCGGAAAGCTGATTAAATATTTTTCCTGACTCTTTCATGTTTTTTTGTTCATACATGGCGTCGCCAAGGTTAAACTGTCCCTTGTAATAATCAGGGTTTTTAGCAACCGCTTTTCGGTAATTTACTTCGGCATCCGAAAACTTACCCTCTTTAAACTGCTTGTTGCCCGACCGGATGTATTTTCTTGGAACCTGGCCAAAGGCAGCCGTTCCGAAAAAAGCCAACAACAGTATCAAACCAATATGTTTACCCTTCATTTTCACGAATTTTCCTTTCCAAAAATATTAAACCTATCAGCGATTTTACTTTTACGGTCGGCAATAAGTAACTCCACCAACATCAAAATCAATGCCATTGCCAAAAATATTTGAAAGCGATCTTCATAATCGGTAAACTGACGGGTTTCAATCTCTTTTTTCTGAATTTTGTTAATGTCATCCAGAATCTTACTTAAACCAGTAGTGGCATTGCTGGCGCGCACGTAAGAGCCATCGCCGGCAGCGGCTATCTGCCGAAGCATATCCTCGTTAAGTTTGGTAACCACCGTTTTACCCTGCCTGTCTTTTTTAAATCCCAGCTTATTGCCATTGCGGTCGTACAGCGGAATGGGTGATCCGTCGGGCAACCCCATGCCAATAGTAAATACTTTAATTCCTTTTTTGACTGCAGCTTTGGCAGCTCCCACAGCATCATCTTCGTGGTTTTCACCATCGGTAATCACCACGATGGCTTTGTTGTGTTGTGCGTCATCAAACGATTCGACTGCCATGTTTATGGCTTCGCCGATAGCTGTTCCCTGGGTTGGAACAATCTTGGTATCTACTGCCGACAGAAAAAGCTTGGCAGCACTATAATCGGTGGTTAAAGGCAACTGTTTGTAAGCATGTCCGGCGAAGACCACAATTCCAACCCTATCACCCTGCAGACGGTCAATAAGGTTTGAGATAGCCATTTTAGCTCTTTCGAGCCTGTTGGGTTTGATGTCCTCGGCCAGCATGGAGTTAGAAACATCCAACACCAGGAAGAGGTCGATTCCCTCGCGCTTTACCTTTTCAAGCTTCGAGCCTACCTGCGGATTGGAAATACCCACCACAAAAAAGATAAAAGCGGTGAGAAGAATGATAAATTTAAAGAGAGGCTTACCTGATGAAGAGCGAGGCATCAATACCCGAATCACCTTAAGATCGCCAAATCTTTTTAACGCTCTTTTCCGCCAACCGTTCCATGCCAAATAAAGCACGACAAAAAACGGTATCAGCAGAAGCAGGTATAAATATTCCGTATGTGCAAATCGAATCATTTTATCTAATTTTTTTTACCTTTTTAACAGTAGCCGGTGTTTTCCCCAAAATCAAAATTATTAAATCTCTATTCTTCATTCTTAAATCTTATGGTATTTTTCTAAATACGAGGTATCTTAACAATATTTCAAAAATAAACAGTCCTAAAGCCAACAAAGCGAAGGGTAAAAACATCTCATATTTTTTTCTAAACTCCTGGATATCAATTTTTGATTTTTCCAATTTATCGATATCGTTAAAGATTTCTCTGAGTCTGGCATTGCCGGTAGCTCTAAAATAGCGGCCTCCGGTTTCGCTGGCAATTTTCTTGAGCAGATCCTCATCAATTTGAACCTTCATCTGCTGCATCTGCGTTCCAAAAGGTGTTTGAACCGGATAGGGAGCATATCCCTCTGACCCCACTCCTATCGTGTAAACACGCACACCATAAAGTTTGGCAATTTCGGCAGCCGACATGGGATCGACCGAACCGGCATTATTAACGCCATCGGTAAGAAGTATGACCACTTTTGAAATGGCGTCGGACTCCTGCAACCGACTTACCGCTGTTGCCAGGCCATCGCCAATGGCAGTACCATCTTCAATCATGCCACT
>QMPP01000101.1 GCA_003650425.1 Bacteroidota bacterium | reverse complement strand
TTCGTGGACCATTCCGGTAACACAATCGCCAAATACACATTACAAAGTTGAAATTTACAGTACATTAGATAGCACTAATCTACATGATTTTAGTAATGGATATTTCGAGATTGTACCACAAACCATGATGTCGGTCTACCCGAACCCTGCTAATAATAAGGTTACCATAAATATGGAAAACATGCAAGGCGACAATGGTTATATTCTTCAGGTATTTGACAGGTTTAATAAACCGGTTGTTGAACTACAAACCAGTTCTGCAACAACAACGTTGTCAACTACCGGCCTGTCAGATGGAATTTATTTTGTGGTAGCTACCTCTGATAAAAACAGAGTTACCCAAAAAATAATTATACAACATTAACCTGTCAAAAACAGTATTTATACTCGTTTTTAAAAAAAACAGGTTTTGAAGACTAAATTGACTAAAACCTCCTGTTAATGATAACGGGAGGTTTTAGTGTACATAATCCGGTTGTTAATGGTAATTTATAATTGGCTTCTTTTTTGTAAAAAAAGTCTCATAAATGTAAAAAAAGTTTTTTGAAGCGATTATATTATTCTGCATATATTTAAATAATAAACCGTTGCATAGGTTGGTATAAAAATTGAAACATTTAGCTTTGTTAGATAATTCTAAACTTAATTTTACAGTCATGAAAAAAATATTTTATTTACTCGGTTTAAGCTTTGTCGCTTTATTCCTGTTTTCAAGCATGGAAATAAAAGCACAAACGCCTTCCATTACCCTTCTTCAACCAACAGATCCGGGCATCGAATGGACTGTAGGTGGTACTTACGTTATTTCATGGATAGATAATTTTCCCAATGGGGTTGACGTTTTGGTTAGCGATAACAACGGTTCAACCTATACAATGATTGCCGGCAATGTTTCAGGGTCAACTTACTACTGGAACACCACAGGTTATACCATTGGACATCGTTACAGAATTAAAGTCCAAAGTCACCTGTCACCACAATACTATTCAAGAAGTGCGCACAGATTTAAACTGGTCGATCAGTCCGGTGGTTTCATCACTCTTGAGCAGCCAGTCGGAAATGAAACATGGGCTGAAGGCAGTACCTATCTGATTTCGTGGAATGACAATTTAACAGCACCTGTAACAGTAGAGTTGTTAAAAAACAATGCCTCGTTTTCAGTACTTTCAGCTTCAACCACAGGAAGTACATTATATTGGACAATTCCAACCGGTTTGGCTAATAATTCTAAGATTTACAAAATCAGGGTTTCTTCCACTGTTCCCAATGCAACAACGCCTCCTGCCACCAGTGGCCGGTTTAAAATATCAGCTTCGGCCGGGACCTTTGTTGAAGTATATCAGCCAAATGGTGGCGAAAGTTGGGCCAGAGGAACAACACACCTTGTTTCGTGGAATGATGATATTCCGGAACCGGTTAACATTGAGCTGTATAAAGGTAGTACAAAAGTAGGTGATATTGCCACCAATGTGGTCGGCTCAACTTACTGGTGGACTATTGACCCTGCACAAACAACAGGGAATAATTACCGGGTTTATGTACGTAGTACATTGGATCCAACTCATCTTTACGACCGGACTAACGGGCATTTTCATATTACAGCTTCTGGCGGAACCTTTGTTGAGGTTTATCAACCCAATGGTGGCGAAAACTGGGCCAGAGGAACAACCCATTTGATTTCATGGAACGATGATATGACAGAACCTGTTAACATCGAACTGTATAAAGGTAGCACCAAAGTATCGGATATTGCTACCAGTGTAGTTGGCTCAACTTATTGGTGGACTATCGACCCGACAATAACTACTGCCAACAATTACAAGGTTTATGTGCGTAGCACCCTTGACCCGACTCATCTGTATGACAGAAGTAATTCAAGATTTCACATTACTGCATCAAGTGGCTCCTTTATAGAGGTTTATCAGCCCAATGGCGGCGAAAGCTGGGCCAGAGGAACAAGTCATTTGATTTCATGGAACGACGACCTGACAGAACCGGTCAATGTTGAGTTATATGATGGAAGTACCAAAGTTTCTGACTTGGCTACTAATTTAGTTGGTTCAACTTATTCGTGGACGATTGACCCAACGCTTGCAACCGGAAATCATTATAGGATTTACGTTCGTAGTACGCTTGACCCCACCCATCTTTACGATAGAAGTGACAGCTATTTTCATATTACAGCTTCCGGCGGAACCTTTGTTGAGGTTTATCAGCCTAACGGCGGAGAGCATTGGGCCAGAGGAACTTCGCATTTGATATCATGGAATGATGATTTTCAGGAAGCGGTCAATATTGAATTATGGAAAGGAGGCAGTTTTAGTTCAACCATTGCCAGCAATGTTACAGGCTCAACCTATTCGTGGGATATCCCTACAACTGTTACCCCAGCATCTAATTATAAAGTAAAAATATACAGCACAGTAGATGGTTCGTTAAAAGATTATAGCGATGCCAACTTCACGATAGCTGCTTCAGCAGGTACTTTTGTTACCATTAACCAGCCTAACGGTGGTGAAATATGGGCAGCCGGAAGTAGTTACTGGATTTCATGGATTGATGACTTCCCTGAGGCCGCTAATATTGAATTGTGGAAAGGGGGACATTTTAACTCAACCATTGCCAGCAACGTTACAGGTTCAACCTATGTTTGGGCTATTCCCGCAGGACAAACACCCGGAACAAATTATAAAGTAAAAGTTTATAGCACCTTGGATAATACCATCAAAGACTTTAGCGATGCTAATTTTGAAATTGAAGCCCCAATTGTGTTGACGGTATATCCTAATCCGGCCAATAATAATGTTACGCTAAACATGCAGAATATGCCAGGCAACAATTTTACCATCCAGCTCTACAACAGGTTTAATGTTGAAATTGGCGAGTACCATAGTAACTCAAGCTCAATGAATATTTCGACCACCAACCTTGCCGATGGAATTTACTTTGTTGTAATTACCTCGGATAAAACAAGAGCGACAACAAAAGTTATTGTTCAACATTAGTTATCTTTAATAGTTTAGTATTTAAGGCGGGGAGCATTGCTCTTCGCCTTTTTTAATTTTGGATGAAGAGTTCGCTGAAAAATTAAATGGTTTGATAGCCAAATGGGGTGCATACATGGTAAAAATATCAAAATAAGCCGGAATTAACAAAAAGGTTTAAAATATTGGCCTCCGTTTGTGAAATCATTTTATCTTTACTTTTGCAATAAAAGTAATTTTCATATTCTATATTTTAAGATGTATTGTCGGATTGGCGCTTTAAAAGTTTATTTGTTTATCCTCTTTTTTGGGATGAGCTTTTATGGCTATGCACAGCAAGAACCCCTTGAAAACATTAAGATTACGGTTGCTTTCGACAATGACCCTTCGGCATCGGTACAAGTAATAAAAACGCCATTGCGCTATAATAAAGATTTTGGTGTTATACTTCAAATGGACAATGCCAACATTGATGTTTTTTCAAAAGTGTACGACTATTTTAGAGGGTTTAGCGGTTACCCGGGTCTGTTTTTTACCTCCGGCGTTATTAATAACCCTCTTTTTTTTAAGATGGGAACCAATATTTATTCTTTTAATCAGCAGGGAATTGATGTACATGATACCGACCCCGATATTCTTACCTGGTCCAATATTCAAACGTTATGGGCCGCTTTTTTTGATGTGGCTAATCAGGGTATGACTTCCCCACCATCGGCCGACGACTATTACGAGGTGAACAGAAACATCAGCTACTCAACCTATCGTTTTAATGAGTCATTTAGCCAGCCGGAGTATCACCCTGACATTTATGTTGTTCCTAATAATGTTCAAAGCCAGATTAATGTTGCCAAGGCAGCCGGCAACCTTGCCATTTACTCTGAAAGTCCGGCAGCTGTTCCCAACCCGTTTAACGTGTCCAATTTTTCTTCATTTTATAATTTTGAATTAAAGCGAAGTCATATTACCACCAACTTGTTTAATGATATCAGCCAGTTGGCAATACAAAGCCAAAATGGTAACTATCTGATAGGGAGTTATTATTGTAGTGGTTTTGATAAAAGCGGGGAGATTTCCTTTGGTGAATTTCAAAACCAAATGAATCAGGTTGCTAATGCCTATGGTAGAGACGGGTTGGATAATATTTGGGTGGCATCGGCAAAAGAGGTGTTTGAATACCTTAACCTGAAGCAGAAAATCAACGTTATTCAAACAGTTACTAACAATAAACTTGAAATTACTTTTTCTGCCGATAACCTCCCGATGGACTACCGCTATTATGTCCTCACACTAATTGTAACCAGCAACGAACATATTACAGGTATTAACATCACCGGAGCCAATCAAACAAATTATAAATACAACAGCGATTCGGCACTTATTAATCTAGAGTGGGATGGGGGAAATCCACCATCGCCTTATGAGCTATTTAACGATGCCTATTTGGAGGCACAACAAAACCCCGATTCGGCACATTGTTTAATACTATATGATTATTTACGCATGATATCTGACCCTGACAGCGTGGCCAAATATCAAGATATGTTATGTGGAGTTTGTACTTCGGTAAACTTCGATTTTTGTAATTATGAATTTGATGTGCCCAACGATACTATTTGTAAAGGCGATACGGTTACATTAACAGCTCCTGATGATATGCAGTCGTATTTGTGGTCAAACGATTCGACTACACAAAGCATTAAAGTTGCACCCGAAACCACGACCGATTATTGGGTAGAGGTGGTAACACAAGATGGTAAAACCTCTCGGGATACAGCCACGGTGGTGGTGTTCGATCCTCCTGTAATTGTTTCGGCGCAATTGGACACTATTGCTATTTTAGCCGATTCTACCGATACGCTTTGGGTAAGTGTTAACGATGAGGTAACCTATCTTTGGAGCACGGGTGATACTGATTCATCTGTTGTTGTTCCTGCCCCGGAAGAGGGATTTGATAATTATTGGGTTGATATTACGAAAGATTATACCCTTCATCAATGTACGGTTCGTAAGGATTTTGTTACGCAGGTATCGTTTGAAAGTATTGTTGATTTTACCTGGGATACCGCCTGTTTTGGTGACACCATTACCCTGATTGCTAACATACAAACTAACGACTCAGTTGTGGCCGTTAAATGGGATTTGAATGAAGATGGTGAGTTTGGAGATGCCGTTGGTGATACGGTGAAACATGTTTTTGAAACCCCTGGTAATATTTTAGTAGGACTAAGGGTAATTTTCTTTTCTGGTAAAATGGACGTTGCTTACAACCCGGTTCCTGTGGCCGATAATCCGGTGGCTGACTTTAGTTTTAACAATACCTGTTTAGGCACAACAACGCTGTTCCACGACTCGTCCAAAGTAACCGTGGGTGAAGTGGTGCAGTGGGATTGGGATTATGGCGACGGTGGAACCGGAAGCTATTTCGAATCATCGCATTATTACCAGGAAGTAGGTAGTTACAATGTGAAGTTGGTGGCCACCAGTAGCTTCGGGTGTAAAGACTCAACTAACAGAACAGTTGCCATAACACAACCGGATGAACTTTTGCTAAAATCAGATGACGGTACGGTTATTACTTATAATGATACTGTGTATTATAACAAAGATGGTTCTGTAGTAATGATTGTTCAAAATTTTGGTATCTACGACTCGGTAATTTGGAATGGGAGTCACAAAGGAATTAGCTTTGAAATTTCGCAAGAGGGTGCTTATTCGGTTGTCGGATACAAAGGAGGCTGTACCACTACCAAAACATTTTTTGCCATGGAACAAGGAAGTACTCCGGGACCCGGTCCTGCTACTTCCAAAGTAATGAACCTTTTTACTCCTAATAACGATGGTTTTAACGATGTGTGGATAATAAATACAGAAGATATTGTTTTTCCAATTAATGTAACGGTTTACAACCGATTTGGAAGAGCCGTATTTTCATCAGATAATTACCAAAACGACTGGAACGGGTTTTATAAAGGCAACCCATTGCCACAAGCAACGTATTATTTTGTCATTAAAGATGCCAATGGAAATATTGTCCGTGGGCCGGTAACCATTGTCAGATAATATGAAAAGCATACGGCTACATATCATTTCGTTATTGATGCTTCTGGCTGTTACCGGGGTTGCACAGCAATTTCCTTTAACAACACAATACCTGTTTAATCCTTATGCCCTTACACCGGCCATGGCTGGTGTTACAGGATTTTCTGAAGTTTTTTTAAACTATCGTTCCGACTGGACAGGCATAGAAGGCCACCCGCAAACAGCCAGGTTTAATGCCGTAAGTAACATTTATAAAAAACAGATGTGGCTGGGTAGTGAGGTATATATGGACAATACCGATATTTTGTCACGATTTAAAGCCAGCCTTAGCTATACTTACAAACTCAAGGTAGAAAATGAACAATTTATTCACTTTGCCGTTTGGGGAAGTTATTATCAAAATGTTATTAATTATACCAACGCCATTGGGGTTGACCCAAACGATCCGCTTTTTAAAGATATTACCAGTTTGGTTGTAGCTAAATTTAATGCCGGTTTTGGGTTAAATTATAACTGGCGAACCATGAATGTTGGCTTTTCTATCCCAACCTTGTTTTCATCCCGACAGGAAGTAGTAAATGGGCAGGGTGTTACGTTTAACTTACGTCAAGAGTTTCTTTTTCATATTTCCAATATTTTTTCGCTCAATAAAAGATGGGATATGCAAACTTACGGGGTGTTTAGAAAAACCACTAACGATCCGCTAAGTACCGAACTTTCTGTTATGTTTATTTACCTTCAACGTTTTTGGACCGGCATTATGTACCGTAGCGGCGGTGCGGTTGGTGTTAATCTTGGGGGAAATCTGGGAGCCGGTCTTGTCTTTAATTATTCTTATGAAGTTCCAATTGGGGGAATTAATGCTCACTCTGGTGGATCTCACGAGTTTACGCTGGGATGGCGATTTGGTTCAAAAAACAACCGATATTTCGAAAATAACAAAGATTATTATCGTAAAGAGAGGAAAAAGATTCGCAACATCGACGTTAATACCAATTACCCACCCATTTATGATTTTCAATATCGAAAGAATAAACGATGAAGTCATTTTGGTTATATCGCCTGTTTATTGTGGTGTTTGTCGTTTCGCAATCAGCCACTATAATACTTGCTCAAGGCTCTCAGCTTGTGCAGGTCGATTCGGTAGTTATTTTGTTTAATCAACATCCCGATACGTTAAGTGTAGTTAAAACCCCTTTAAAGTACAACAAGGTTTTTGCCATGAGCTTTCAGGAAGACGATTCTCATGTTGATATTTACAACACGGCCTATCCGCTTTTTGAAGGAAATGGCTCTTCAGGAGGCCTCTATTATACCGATGGATGCGGAAACTCTGTTACCTTTAAAATGTCAACTTCCATGTATATTTTCAACGGTTTGCATGTTGATTTGTTGGCGCCGGGGCCTTACCATGTTCCCGATTATTTAACCTGGCCGCAGGTAAAGGAACTTTGGGAACATAACTGGGGTGTTGAAAATCATGGAATCTCTGACCCTGTAACAGGCCATGCCAATTATGATATACGGCGTACACAGAGTTATGCTAAACGTAAGGTAAACGACTCTTTATATATTAAGGTCTTTGTGCAGCCTAATCTGGGCGACGCCTATTATGTGCCATGCCAAAATAATAATTATAATGGGTTTTTAGGCCATGGGATGCAAGACGGTTTAAATGCTGATGAAAAAGGGATTGATGTAAACGATACCACCATCGATTGGTTGCAAACACCTAAAATAAACAGAATATTTGATGGGAATGGCTATAAAAACAAAGCAGATGAACTATACGGGTACAGCCAGTCAGGGTCTAATCGTTGGACGCCTTGGGGATGGCACACTAATCTTACGGCAGCCTTTTCTTCGGAGCTAACGCAAATTTATTACACTTATGGTGAGCTGGGGCTGGATAATATCTTAATTGCTCCTGAAGATGAGATTCTTGACTACCTGGCTGTTAAGCAGGTTGTGACGGTTAACAAAAACCTGTCAGGCAACCGACTTACACTCACTTTTAATGGCGATGTTCCGTCTGACAGACGGTTTTATGCTTTAACCCTGAAACTATTTTCTGATGCGCAAATTAATTCTATCGATGTTTACGGAACCGATGATTATTCTTACGAGGGCGTTAATCAGGATTCAGCGTTGATAAACCTGGCGTGGGATGGCAGGTACTATTATCCTATGGAGTATCTGGCCGACTCTTTTACAACGGTTGCTGCTCAGTCGGCCACTCAGTACGATGCTATGGTTGCTATGGATTATGTTATTTTAATGGATTGCGGTACTCAAAAAGACAGCCTTCGCAATGTGTTGTGCAACCTCAATCAGCAAGGCTGGAATCCGGGATATGATCCGGATTTTTGTGACATACTAACGTTTGATTTGGGAAACGACACAACCGTATTAGCTGATAGCTGTGTACAGTTATCCGGGCCTTCCGGCGATTACAACTACAACTGGAGTACGGGTGATACCACCCGGGATGTTGAAATTTGCTCCGGCACCGATACGCTGGTGTGCCTTACTATCTCGAATAACCTGGATTTTTGTGCTACCGATAGTGTAACCATCTTTATACACACCTATTCTTTCTCCCTTGGGTCTGATACCACTATTTGTCAGGGCGAATGTGTAACACTGGCAGGTCCCGACAGCATGAGGGCGTACCGGTGGTTTGTGGCAGATACCATTTTCGATACCACACAATACACCACGGTTTGCCCGGTAGATACTACTGAATACGTGTTAGAAGTAACCGACCTGATGGGGTATATTGCATCCGATACAATCATTGTTAATGTATTGGCTATTCCTGAATGGAGTCTTGCTCCCGATACCACTATTAATCTTGGTGAATGTGACTCGGTTTTCGGCCCTTCCGGATTTGCCTCCTATAACTGGTTTTCTGCCGACACTTTATTCGATACCCTTCAAAATGTACAGGTATGTCCGGTTGATACTTCATCATACACGCTGGTAACAACTACCGATCAGGGGTGCGAGTCGTCCGATAGCATTGTTTATTATGTTATTACATTAGATTTTTCCATAGGCCCCGATACAGGAATATGTCTTAATAATTCTATCACGCTTTACGGTCCTGATTCCATGGCGGTTTACAAGTGGTACGAATCAGACACCTCAAACCTGATTGATACCACCCAAAGTGTAACTGTTACGCCTTCTGATACAATCCTGTATATATTGTATGTTAAAAATACCCTGGGGGCTTATAATTATGATAGTATAACAATTAACATCTATCCGCTTCCCGATGCTGCGATAACCTTTAGTAACTCAACTTGCGAAGGGGGTGTCGCCCGCGTAGTTGTTACCCCTTCAACGGGATTTGATCATTACGTTTGGCATTACAATAACCTTATTGACACCTTGGATTTTGGCGTTTTAGCATTTATTCCCATGCAATCACAAAATGTTATGGTGGAGGTGGTTGACACCAACTTTTGTGTTACGGAGGACGAGGCTTTTGTTGAGGTTTGGCCAACGCCTACCCTGGTAACTTCAAACGATACCTCAGCCTGTTTGGGCGATAGCATTACTTTTACTGCTTCTGGAAATGGAGATATGTGGTGGGAAGATTTGTTAGGAAATAAATTGTCGGACACTACTTTTATTAAAACCAAAACGGTTACCGATACCTTATTTATTGTTAAAGACTCATCGTATTATGGCTGCTTAAATTCCGACACGCTCGTATTAACTGCCTTACCACTGCCCGAAGTAGTGCTTCATCACCCTGAAAACGCCGTGTGTGCCTATACTATGGTTACGCTTTCCGGCAGTGGAGCCGATAGCTATCTGTGGTACTACAACAATATACAACAAACCGGCGATACGCTTTTGTTTTACATGGTAGATACTACTGATTTTTTGTTGCAGGGAACTTCGGCAGAGGGATGTATAAATATTGATTCGGCAACCGTTTATGTAAAAGCAATGCCTGAAGTAGATGCCTGGGGTTTGTTGCCGGCTTATTGTCAAAACGATGCATCCGACTCTCTGTTTGGTATCCCCGAAGGCGGAACTTTCTCCGGATCGGGTGTGGTAGGTACTATTTTTAAACCTTCTGTTGCAGAAACCGGACAGCAATACGTGGTGTATGCCTATACCAACGAAGAATCATGCACGGGATACGACTCGCTGGTTACATTTATCTATGGGGTTGGAAACGACATTGATTTGGGAAGTTACGATACTTTGCGCCCCGGCGACACCCTTAAACTTGATGCCGGAGAGGGTTTTGATCACTATTTGTGGAATACTGGCGACACAACACAGATGATTACCGTTCCTTATAACAAATATCTTGCGGGTACGCACCGCTACTCCGTGGTGGGTTTTATCAACCAATGCACCTCCACCGGAAGCGTTTATATTACCTTTATCGACCCATCGGGCATTATTGAACCGGCAGCATCCGGTATAAAAGTTTTTCCAAATCCCTTTTCTGATAAAATAAACCTGGCCTGCCATGGGCTTACAAAGCCTGTTGAGGTTTGGCTATTTGATATTTATGGAAAGATTGTTTTTACAAAAACAATGGAGCTTAAACAGGAAAACCGGATTGAAACCATTCAAATGAATAAGTTTCCAAAAGGCGTTTATTTTTTAAAATGGCAGTCGGGAAAGCAAATGGGAATTTCAAAAATTTTAAAGCAGAAATAACAGACCTGTCCTTTTCGTTAAAAGTATGGCGGTGTGATTGATGGTGGGGAAGAGGGAGGAGAAAAGAATTAACCGCGAAGGGGCGAGGGTCAGAGGATCAGGGGATCAGAGGATCAGAGGGTCAGAGGATCAGAGGGAGCGAAGTTGCTGGATGGTCATCCTGAGCGAAGTCGAAGGGTGATGGTGGCAATAAATCCATTGCGAATCAATCCCCCGAGGCATCAGGCTACCCGTTTTGACAACTTGGTTTCGCCGTCATGTCGAGCGGACACTGAGCCGAATCCTGAGCTCGTCGAAGGATGTCGAAGTGGGAGTCGAGACATCTCCCGGGTAATCACCTGCTCTTTAGGAGATTTCTCCATGCGCAACCTCCATTGGCATTACGGTTTCTTGTTGCAGGTTTCTGGTTTCTTGTTTAGTTAGCAGTTTTTAG
>QMPP01000100.1 GCA_003650425.1 Bacteroidota bacterium | reverse complement strand
TTTTATTCCAAGAACGTTGTTCTTGGCTGAATTAATTTGCCCTTGCAGGGCGAATTTAACCATCCAATCTACCAAATAGAGCAGGCTGAAAGCCCAGTTTATTTCATCCTGAGGCGTGCCTCAGGTATTTGCATGGCAAATACAGCGCCCTGAAAGGGCAGCTTAAAAGCTTTCGTGCCTGTTCCTATTTTAGGAAAAGCAGCTCCCGGTATTTGGGCAATGGCCAGATTTCATCGTCCACCAAAAGTTCAAGCTTATCAACATGATTTCGTATTTTTTCAAAATAAGGCAGAACCGTATCTTTATAGGCTTCGGCCCGATGTTCAATATCTTCTATTTTGTTAGCTGTCCGGCGGGCATCCACCATTTCAGCCACATATTCTTTAATATTGGAAACATGATCTGAAATTTCCTTAATGGTGTTAAGCTGATTACGTGACAGCTTAACAAAGGTTTTTGAATCAAGCACCTCTTTTAAGCCACGGGCGTTTTCAATTAACCGGTTTTGATATTGAATAGCAGTTGGTAAAATATGATTCACCGCCAAGTCGCCCATAACTCTCGACTGAATCTGAAGCTTTTTGGTATAATTTTCCAACTTGATTTCATAACGAGCTTTAAGCTCTACCTTATTTAAAACATTGTGTTTGGCAAATAGCTTAACTGATTTTTCAGAAAGAAAGGCTTTTATGGCATCAGGTGTGGTACGATTGTTTGACAGGCCACGTTTTGCAGCCTCCTTTTCCCACTCTTTACTATAAGAATTTCCTTCAAAGCGTATCGGTTTCGACTCCTTAATATATTTACGAATAACATTAAAAATGGCATCCTCTTTTTTAAGGCCTTTGGCTATTTCGCTATCAACATCAATTTTAAACTTCTCCAACTGCTCGGCGAGGATTGTGTTTAGCACAAACATTGGCTTTGCCGTGTTCGCGGTAGATCCCACGGCACGAAATTCAAATTTATTTCCCGTAAACGCGAACGGTGATGTTCTGTTACGGTCGGTATTATCCAGTAATATTTCGGGAATTTTAGGAATGTCCAACGAACCGGAATTATGATTGCTTGCCAGCGATTTTCTGGAGGGCATCTGTTCAATAGTATCTAAAGTCTTACTAATCTGCTCTCCTATAAACACAGAGATAATAGCCGGTGGTGCTTCATTAGCCCCCAACCGCAAGTCATTTCCTTCGGATGCGATGCTGGCTCGGAGCAACTCTTCATAATCGTAAACTGCTTTTAAAATATTCACCATCACCGTAATAAAACGAAAATTATCTTTTTTCGTTTTCCCCGGCGAGAGCAAGTTTACCCCCGTATCGGTAGCCAACGACCAGTTATTATGTTTTCCCGACCCGTTTACCCCCGCATAAGGTTTTTCGTGCAGTAATACTTTAAAATGATGATGCCGGGCAATCTTATCTAATAGATGCATCAGCAGCTGGTTATGGTCAACAGCAATATTAATCTCCTCGTAAACCGGAGCGCATTCGAACTGCGACGGAGCCACCTCGTTGTGCCGGGTTTTTAAGGGAACGCCCAATCTATGAGCCTCTATTTCCAGATCTTTGATAAAAGCCAATGCCCTTTCGTGAATGGTTCCAAAGTAGTGATCAGACAGTTGCTGGTCTTTTGCAGAGGAGTGTCCAAACACGGTTTTACCCGTCAAAACCAAATCGGGTCGTGCGGCAAACAAGGCATCATCCACCAAAAAATACTCCTGTTCCCATCCAAGCGTAGCGTAAACTTTATTTACCTTTTTATCAAAATAATGGCAAACATTTTTAGCACTCTTGTCCAATGCTGTAAGCGACTTTAACAAAGGGGTTTTATAATCGAGCGATTCTCCCGTATAGGATACAAATATTGTAGGAATACAGAGGGTATTATCCATGATAAACGCCGGTGAAGTAGGATCCCAGGCCGTATATCCGCGTGCTTCAAAAGTATTACGTATTCCACCACTTGGAAAGCTCGAAGCATCAGGTTCCTGCTGGGTTAGGGCACTTCCCTGGAACTCTTCGAGGGCACGCCCGTTGGGTTGTGGCATAATAAAGGCATCGTGCTTTTCGGCAGTAGCACCTGTTAACGGATGAAACCAGTGGGTGTAATGTGTGGCTCCTTTCGACAAAGCCCAGGCTTTCATGGCAGAAGCAATTTGGTCAATAATTTTACGATCGATACGAATTCCCTTTTGAATAGCACTCATAACCACTTTATACGCCTCATCGGTAAGATACTCGCGCATGGTTGCCTGATTAAAAACCATCGACCCAAAATAATCAGAAACTTTTGCTGATGGATAGTTGACTTCAACCACCGGTCTGTTTAGTGTATGCTCTAAAGCAATAAACCTGAAATTAGCCATAACTGTAACTATTTTTTTTTAATAATAAAAAGTAACCCTATAAACGTAATTAATCCGTTAATCAACAACAACTCAAATCCAATTTGATACCCGTTAAACCACTGTACCGAATTCACCTTAATCAGATATGCCAACACCGGCGAAACAATGGCCACCAACGGCACCCATTGATCCTTTACCTGCCACTTGGTGAATAGGCCAAAGGTGTACAACCCCAACAGCGGCCCATAAGTGTATCCTGCAAAAGTGAATAACTGAGCTATTACCGACTCATCATTAATCAGCTTAAATAGAATGATTACAAATATAACCGTTACACTCATTAAAAAATGAACCAGCATCCTCTTTTTTTTCAACAAGCTTTCATCGTCTTTAAATTTCTTATCCAGTTTTAGTATATCAATACTAAAGGAGGTAGTTAATGCTGTTAATGCACTGTCGGCACTAGAATAAGCAGCAGAAATCAACCCCACGATAAAAACAATTCCCGCCATAATACCAAGGTTACCTATGGCAATGGTAGGGAAAACAAGATCGGCATTAGCCGGAAGTGTAATATTTTTTTCAGCCGCATAGATAAACAACACCGCACCCAGAAAAAGAAAGACCAGGTTAACGGGAACTAAAATCCAGCTAAGGGTAGTCATATTTTTTTTTGCATCGGCAAGATTTCGGCAGCTGAGGTTTTTCTGCATCATATCCTGGTCAAGACCAGTCATAACAATAGTAATAAACATACCACTGAGAAACTGTTTCAGAAAAAACTTAGGACTATTAACATCCGTAATTACCATTTTTGAATAATCGCTGTGCCATACTTTTGTCAGGATATCTCCCAATCCCGCCTGCATATGATGAAGGATAAAAGCTATTGTAAAAACTACTGCCAGCAACATAAAAGTAGTCTGAAGTGTATCGGTCCAGACAATAGTTTTAATACCGCCTTTCAAAGTGTACAGTTGAATAAGCAAAATAAAAATTACCACGGTAGCCCAAAAGGGGATATTAAAGTAATCGAACACAAAGTATTGCAGTACCGAAACCACCAAAAACATTCTGAAGGCGGCGCCAACAATTCTTGAAAGCAAAAAGAAAGAGGCCCCTGTTATATACGATTTTGCACCAAACCGCTGGTCGAGATAGGTATAAATAGAGGTTAGGTTAAGCCGGTAGTATAGTGGGAGCAATACGGAAGTTACCACAGCGTATCCGGCCACGTAGCCAAGAACGATAATAAAATAGGTGAAGCCGCTGCTTCCCACCCATCCCGGAACAGAAATAAAAGTAACCCCCGACAAGGAAGCCCCAATCATTCCGTAAGCTACCGCGAACCAGGGAGATTTTTTATTGCCATTAAAAAAACTCTCGTTATCGGCATGGCGTGAAGTAACCCACGAAACCGCAAAAAGCAGCAGGGTATAAATTAGAAACGTAAATAATATAATGGTCGGAGACATAAAAGGAAATCTATTTCAAATACAGGTTTAATGTACAAAGCTATTAATTTGCTTTTTCAATTTACCACTGTGGTTATAAAGTTATCACAAAACAATCTATTGTCGTATAAGTTTTCCGGCAAAACTTTTCAGGTCACTAAAACAGACGTTTGCTCTACTATTCTCACGGCCAATAAATACTGTGTACATACCGGCATTCCTGCCAAAATCAATATCACTTTGCGAGTCGCCGGCCATAATACTTTTTGAAGGATCAATTTCAGGAAAGTCATGCCGGGCTCTTTCAAACAAAGTAGTGGATGGTTTTCTACAATTACCGGGTTTATTTTTAAGATCGGTGCAGTAATAAACACCATCTACTCTTCCTCCGGCCTCTTCGATATTCTCAATCATTTTTTGATTAATTTCGTTCAATTCCGATTCTGTCATCCATCCTTTACCCACACCCTGCTGGTTTGTTACCACGATGATTTTGCCAAACAATTTGGAAAAAACAGCCATACTTTCCAAAACACCGGGCAGAAACTCAAACTCATCCCACCGCTTAACATAGTCGTCAACCAAACGTTTGTTGATTACACCATCCCTATCAAGAAAAAGTGTCCAGGATGAATTGATATTTTTTAAAAAACTACCCATCATCAACTGCGAGGAAAAAGTTCCGACTCAATTATTTCGCAAATAATATGGCCAATCATAATGTGAGCCTCCTGGATTCGGGGGGTATCTTCCGAAGGAACCCTGATAGAGAGGTCGGCAACTGAAGCCATTTCGCCTCCACCGGCTCCTGTAAAAGCCACCGTCTTCATTCCAAGTTCTTTAGCCTGTTTTAAAGCATTAATCACGTTAACCGAATTTCCGGATGTACTTATTCCAAACAGCACATCTCCCTTTTTGCCCGATCCTTTTATCATTCTTGAGTAGATTAAGTCATAAGAGTAATCGTTGGCTACCGCTGTAAGGTAGGAGGTGTTCACGTGCAGGGCTTCGGAGTAGAGCGGATCACGATCGTACAGATAGCGACCAGAAAGCTCGGCAGCTAGGTGCTGTGCATCGGCAGCGCTACCCCCGTTTCCGCAAAACAACACTTTTCCACCGAGGTCTCTGTAAGTCTCGATGCAATACTCTGCTGCTTTCCAAATTTGAGCATGTATCGACACATCCTGTAATATTTTTTGTTTTACCGATATGGAGTCGGTAATGGCTTTTTCGATGTTCATAATATTAAGATTTAAAGGGGTAAAAATAGAGAAATATTCTCATTCCGAAGAGATGAATTTTTACAACCGTATGCCCTGCTACATGCCATTCAGAAACAGCCAAACCAAACGGTTATTTCTTAAAACATTTGTAAAAACTCCTGTTTAGCTCTGGCATAATCTTCAGGGATACCTATATCGATAAAATAGTTAGAACAGGGTTTTCCCAAAAAAACACCATCGTTAAAATGTTTTTCAAAGAAATCCTTTTCAATAGAAAACTTCTCAGGAAAACTAAAACTATTAAAAAACTTTTTACCAATCAAATAAACGCCACCATTAATGTATCCTTTACCGGATGTGCTGTTTTTTTCTTTAAAACCAACAATTCTGTAATTATTATCCATACTGATACTTCCATAGCGGCTAACTTCATCCACCCGGCGTGTTACCAGTGTTATATCGGCATTATTGTTATCATGAAACTGCGCAATCAATGCTAAATCAACTGCAAACAAGGTATCACCATTAGCCACAAAAACATCGTTGGTTTTTGTTAATTCGAGTGATTTCCGAATGGCCCCTCCGGTTCCCAACGGATGATCTTCAACAGCATAACTTATGGAAACACCGGCATAATGGTTGCCAAAATAATTTTGAATTACATGATGCAGATGCCCTACTGACAAAACTATATGATTGATTCCCTGTTTTGCATAAAACTCAATAAGATACTGCAAAAAAGGTTTTCCGTTAATATTGGCCATGGGTTTGGGAATATCCTTAACCACACTTTGCAACCGGGTACCGAATCCGCCGGCCAACAATATTGCTTCCGTAACTTTTGCCATGTTAAAATCTCCAGGTTGAAAGTCCTTTTTCGATAAACTCCAAAGGCAACACGTAACCACCCAGCTTTTCCAGGGCATTTTTAACCTCAAAGCGCGTATTGCGAGGACAATAAAAAAACATAAACCCTCCTCCACCGGCTCCTGATATCTTACCTCCTGAAGCACCTGCGCTCATGGCAGTTTGATAAATATTATCCAGCTGAGGGTTTGAAATTCCTGAAGCCATCTTCTTTTTATTTTCCCATCCAAAGTTTAAAATATCACCAATTTTATTCAGCTCTCCTTTTAATATGGCTTCTTTCATCATAACCGCCTGTTTCTTCAAATTATGGGTAGCTTCAAGGGTTGCCTCCTTTTTATCGGTAACGTTTTTCATTTGTGACTCAATAATATCGGAAGAGTACCTGCTTGTTTGCGTATAATAAAGCACCATGTTATACGACAACTCACTTAATATTTCAGCTTTTATGCGAAGTGGATTAACAATAACTTTGTTCTCTTTATAGAACTCCATAAAGTTAACACCGCCAAAAGTTGCCGCGTACTGATCCTGCTTTCCTCCGGCCATTTTTAAATCCTGGCGTTCAATCTCCCATGCAAGTCTCGCAATGTCGTACTCACCCAAGGGTAGCTGAAGCCACTCAACAAACGCTCCAAGTATGGCCACCACCAGGGTTGAAGAGGAACCCAATCCCGACCCGGGAGGAGCATCAACATAGGTTGTTAATTTAAACGACAACGGTTTTTTAACATAATCATTTACTAACCTGTTGTAGATTCCTTTTGCCAGGCTGAGTTTGCCATCAACCTCCAGCTGTTTTTCAGCTTTCAAGACAATCGTCTCTCCACGATCTACCGCATCAAAGGTAATGAATCCATCGTTAGCCGGCTCGATAGTTGCGTAAGCATATAAATTGAGAGTAGCATTTAAAATAGCACCGCCGTAAATATCGGAGTAGGGTGCCACATCGGTTCCTCCTCCTGCAAGGCCAATTCTCAACGGGGCTTTACTTCTTATAATCATAGTTTATTATTTAGTTGACGAATTACACATCTCAACAACCTCATCCACAGCAGCAAGCATGTTATCCCAGCTGTATTGCCGCTTCAGTTCTTTTATGTTACTCCTGAATGTTTTCTCTTTGCTCTCCGAATAAAACCTAATAATCGCCTGCCTGATCTCATCAACGTCGGGAGCTGTCACAAAGCCCACCTCGTTATCCGGAACTATTTCGGCCAAACCGCCAACATTGGTAGTAATAATGGGCTTTTCAAAATGATAGGCAATTTGAGTAACCCCGCTTTGGGTGGCATCTTTATAAGGCTGAACCACCACATCAGCGGCATTAAAATAGAGTGCCACTTTGCTGTCGGGGATAAAATCATTCGACATGATGACTATTTCCTGAAGGCTGTTTTCTTCAATCAAGTCAAAATAAGGTTTAGAATCGGTGTAAAACTCACCGGCTACCAGGAGTTTAATATTATTCGATTTTATATAATCGCTGTTTAGCGCTTTTAATAAAATATCAAGCCCTTTATAATCTCTGATAAAACCAAAAAACAACATGTATTTTGTTTCCTGATCCAGTCCTAAAGCTTTTCTGGCATCTTTTTTATTCTCAATTTTCCCATAATGATCATAAAGTGGATGAGGGCAATAAACTTTTGGTTTCTTTTTATCAAAAAAGTTTAAATCATCGAGCACAGCCCGCGACATAGTTACAAACCCGTTAACACTGTTTACCCAGTACGACCCCAGCATTTTGTCTCCCGGTCGTTTTTCGTGAGGGATAATATTATCGATGATAGAGATTACTTTAGAGTGTCCGTTTTTTCGGATTATTCGTGCTATTTTACCCAATGACGGAGCCACAAAAGGAATCCAGAACTTAATAATTACCAAATCGGGGTTTTGGTTTTTAATCTCGTTTCCCACTTTAAACCATGTAACGGGATTTACCGTATTAATTTTCACCCTGATGTTTAAATCATCAGGTTTGGGCTCCGATGAATATTGTGTTTTACCGGGAAACAGGATACCCGGGTATTGAAGGCTAAAGGTGTATATAGTTACCTCATCTCCCTGCTTTATATATTGCCTCGCAATTCTTTCGTTAAAAGCTGAAAGTCCGCCCCTCAGCGGCCAGGCCGAGCCAACTACTACTACTTTTCGGCGCCTTCCCATTCCTGTTCGGTTTTTTTCGACCCGTTTAATACTCCAACCCTGTCTTTAATTTTATACACTCTGTCAGACCGGTTATTTCGTGAGATAAGTTCTCCGAGAAATCCTGCTAAAAATAGTTGTGTACCCATTATCATGGCAAGCAATCCAAAATAAAACAATGGGCGGTCTGTCATTCTGGGAATACCTAAAACAAACTTCGTATACGCAAGGTAGCTGGCTATAACGAATCCTACAAAAAAGATAACAGATCCAAATGCCCCGAAAAAGTGCATCGGGCGACTGGCAAACCTGGAAACAAAATTAATAGTAAACAGATCGAGATATCCTTTTACAAAACGATCCAAACCAAACTTGGTAACGCCATATTTACGCTTTTGGTGCGTTACTACTTTTTCATCAATCCGAGTAAAGCCTGCCCATTTGGCAATAATCGGAATATACCGGTGCATCTCGCCATACACCTCAATATTTTTTACAACTTCATTACGATAGGCCTTTAAGCCGCAATTCATATCGTGTAGCTTTGTCTTAAAAAGCTTACGTGTAGTCCAGTTGTAAATTTTTGAAGGAAAGTTTTTAGCAAGTTTTGAATCGTACCTTTTTTTCTTCCAGCCCGAAACAATATCCAGGTTTTTATCCAGGAGCATATTACGCAAACCAGGGATTTCATCGGGACTGTCCTGCAAATCGGCATCCATGGTTATTACCACGTCACCCTGACAAATTTTAAATCCTTCGTTTAAAGCGGCGGCTTTTCCGTAATTACGCCGAAACCTTAGCCCCTTTACATGAGGCGAGTGGTTAGCCAGCATTTCTACAATTTTCCAGGAGTTGTCATTCGATCCATCATCAACATACACCACCTCGTACGAAAACCCGTTGGCTTTCATTACTCTTGCAATCCATTCATTAAGTTCCGGAAGGGATTCTTCTTCATTATACAACGGAACAATAACAGAAATATCCATCTTAAATTTTTAGTGGTAAACAACCATAAATAGCAGCCACAAAGATAGCAATATGTACTACAAAACTACACCTCGATTGATACTTGCTCTCGTTTGGCAAAAATAGCCACGATCAACGAAAAGATAGCCCCGGTAATAATACTTCCAAATATGCTAAATACCGACATAAGTCCCGGCTGCATAAACATTTTAGTCATCTCTAGTGCTTTGTTCAAATCTTCTTCCGACATATCGGGATTGGTTTCTATCATTTTATCTTCTGCATTAGCTAAAAGATTATCCACAAATGAAGGGTCGATATATTTCATATATACATAGGTATAAACAGCCATTATCACGGCAATACTGATGGAAGCATACAATCCAATCATAAAGGCCTTGCCATAGGTTGCAAAACCATCGAGTTTACTGTTGCGCACCGAGTATATGGCCCATGCCAATCCTAATGCAAACACAATATAGTAACCAAACTGTATATAGGACTCCCCGTCAACATCGAGTAAAAACAACACCAGCTTAAAAATAATTAGTGCGACAGAAACTAACACACCGGCTACCAGTGAAGAAGAGAAAATTGATTTTTGTTCCATGATATTTAATTTAAATGAATTTTGAGGTAAAGATAAAAAAAACCTAAAAAAGGTTGCTGTTTAATCAACAATAATTATTTTTGCCACGGGGTAAGTCTTATACGACCAGCTCCCACTGAATTCCCCCAGGATCGGAAGGTAGCAAGGGTAGGTGGTTGAGCGGTGCGATGTAAGTAGCTTACCCCTTTTTTGTTGTATTACGGGCTAAAAAAAATTAAGGTGATTGATGATTGGGGATTTTTGATTTTTGATTTTGGGTTCAATCGTAAATGATTAACCGCAAAGGCGCTAAGACGCGAAGAATACTAACTCCCATTCAACTACAAACTTTAGGCACTTAATTGATATTCGGTGTTCCCACATAACGGCTTTCTTCAATTTTGTACTAAAAAAATGTAGTATCTTTGTTACTTCAATAATCCCATTATTTATTCAACAAAAAACCTTGATTATGATGATTAAAATATATCCGGAAAACCCGGCACCAAAGCACATTAAAATGGTAATTGACGTTTTAGAAAATGGTGGTGTTGTTATTTTTCCAACCGACACTGTTTATGCCCTGGGGTGTTCCATCAACAAGCCGAAAGCGCTGGACAAAATAGCCCAGTTAAAAGGCATCAAAAAAGAGAAGGCTAATTTCTCATTTCTTGTAAATGATTTGAGTATGCTTTCTGAGTTCACCAAGCCTTTCGATAACAAAACCTTCAGGCTGATGAGGAAAAACCTGCCCGGCCCTTTTACTTTTATTTTAAATGCCAACTCAAATATTCCAAAGATTTTTCAGAGCAAGAAAAAAACCATTGGCTTCAGAATTCCTGAAAACAATATTCTCACTTCCATTATTGAAGAATTAGGCACCCCGTTGGTCAGCACCTCCATTCATGATGATGATGAAATTTTAGAATACACCACCGACCCCGAATTAATCTACGAAAAATACAAGGATCGTGTTGATTTAGTTATTGATGGCGGATATGGTGATAATGTTGCCTCAACAGTAGTTGATTGTACCGGCGATGAACCTGAAATTATCCGACAGGGAAAAGGAATATTAGAAGAGTAAATTTTTTAATAAAAACTTTGTAAATTAAAAAAAAGAAGTACTTTTGCACCTCCAAATTTTGACAAAACAAAGTTTGTCAGGATGCTGACTGAAACGTCAGCAAAACGGATGATCCGTTAGCTCAGCAGGTAGAGCATCTGCCTTTTAAGCAGAGGGTCCCGAGTTCGAGCCTCGGACGGATCACTTTTTAAGCCTTACGATTTGTTCGTGAGGCTTTTTTTATTGAAGTTGCTTAAAGTTAACCCGTTAAAAGATTATGAAACACTTTTGGTAAAAAACTACTTTTGTTTTCAAACCGGTAGATTATTTTATGGCCATGCCATTGGATAATGTGGGGCGAATTGATTGTTAAGCGATGTGGCTTAAGAGAATGGTAGTCTGGTAGCTACTTGACGCCTAAAAGCTTTCAGAAACGCGGGAGTTTTATAATTTTATTACCTTAGCGCCGCCAACGGCCTATTTGCCATATACGAGATGAACAGCACAGGAAAAGATAACCTATACTACATTCATTCCGA
>QMPP01000099.1 GCA_003650425.1 Bacteroidota bacterium | reverse complement strand
GCCTTTGAATAGCAGCTTATCTGCCATGTTATATATCTACAAACAAGCCTTTGAATATTATCACATGGGATATTCGGCAACACTCGGCATGTCCTTTGCCTTTATTATCATGGTTGTGCTGGTTATACAAAAATATACCATTGAAAAAGAAAATTAGTTAGATGAAAATTCGTAAAATTATATCCTATTTATTGCTTGTCGTTGCAGCAATATCTTTCCTTTATCCATTCTATTGGATGATTGTAGCCTCCTTAACTCCCGAAGAACAAATCAGTCATTTTACGCTTTTGCCTCAAACCCTCACGCTCAGTAATTATTTAACAATGTTCCAGAAAATTCCTATTCTGAAATCCTTGTTAAATAGTTTGATTGTTGCAGGAACTTCTACCCTCGGAGTCATGCTATTTGGCTCTATGATTGGGTATTCACTCGCAAAATTAAATTTTAAAGGTCGTAATTTACTTTTCTTTATTATTATCTTCACCATGTCACTCCCCTTTCAGGTAACACTAATACCCAATTATATATTAATGGTTAAATTAAGATGGGTCGATACTTTTGCTGCACTGATTGTACCTGCATTAAACAGTGCTTTTGCCATCATCATGTTCCGGCAAGCCTTCAAAAATATTCCTGACGACTTAATTGATGCTGCCCGCGTTGACGGTTGTGGTAATCTTAGGATTGTTTTTCAGGTTTTATGGCCCAACATTATTCCTACCATAATTACAGTAGGCATCATAACCTTTATGAATTCGTGGAATGATGTTTTGTGGCCGTTGATAGTAATACGCGATGAAAACCTTATGACAATGCCGCAATTGGTAACCTTGTTTGCTGTTGGCGGAAGGGCAGATGCTCAATTGGGTGTAAAACTGGCTGCCGCAGTACTACTGGCTTTGCCCATTATAATAACCTATGCAATTTTTCAAAAGCATTTTATTAAAAGCATGGCCTCATCGGGCATTAAAGGATAAAAATATTTATTAAATGGTTCAAGTTAAAAGGTTAAATATCAAAATAAAGGCAAACCCTAACAGGGTACTTCCCCTTTTTATGGATTTGAAAAAGAAAGAGAGAATAGCAGCGATCGTTTCAAAGATAGTAGCTTTAGATGACCAATCTGTTGAGCTGGCAATCGGCCGGGTTTTCAACGATTTTGAAAACAGACACTTTGATTTTAAAGAGACTATTTTAAAGCATTTTGAAACCATCGAGAACAAAGTAGTTCTCCCAGAAATGCTTTCTTTATCAAGAAAATTCTTGATAGGTGCCTATTTTACCAAAGAATATTCCATTGAATCAGCCGCTTTGTTTAACCCCTCTATCGTCGTTCATCCCGACCAAAATGGCTGTAATAATGATTCCGTTCGATTTATTATGAGTCTGAGAGCTACCGGCGAAGGACACATCTCATCCATTGTTTTCCGTACGGGGTTCGTTTCCAAAGAGGGTGAAGTTTCGATGGATAAAGTTTCAAATAAAACAACTTCCGCCACAAAAAACAAGAAACTTATTTATCAAAAATCATTTATCAACGAAAGGGCACGATTGAATGCCAGAATAAATCCAGAGCTGTTCAACTATCTTCCCGATGAGTTTTCCGAAATGGAAGCCTACCGGGTAATTGACGACCTTAAAGCAAAAAACCTTTTTAAACTGAATGGGTCTAAAAGGGCGCTGGCAGAAATTTTTGATACAAACTACGACCTTACTTTTAACAACAACAAGCCTTTAAGCAACAGGGTTATCTTCCCCTCTTCAAAAAAAGAATCAATGGGAATGGAGGATGTCAGGTTTGTACACTTTTCCGATAATAATAAGAGAGAGTATATCGGTACTTATACCGCTTACAACGGTAAGAACACACGTATTCAAATTATTAAAACAAACGATTTTAATACTTTTGAAATTCGTTCTCTTTATGGTAAAGCGGCCAAAGACAAGGGCATGGCATTGTTTCCTGAAAAAATTAACGGGAAATATGCAATGGTTGGCAGGCAGGAGGGTAATAGTATTTCAATCATGTATTCCGATAATCTATATTTTTGGGATAACTACAAAGTGATTCAAAAACCCGAACGGGATTGGGAGATAACCCAACTCGGCAATAGCGGCAGCCCCGTGAAAACTCTCCATGGCTGGCTTTTGCTTACACATGCGGTTGGTCCTTTGCGCAAATACGTGTTGAGTGCAACGCTGCTTGATTTGAATAACCCCGAGAAGGTTTTGGCAACACTCCCCCATCCGCTTTTAAGCCCGAATGAGGAGGAACGCGAAGGGTATGTTCCCAACGTTGTTTATACCTGCGGATTCCTCCAACATGGGAATAAACTTATTATTCCTTATGCTATTTCGGACAGCGCAACATCATTTGCAACAGTTGATATACATTTGCTCTTAGAAAAATTACTAAAAAACATTCAATAAATTATGCTAAAATTTTACTTTCTCCTTTTTATGCTGACCTTAACGGGTTCTAAGTGCAGCAAAGAGATTCCAAAACCCGAGCCTTCCATTATTAACAGCGAACATCTTGACCATTTGTATCAGGAAATTGAAATTGATAGTTTGAAGTTAGGAACGATTTGGATTTATAGCAATGCCCCTGATTACAACCTGGTAACCGATCAGGATGAGGGGTTTACTTGTATTGATGATGTTTCACGAGCATTGGTTTTTTATTGCAGACAGTATAAAGTAAATCCGTTGCAAAAATATTTGGATAAAATCAAATCTCTATCAAGTTTTATCATGTATATGAGAGCTCCGAATGGATACTATTACAATTTTATGTTTCCCGACAAACAAATTAATAAAGTACACCAAAATAGTAAACCGACACCCAATTTTTGGTCATGGCGGGCTTATTGGGCTTTATCAGAATTTTCCTTGGTTGATAGCGGTGAATTACAAGATTTACAGGTAGAAGCACAGAATCAGCTTTCGTTGTTAACACAAAAAATCGGTATTTTGTTTCAACAACCGGATGAATTAATAGAAGTTGAAGGATTAACAATCTCGAAACGTATAGCAGATTTCGGTGGCGACCAAATGAGTGTGATTTTGTTGGGACTGACCAATTACTATCGGATTAATCCCAATGAAACGATAAAAAATTTAATGCAAAACATAGGCGAATCTATTCTCTCAGCTCAGTTTGGTAATAAAAAAACGTTTCCGTATGGTGCCTTTTTAAGTTGGAAAAATATATGGCATGCATGGGGAAACACGCAAGCTTACGCCTTGTTAAAAGCCGGAAAAGAACTACATAATGAGGTCTTTATAACGAGTGCCCTTAAAGAGGTCGATAACTTTTTTACCTATCGCCAAAAGCAGTTATACCTCCATCAGTTTTATATAAAAAAAGTGAATGATTCAATTCAGATGTACAATCTAGAGAAGTTTCCTCAAATTGCCTACAACATATCACCCATGATATTGGCATCCATTGAAGCTTACAATATTACAAAATCGGAAAAATATGCCGTTCAGGCCGGGCAATTAAGCGGCTGGTTTTTTGGCAAAAATGCAGCAAACAAACAGATGGTTAATACTGAATCAGGCGTTGTTTTTGATGGTATTGATTCGGGCGAAAATGTTAATGTCAACTCGGGCGCCGAATCAACTATTGAAGCGCTGCTTGCCCTTCAGGCAATAGAAACATCGCCCACAGCTTTGCAAATTTTAAAATCAAACAGGTAACAATGAACCGTACGATAAAAATATTAAATGATGAATATCAGCTTGACTTAAACAAGCCAATTGTTCGATTTAAAAATAATCCGATTCTTACTTGCCACGATGTGAACAAGGTTTGGGACAAACCTTATCTTAAAACCATTACGGTTCATAATAGCGCCGTTGCCGAATATAATAAAAAAACTGTAATGCTCTTCCGTTCGCATTTGCGTAACGGCATTTCGGTTATTGGTAAAGCCACAAGTGAGAATGGAATCGATAATTGGAACGTTTCAAAGAAACCCTTTATGAAGCCCTGTAGCAAAAGCGACCTCCATTCGTCCAGGTTTCCCATAGAGTACTTTATCGAAAACGAGGGCGGAGGAGTGGAAGACCCGCGGATAACCAAAATAGACGGAACCTATTATATTACCTATAGTGCTTATCACCCGAGCGTGAGCAACAGAGTAAGAGTTTCGTTGGCGGTAACAAAAGATTTTGAAACGGTAAAACGCTATGGAGCCGTGGTAGATATTGATATGCGAAACGTAGTGCTTTTTTCTGAAAAAATCGAGGGTAAATATGTTGCGCTCTTCAGACCGAATGATGTTACGCAAGAGGTTACCGGAGGCATTTTTTCGGAGATTCGAATTGGATACTGCGATAAAATTGAGAAGAATGAATGGAAACTTGCTGCCAAACCCACTATGAAACAATTGGGAGGTCCCAGTCCTTTTTCCGATAAAATAGGACCAGGTGCTCCTCCAATTAAAACAAAACACGGCTGGATAAGTATTTTTCACGGCGTAAGAAAAACCATGGATGGAAACCCTTATGTACTGGGCGTTACTTTGCATGATTTAAACAATCCCACAGCAGTTAAAGTGGCTAATATTCCTATTTTATTCCCATCGAAAGCCGATTGCAGAGTAGCGGAGGATGATTATGTGCATGTGCCAAACGTGGTGTTTACCTGTGGTGCACTACGAAAAAATGATGGCCGCATTTTTATCTATTATGGAGGCAATGATACGGTGATGAACCTTGCCGTAACCCACGAAGACATTTTAGCTGAACTGTGCAACAAATACCCTCAAAACCCTTTAACAGGTGAACCGTACTATTCAATTTAATTCGGACAACAATGCAAAATAATTTTCTTTTCGATAAAATAATTATCAACCCGGATGACATTGATTTAAGCTTTTCACCCTTTAGAAAAAACTTAAACTTTGAGACCTTTGTGTTGGGCGCTTTTAATCCGGGAATGGCAAGATTACCCAACGGAAATATTATCCTCATGGTGCGGATAGCGGAAGCCCTGAAATCGCCCGTTTTTGACAATAAAGTCCACAGTATAAGATGGGATACTAAAAAAGGATACGTGCTTGATGCATATAATCTTGAAGAGGTTGATATGAGCGATCCAAGAAGCTTTACACTGAAAAAGTTTTATCCCATGCAGGTGGATGCTTTAACTTCCCTTTCGTGGATTCTTCCTGTTGAGCTTACAAAAGATGGTAGCGAAGTCGTTCATGTCCATTACGATAAAATCATCTCTCCTACCAAAAGTTATCAGGAATACGGAATAGAAGATGCGAGGATATCGTATATCGAAGGAAAATATTATATGACCTGCTGCTGCGTGAGTTCCGAACGGTTGTGCACCGCGTTGTTTACTTCGGAAAACGGGCTGGATTACGCGCTGCAAGGTATTGTTCTCGACCATCAAAACAAAGACATGCTTTTGTTTGAAGGGGTTATTAATGACAAATTTTACGCGTTAACACGACCCATGGGTAGCGTCTATTTTGCCACATCTCTGGAAAACGATTACAATCCGGGGCCTTCCATCAACCTTGCTGAATCACCTGACGCGTTGCATTGGAAGCCGCTCGACGAACCCTTTATCAGAGCAGGGAAAAGCAAAACCACTTCTCTAAAACTTGGCGGAGGAGCACAACCTGTTATAACACCCAAAGGATGGCTTGTTCTATTTCATGGTGTGGAAAAAAATGGAAAAATCGGTGCCTATCGAACCTATTGGGCATTATTAGATAAAAATGAACCATGGAAAATAGTACACCTCGAAATGCAAAATTCCATTTTGTCGTCAAAACCGGAACTAACCAAACACTTGTTAAACAGTATTTATGTTGAAGATGTAGTGTTTACAACAGGAATTGTAGATGATGGTGATGATTTTATTGTGGCCTCAGGCGAACTGGATTTATGTACACGAATTACCCGTATTTCAAAATCAACATTCAACCTTTAAAAAACACAACCATGGCAACCATTCGATTTGAAAATATTTCCAAAATTTATAAAAGTAAGGATAAGAAAAAGGTGAAAGCCGTTAAGAATATTAACCTTGAGATAAAAGATAAAGAATTTATCGTGCTGGTAGGCCCTTCGGGATGCGGAAAATCAACAACCTTACGTATGGTAGCAGGTTTGGAAGAAATAAGTGAAGGCAATCTTTATATTGATGACAAACTCGTAAATGATATTCCACCAAAGGATAGGAATATTTCCATTGTTTTTCAAAATTATGCGCTCTATCCGCACATGACAGCTTATGAAAATCTGGCATTTGGTTTGAAAATTAAAAAAGTAGATAAAAAAACCATCCGTAACCGCGTAATGGAAGCTGCCCAAATACTCGAAATTGAAGATTTATTAAGTCGAAAACCAAAGTCAATGTCGGGAGGCCAAAATCAGCGCGTAGCCATCGGAAGAGCAATTGTTCGCAAACCAAAAGTTTTTTTATTCGACGAGCCACTCAGTAATTTGGACGCCAAGTTACGAGGTCAAATGAGGATTGAAATTGCCAAGCTTCATAAAACACTAAAAACAACCGTTATTTATGTTACACACGATCAGGTGGAAGCCATGACCCTTGGCGAACGAATTGTTTTAATGGATAAAGGTGAGATACAGCAAGTGGATAAGCCGATTGTGTTGTATAATAAGCCGCGAAATTTATTTGTTGCCGGCTTTATTGGTACACCAACCATGAATTTTATTGAAGGTATTTTTGTGAAAAACAATAATAATATAGTATTCAAAGGCGTCTCGGATGCATTTCAGTTTACCTTACCACCAAACCATTTTATGGAAAATCATGTTGAAGAACCCATTATCGCAGGTATTCGATCAGAGAATATTTTTGATAAAATTAATAGCGACTCATCTGAAAACGAATTTGCTACGTTTCCTTGCACCATTCAACTTGTTGAAGAATTGGGTAACGAGAAATTTGCTTTTGCCTACCTTCACAACAAAGAAATTGTAGCACGACTAAAACCGCATGCCGAAATAGTAATTGACAAACCTACCAAACTGTTTTTTGCAATAAAAAAAATGCACTTTTTTAATAAACAAACGGGACTTGCTTTAGATTAACGGTTCTATTTTCTGAATTCTCCCTGTTGTTGCAGAATCGTTTTAATAGTAAAGTCATGTTTAAGAAAAACAATCAACTTTTGCTAATCACTTTTGAGGCGAGTCTTAGGCGTTGCCGTCCTTTTTTAAGATGATACGGAAAGTGGTTCCCTTTCCGGGTGATGAATGTTTAATATAAATCTTACCTCTATGATACTCTTTGATGATTCGTTTTGCCAACGACAGACCCAGCCCCCATCCTCGTTTCTTGGTAGTATAACCGGGACTAAAAACGTCGCGTTGTTCGGTTTTCGAGATGCCCTTTCCAGTATCTTTAACATCAATTATTACATTATTGTTCTCCTCTTTCATTTCAACCGTTATTTTTCCATTAGCATCCATGGCATCAATGGCGTTTTTAAAGAGATTTTCCAATACCCAACTAAACAACGGGCCGTTGGCCAACACGATAATATCGTGCCTTGGTAAAATAATGTCGTACGCTACTTTTCGGGGAGTTCGTGGTTTTAAATAGTCAACCGTTCGCCGGATGATGTCGGTAATATTGGTCAACTCCAGCGAGGGAGTTGAACCAATTTTAGAAAACCTTTCAGTAATCATTTCCAGTCGTGCCACATCCTTTCCTATTTCTTCGGCAGCTTGCTTGTGGTTGGCTTTATCCATTTTCAATAATTCCATCCATGCCATTATCGACGACAAAGGAGTACCAATTTGATGCGCCGTTTCGCGAGCCATGCCGGCCCAAACCCGATTTTGTTCTGCGTTGCGTGAAAGACTGAAAAGTAGATAAGCAATGCCAATAAATACAAAAATAATTAATAGCTGAGCCAAAGGAAATAGGCGCATTTTATTCAATAATTCCGAATCTTTATAAAAAATATAAACCTTACCCACATCGATAAAGTCAAGGATAATGGGTTCATTCTCACCCTTCATCTCGGTTAGTTTTTTATGCGCAAAAGAGGAGTCCATCATTTTTTCCTCGTTCAGATTTCCATAAAGCAAAATAGCAGATTGGGTGCTATCAGTAATAATAACCGGAACACTAGAAGAATTTAACGCTACCTCTTCCATAAAATTAGTAATATAGTCGTTAAGAACTTCTTTCAGCCGTGTAAATAAATTAGAGTTTTTATAGTAAAGATAGTTTTTCTCTCCTTTCACAAACTCAACTTCAATCGGTTTATAAACGGCAAATTCATCTTTAAGTTTGCCCGATAAAAAAGCCAGGGTATCCTGATCCTTCCCAAGGTTTTTACTACTTAATATTTTACCCCGCGCATCGGTTAATATTACCGGTATCGTTTTATTGTCGTGGATAATATTTAAATAGAATGTTAAATCCTGGGAGTTATTATCGGTAAGCAGCCGGTTATAAACTTTGGCAAGCAATTCGGCTTTTTTCTGTTCCTGCTCCTGTAATTGCCCAAAAAACTTTTCGGTATATTGCATCAACTCGGCTTTACGATGTACTGCATCAGCCCATAATCGAACGTTTTTACGCTCGGCAGAAGCAAACTTACTTACGAGCCTGTTAGTATAAAAAATTGAAAGAGCAATCAATACCATTCCTATTACAAATAGAAATATTTTCCAGGCTTTCTTTTTAGTGTAGATATCCACTTTTGAAAATGTTTTTAAACATCAAACGTACAAAAATGTTTTTTGTTTTAAGGTTTTAAGAGAAATAAAAAACCCCCAAAATATTTGGGGGTCTTGTCAAGCTTAGGCTAGTGTTAGTTTTTGCAGGCTTTTTGAAAAATTGTAGGGCGTTTTGTACTTTTTGAGCTTGACTTTTTTGCCTTCTTCAGCACAAATTGGGCAGTACCCCATTTTAATTGGGTAAACGTAATGGCACTCTTTGCAGTAATAGTAGTTTATTTTAACAGATTGGGGGCGATTTTTAATCATCCAAATGGCACCGGTAACCGGAGTAAGTAGTAAACTTATTAAAAACAGTTTAACGACTTCAGCATGTCGATTAATTCCAAACAAGGTAAATATAAACGTAATTAATAAATAACCTACAACACCATATATAAGCATGATTCTTTTTTTTCTATTGCTTTTATGCATATTCAATATGCGAGCCAGAAATCATAGTCAACTGAATATCATTAATATAAATAGTTTTTCAATATGGGTAATATGATATATTCTACATTTTCGGATAGACCTATTCTGAAACTATTTTCAAAATCGTATATTTTTTTATCTAAAAGTGAACCAAATTATCATTAGAAAAATAGAAAGACTTACATTTGTGTTCCAAAATCAATATTATGAAACCATTCGATGGTCATTTTACCAGTAAATTACCCAGTGCAAAAACGTCAGTATTTGCTGTGATGAGCAAGTTGGCAAACGATAACAACGCGGTCAATTTATCGCAGGGCTTTCCCGATTTTCCTATCGATCAGGAATTAATCAGGCGTGTAAATTACTATATGGTAAAAGGTTACAACCAATATGCACCCATGCCCGGAGTGTCCGAGTTGCGGGAGGCCATTGCCAAGATGTTTAAAAAAAATCATGATGCTGAATACAATTTCGAAAGTGAAATCACCATCACGGCAGGTGCTACGCAGGCGCTGTACACAGCCATTTCAGCCTTTATCAACGATGGTGATGAAGCCATTATTGTGGAGCCTGCTTACGACAGTTATGCGCCGGCAGTAATAGCCAATGGCGGAACAGTAAAATATGTATCACTAAAATTTCCTGACTTTACCTTAAACTGGGATGAAATAAAGCGCAACGTAACCTCACGCACGAAACTCATTATTTTAAACACTCCTCACAACCCCACGGGCAGCGTTTTAAAAGAGGAAGATTTTTTGATTCTGGAACGCTTTTTACGGGGTCGCGACATCATGTTAATTAGCGATGAAGTTTATGAACACCTTATTTTTGACGACCAAACACATCACAGTGCCTGCCGGTTTAGCGACCTGGCTTCAAGAACCATGATAATCGGCTCGTTTGGCAAAACTTTTCATGCCACCGGATGGAAAACGGGTTTTGTACTGGCGCCGGAAAATATTACTGCCGAATTTCGAAAATTTCATCAGTTTATCGTGTTTGCCTCCAACACACCGGTTCAGCATGCCATTGCCGATTTTATTCAAAACCCCGAAAACTACAAAGGACTTGGTAAATTTTACCAGTCCAAACGCGATTACTTTTTAAATGCCATAAAAAAATCTAGATTTAAAGCCATTCCTGCAAAAGGAACCTATTTTCAACTGCTGGACTACAGCAATATCTCCGATGAATCGGAATATGATTTTGCTACTCGTTTGGTAAAAGAGTTTGGGGTAGCGGGCATTCCATTATCACCATTTTATCACAACAATAAAAACCATCAGCAACTACGTTTTTGTTTTGCCAAACAGGAGTCAACCCTTGATAAAGCAGCCGAAATTTTATGCAGGATTTAAAAATATTATACCTACAATCAGATATAGTTTGGGGAAACCCTGCTGCCAACCGTGTTAAGTTCAATACCCTAATCAATAATAATATTGACAAGCACGATTTAGTGGTTTTACCCGAAACGTTTACAACCGGCTTTCCGGTTGACCCTGCCCCTTTTGCCGAAACCCTTGATGGCGACACAATAAACTGGATGCTGCAAACAGCTCAAACTACCGGGGCAGTTATCACGGGTGGCTTTTTATTAAAACAAGGCAATCTGTTTTATAATGCCTTGCTATGGGTAACCCCCGATGGCGAAGTAAAAAGTTACTTTAAACGGCACACGTTTTCGATGGGTGGCGAAGACAAAAAAATTACCAAAGGGATAAACCAGCTTATTGTTGAGCTAAAGGGCTGGCGTATCAGACTCATGATTTGTTATGATCTACGGTTTCCGGTATGGAGTAAAAACCGGTTTGACAGAACACACGGCTTTGAATATGATTTAGCCATTTATGTTGCTAACTGGCCATCGCAACGCAGCTTTCCCTGGGAAACTCTGCTGCTGGCTAGAGCCATCGAAAACCAGGCTTACGTTTTAGGAGTAAACCGGGTTGGCTATGATGTTTTGGGCAACTTCTACAGCGGAAATTCAAAAATGGTTGATCCCAAAGGGAAAATTATTTCAGAAGCTGAAGCGGGAAAAGAG
>QMPP01000098.1 GCA_003650425.1 Bacteroidota bacterium | reverse complement strand
ATCGTATGCCGGATATGGCAATAATATCTACATTGACAACCTTGAAATAAGCAATGCAGTAGGAATATTATCGAAAAGGAAAACCGTTAATGATATGTTTCAGCTATTTCCCAACCCTGCCAATAAAATGGTTAATATTGTGCTCCTTAATGTGGGGCGGGATGGAATGATAAAAATTATGGATTTAAATGGCAAGCACTTGATTAAACAAAATACTGTGGGTGATTTGAATGAAATTGATGTTAGTCAGTTGCATAGAGGAGTGTATATAATTCAGATTCAGGATAACAACACAGTAAAAGAAAAGAAATTAATTATTGAATAAGATGAAGATTTTTAAAAGAACCATTATTTTAGTAATGGCAATGATGGCTACGATAACGCTTGTGGCGCAAAACACTTATAAAGTTAAAGGCCGTGCTGTAAAAGCAGCTACTGTTAACGTGATGGAGCAAGCGAAAAACGCAGTTGACAAAGAATCTGCTCCGGTTTTTAAAGTACCAAACCAGGAATGGAAAGGTCGTGACTGGCCCGTTGGAGAAAAAATTATTTACCGCGATACTAAAAAAGCAGTCATCAACACGCCTTCACGAAGCAGAACTTTAAGTCCGCCGCCGGATACTACCTTTTTGGGAGTCCTTGATAACCAGAGTTCTATTCCCCCGGACGTGATGGGAACAGCAGGCGATGACTACGTGATGACGACCCTTAATACTCAGGTTAGGATTCATGAAAAAGACGGGACACCCGTCATGACTACAGGTCTCTCCTCTTTTTGGGGGCCTATGCCTGATCACGAGTCGACCTTTGACCCGAAAATTGTGTACGATCCATACAACGACCGATGGATTTTTGTAACACCAAGCCACCCCAGTTTAGGATTATCAAAACTCTATTTGGGTGTTAGCCAAACTTCTGATCCCACCGGCGATTGGAACATGTATTATGTTAATACCGACCCGACTGACATCACCTGGTTCGATTTCCCCACCATAGGATTTAATAAAAAGTGGATTGTTGTGAGTGGTAACCAGTTTGGTGGCGATTATTACCGGACAGTATTTGTGTTTAACAAGCAGCAAGCCTACGATGGCGTGGAAAATCTGGATTACACTCGTTTCGCCACCACTGAGGGCTTTACCATTGCTCCTATGGTTACTTATGACACTACCCTGGAGTCGATGTATTTAATTTCGGCGGCCAGCGGAAACTCAAATGGCTACGGATACCTTAAAAAATTCAAAATCGAAGGGGATGTTAACAACCCAAATTTTATTTACGAAGGCGCTATTGGCGTACCCGACCCCTGGGATTCGTATGTGGGAAATGCCGGAAACTTCCTGCCTCAAAAAGGAAGCAGTACCTTAATTAATGCCGTTGATGCCCGTATTGTCAATGTGGTTTATCGAAACGGTAAAATATGGGCCGTGCATCATATTTTTTTACCGGCCAACAATCCGCAACGGGTAGCCGTGCAGTGGTGGCAACTCGACACCACGGGTGTTATTCTTGAAAGAGGCCGCATTGAAGATACTACCAACCTTTATTCTTTTGCGTTTCCATCCATAGCCGTCAATAAGTTTGAAGACATCATGATTGGTCACGATGTTTTCTCTGTCGACCAATACCCGAGTGCCGCCTATTCGTTTAAGGGAAATTACGAAGCTTCAGGCACCATTCGCACTTATTATCAATACAAAGACGGTTTGGCTCCTTACAATAAATCGTTTGGCAGTGGACGTAACCGTTGGGGAGACTACTCTTCCACGGCACTTGATCCGGTTGACCAAACAGACTTCTGGACCATTCAGGAATATTCCGAAGAGCCTTCCAGTACCTGGAGTACTTATTGGGCCTATGTAAAAACCAGCTATCCTCCCATTGCCGATTTTGAAGCTGAGCACACCCTGATTCCTACCGGAGAAAACATCAATTTTAGCGATCTCTCCAAAGGAATCCCCGGCAACTGGGAATGGAGCTTTGAGGGAGGAACACCGTCATCCTCTTCGGCTCAAAATCCATCGCAAATTTTGTTTGATACCGATGGAAGTTACGACGTGCAGTTTATTGCCTCCAACGAGTTGGGAATCGATACCCTTGTAAAAGAAAATTACATAACTGCCAGCTCCACTATTTTACCGGAGATTGTATTTGGTGCTGACAGAGAGGCTATCTGTGTGGGAGAACCGGTACATTTTACCGATTCAAGTTTATACATGCCGCGGAGCTGGGAGTGGCAATTTACCCCTTCTACCGTGGCCTTTGAAGCGGGAACCGACGCTTTTAGCCAAAACCCGATTGTTTCGTTTAACGAATCAGGTACTTATTCAGTAACTCTGACGGCTACCAACCTCAATGGCAGCACAACCGATACCAGATTCGATTATATTGTTGCCGGAGGATTCGTTCCCTATTTCCATGAGAATTTTGAAGCAGGTTTCGATAATCAATACTGGCAAATTGACAACCCTGATAACCGGTCAACCTGGCAAATTAGTCAAACGGCCGGCGATTATAGTCAGTTTTCAGCCTCTATCGACTTTACAGAGTACATCTATTACGGGGAACGCGACCGGTTGATTTCACCGCCTTTTAACTTGGAGGGGATGAGCAATGCGGTATTGGAGTTTAAACATGCCTATGCAACCCGTTTTGACGGGGCAACCGATTCGCTTATCGTATTGCTTTCGGATGATTGCGGCACAACCTGGACTCGTTTAGCTGCCTATGGTGATGATGGTACCGGTAACTTTGCTACCCATGAAAAATATGACGGATCAGATCTTTGGGTTCCTCAAAATCCAGCCGATTGGTGCGGACAGGGATATGGAAGCCCATGCAACAGCATAAGCTTGGATAACTGGGTTGGAAAAAGTAACGTGCTTATCGCTTTCGAAAGCTTTAATTCGTTTGGAAACCCGCTATACATCGACAATGTTACGGTTACGCAATTTGTTGGCGTTGATGAAACAGGTAGTGAAACAAGTTTTAAGGTATATCCTAATCCTGCTAAAAACCACCTCACTATTGAATGGGACGCCAACAGTCTGTTTAACAACCTGATTATAGCCAATCAACTGGGGCAAACCTTGCTTAAGCAAGATGTTGGTAACAAGCATATTGTAAATTTGTCAACAAGCAATTGGCCACGGGGTGTTTACACCATCCGACTTGAAAACAGAAGTGAAACCAGAACCCAAAAGCTGGTGGTTTATTAATTGGTTATTTTTGACCTATATTCTATTTCCATGAAACTATCGGTTGTAATTGTTAACTATAATGTTGAACATTTTCTCGAACAGTGTCTGTTGTCGGTCAGAAAGGCCATGCAGGCTGTTAGTGGCGAGGTGTTTGTGGTTGACAACAATTCTATTGATGGCTCCGTTAAGATGGTAAAAGATAAGTTTCCCGAGGTAAAACTGATTGTTAACCGGGAGAATCTGGGATTTTCAAAAGCTAATAACCAGGCCATGAAAATGGCTTTCGGTGAGTATCTGCTTCTGCTTAATCCCGACACCGTTGTTGAAGATGACACCTTTAGTAAGGTAGTGGCTTTTATGGATTCGCATCCCGATGCCGGAGGGTTGGGCGTTAAGATGGTGGATGGTTCAGGGAATTTTCTACCCGAATCAAAACGAGGGCTTCCCACGCCTGAGGCTGCTTTTTACAAGATGTTTGGCATTTCAAAAATTTTTCCGAAGTCAAAACGATTTTCAAAATACCATCTTGGTTACCTCGATGAGGATCAAATCCACGAAGTGGAAATCCTTGCAGGGGCTTTTATGTTGATGCGTAAGAGCGTTTTAGATAAAATCGGGCTGCTGGATGAGTCCTTTTTTATGTATGGTGAAGATATTGACCTATCGTATCGAATCATTAAAGCGGGGTATAAAAATTACTATTTTCCCGAAACCAGAATTATCCACTACAAGGGCGAAAGTACCAAAAAAAGCAGCGTTAACTACGTGCTGGTGTTTTACAAAGCGATGGTGATTTTTGCCCGTAAGCACTTCACCCAAAAAAATGTAAGGCTGCTTACCAATCTTATCAATATTGCCATTTATTTCAGGGCTTTTATCGCTATCCTGTCACGCTTTTTTAACCAGCTGATTATGCCGGTGGCTGATGGGCTGTTGATGTTTGGCGGCATGATGCTCATTAAAGAGTTTTGGGGTCGCCAGCTCATCTATCCCGAAGGAGGCGACTATCCGCAAGAGTATATTCACTTTGTAATTCCATCTTATATCGTTATTTGGTTGGCGGCCATTTTTTTTAACGGTGGTTACGATAAGCCGTTAAAAATAAGGAAAGTCATTCAGGGTATTTTGGTGGGCACCATCACTATTTTGGTGTTTTACGCACTGCTTCCCGAGCAGATGCGTTTTTCGCGGGCCATGATATTGTTGGGAACCCTATGGGGTGTTTTGGCTTTGCCGGTTCTTAGATTGGTATTACATTGGATGGGCGTTGATTGGATACAGCTGGGAGAAAAGAAAAGAAAGCGTTTCTTGATTATTGGAGATGATGACGAAACAGGAAGGGTTTCCTCAATTCTGAACGAAAGCTATATTAAACCCGAATTTGTGGGATTGGCTAATCCTTTGGAAGATGGCGAGGTTAAAGGTAATTTTATTGGTAACCTGACGCAGGTAAAGGATATCATCGCTATCTATAAAATTGATGAAGTAATTTTCTGCTCCAAAAACATCAATCACCAACAAATAATCGACAAAATGGCCGACTGGCAGGAAACACGGGTAGATTATAAAATTGCACCCGAGGACAGCTTGTCGATTATTGGTAGCAACTCCATCAATACCAGAGGGGATTTGTATACTGTGGATATTAATACCATCGATAAGCCTGCCAACAGGCGTAACAAGCGGCTTATTGATATGCTGGTCAGTATTTTTGTACTGGGACTTGCTCCATTGCTTATCTTTTTTGAAAAGAAACCTGCACGGTTTGTTGTGAATATTTTTAAGGTAATGGCAGGCAGGTTAAGCTGGGTTGGGTATCACGCGGGGCAAAACCAGTCGATTCATCTTCCTAAACTAAAACCAGGTATTTTATCGCCGCTTTCGGCGCTGGAGGGAAAAAATCTTACCCCTGAAATGATTGACAAGGCCAATATGCTATATGCCCGTGACTACTCAGCGGTAAAAGATTTGAATATTATTATCAGGTCGTTTAACAAGTTGGGAAGTTAATCTTCAGTTTTAAACATAAGCTGTTAATAATATTAGTGACAAATAGTAAATAAAAAACGGGAAATAGCATACTTTCGCTTTTTCATTATATCGAAGTTGTTTAAAGTTGACCACTTAATAAAGTATTTTAGCTTTAAACAATTTCAGAAAGAAGCTTATTTCAAATTAGTTCGGCTATAACTCATGGACAAGCATAAAGTTTCGACAGGTAAAAGGATTTTCGATGTTGTTTTTTCAAGCATTGTTTTGTTGGTAGTCTCTCCTGTTATGCTTTTAACGGCGTTTGCCATTGCCATTGAGAGTCGCGGGTCAATTATTTATGTATCGCGCCGTGTAGGGTGGGGCTACGACATTTTTAACTTTTACAAGTTTCGGTCGATGTATAAAAATTCCGATACAAAACTTCGTGATTTGGAAAATAATAATGCTTATGCCCTCGACCAAACAAATAAGGAGGATCGATTAAAAGAGTTTCTGATTTGCCCCGATTGTGAACTTCCCGGGCATCCTTGTTCACCGTTGTTGTATATTCATGGTTATCAGATTTGTGAAAATAAATATCTGGAGTATAAACGGCAGATGCGCAGGGAGTATACCTTCATCAAAGTAAAGGATGATCCGCGTATTACCAAGGTAGGGAAGTTTATACGAGCTACTCACATAGATGAGCTGCCACAGTTTGTAAATGTGATTAAAGGGGATATGTCGGTAGTGGGTAATCGACCCTTGCCAACTTACGAAGCAGAAAACCTGACAACCGATATGTTGTCGTACCGGTTTTTAGCCCCGGCTGGCATTACCGGATTGTGGCAGGTTTACGGTTCCGATAAACCTGACCCGGAAGAAAGAATGAGACTTGATAACAAATATTTTGAAAAAAAAGGGTGGAAAACAGATTTCCTTATCATTTTAAAAACAATTCCTTCTTTGTTTAAATTTAAAAGTCGGGATCTTTAAAAGTTCCTGATTGTTTACTTCAGAGGGTTGTAATAAAAAACCGCGAATAGTTACAGGTACAACTACTCGCGGTTTATCAGTCAATGCCGGTTTTAGTGCTATTTTTTAAACTTCTTTATGTACTTTTTAAGCATATCTTTATGAACAGTAAAGTCCATCATTTTTAACTTGGTGTAATCTTCACTGAAAAAGTAATATCCAAACTCTGGCTTATCTTCGCCTATGTTTCTTGAACCGGAGCTTGAATCTTTAATAAGATACCACATTTTGCCGTTTTTATCTTTAAGATATCCAACCATGTGCATGCCGTGATCGTCGGTAGTGGTTTTATTTGAAAATCTGAATTGGCGTGCGTTGTCGTCGATATAAGCCGAAGGAATATCAAAATCAGGCACCAGCGCGGTATTGGTCTGGCGTGAAAAACCGGCCTCGGATACATCGCCACCAACACTAATGGTATAGCCGTTTTCGATGGCATGATTTAGGATGTTCATGTAAACATTCAACGGAACATTGTAGTACTCATCACTATGCCACCAGTTGTCGGGTACTTTGTATTCTACCTGCTCCCAAAATGGTTTTTGTAAGTAGGACAGCACCTCAACATAATCATCCATGTTCAGCTTCAGATAATCCTTTAAAAACGATTTGGGTGTGTAATGAACACCATCGTAATTAAACTCTGTGGGAGGGGTTCCCATGTAATGATTTAATATGGACTTGGTGGTGGCTAAAACAGCCTCTTTATTCCAGGCATCATTTTGTTTAATACTGCTAAGATATTTCTTGATCTCTTTCATCATCTCTTCGTGCGTGTAAAACTTCTGTCCGGGTAAAAAGCCATTGTACACCGAGCGTGGTACAACCCCGTACTTTTTATAAATACGTGCCACGGCATTGGATTCGGAGCCTTCATCTACCAACGAGTTTCCTCTTGTGTCAACAAATCGGGCTACCTTTTCAACGTACTCCCAGTAAACGGTAAACATTTCGGAAAGTTTAACATCTTTATTGAACAAACGATGTTCTTCCGATTCGTAAAATGAAGTGGTTGAAAAACACCAGCAGGTTCCTGTATTTCCCTGTGAGGTGGTAGGAGTGTGCCAGTAAGTATGCTCTTTATAGTTGGCTATCTTGTTGGGTAACTTTATCCCCGACTGATCCATCATAAAATACTGTTCTTTTTTTACGGTTTTTTGTTTTTGTTCGTTGGCATGCACATCTTTCAGAATAAAATTCTGATAATAGCCGGGTTTGTACTCTTTAAACTTACCCTTGTCTTTACTTTGCGAAAAAGCACTCATTACCGGCATTAAAGCCAAAACGAGTAACAGTGTAAAAAGATTTTTCATTGATAATTATTTTTGATTATTAAATTTTTTGGTTGTCCGATTGAAACCGGAAACCAAGTCGTTTGCCTGTTTTAAGGGAGATGGTGTCAACAGCGTTTTTCATCTCAACAACTGATACCTCTTTAACCAAATCGTAATGAGGGGTTAGCAGGTCGAAATTCAGGGTGTATCGTATGGCAGCCTCAACCAACTCATTCATGGCATCGGTATCAAACTTTTTGCTGCCGTAATAGTTGTAAAGGTACGACAACTCACGTTTACCCTCGATAAAAAAGCTGCCGTCTTTATTAATAAATACCCTGCCAATAAGATAACCGATATCATTTACCCGGTTGTACTTGAATGAGTCTGCCAAAAAATTATAGATGTTAATGATGCCGTGATACGAACGGGAGGGATCCTTCTTAACATAAGAGGTTTTCATCACCTCATGGTCGCGTGGAAACTCAAACACGTTTGAATGCATTATAAAGATAAGAATGTCGCTGCCAAACTTCAACTCAATTTCAAACTGGCCGTTGTCGTTCGACTCGAACAAAATGTCAGGGTTTTTCTTGTCTGATTTTACAAATTCCCGGTAGTTGCTAACGTATTGCTCGATTACCTTTTTCAGATTATTGAATGATTTCAGTGTTACCTGATAAACCTGTTGTTTTAAGGTTGATTTGTTTACCAAATCGGTAAATAGTGCTTGATTATTAGGTGTTATTTTCATTGTGTTTGTTTATTCAAAAGTAAACGAAAGTAAGAAAACTTTTGAATTTAACCTGTCAATTACTTCAGTATAAATATTTCCTTCATTTTTAATGAGATTATTAATTCCGTAACCCATCTTAATTTGAACACCAAATTTAAAGTAGTTGGTATAAAAATCAACGCCGGTACCTACCTCTAAAAGCAGGTCGTTTTTTTGTATTTTCACGGTAATATCGTTGGTGTTAGCCTGGGCCTTTTTTTGCGAAGCGAGGTCAAGGGTATAGGTGACCCCACCCAACACGTAAGCAGCAAAATTATTTAACCGGTGCGACCGGTACTTAAACTCCAACGGGAAAAGTAACAAGGTGGAAGTTATATTTTTTTCAATTTCAACAAATTTACCCTCTCCATCCCGATAGGTAAGGATATTATAATTCAGGGCTCGTTCACCAAATGATAAGGCAGGAATAAAACGCAGATCGGTATTGTCGCCCAACCGTAGATTACCCAAAATACCAATGGTAAACCCTGGCCGTCCAATACCTGTTAATTCGTATACAAAACTTGAATCGGCGGGAAAATCAGGGGTTTGCAACGCATCAAACTTTACTGATGACATATTATCTACGGTTTTAATGGTAAACAACAACTGATTTGTGGCCAGGATAAAACCAAAATGATAGGGTTGCCGGTCGTAAGTGGGTAAATTATTAACTTTTCGTTGTTGCGCTGAAACGGGATTGGTGTTATAAAAGATGCCTAAACCAAGGGCTATGACGATGATAATTATTTTTCTCAATGTTGAACAGATTTTATTGTTTAACGTTTCATGCGGGGTTATAGTATATCCCCTCAAAAAGAAGCGCAAATATAATTAATAAAACATAGATTATTTTGTAGCCGAATAAAGTGTGGCAATACCGAAGGTTAACCTCTGTTGTTTAATATCCTGATAACCGGCTTGCGCCATAATCTCTATAAAATCTTTATTTTCGGGAAATTTTTGAACTGAGTTAGGCAGATAAGTATAGGCTTCTTCGTTTTTGGAGACCATGCGCCCCACGCCGGGTAAGATATTTTTAAAATAGAAGTTGTAAATATTTCGGAACGGGAAGCCATGGGGTTTGGAAAATTCAAGAATGGCTACCAGTCCGCCGGGTCGCATCACCCTGTTCATCTCTTTCAATCCTTTTAATAAATTTTCGTAATTGCGTACACCAAACGCTACCGTAACAGCATCAAAGTAATTATTGTCGAAACGAAGGTTTTCCGAATCACCGGGTTCCATTTTAATAATATTATCAAGTTTTTTTGCTTTTACCTTTTCTTCGCCAATTTTTAACATATCAACGGCTATGTCGGCACCAATAATCTCCTGAGGGTTCAGTTTTGCCAGTTCGATAGCCAAATCGCCCGTGCCCGTGGCGATGTCTAAAATTCGTTTCGGTTCAATGGTAGCCAGCAGCCGCCTCACCTTTTTTCGCCACTGAATGTCGATGCCCATCGAAAGCACGTGGTTTAACAAATCGTACTTTGGGGCTATGTCGTTGAACATGGTACGAACCTGCTCTTTTTTACCTTTGTTATTGGTTGTCATTTTTATGGCTTTTTTAAAAAGTTAAGGTGTTCACCACCTCGTCATGTAGTCTGTTTTTATCGATAGGTACAACGCCTACTTCTTCGCAAACAAGACCTCCCGCCAGGTTAGCCACGGCAGTCAGATCCTCGGGGTTTAACCCTTCGGCCAGGCACAAAGCAGCCACACTAATAACGGTGTCGCCGGCTCCCGAAACATCTGCAATGTTACGGATATGGGCGTTCAGGTGCGATGATTTATAACTGTCATTTTCTTTCCACCTTATAAGAACACCGTTCTCCGACAGGGTATTCATAATAATATCGGCATTAAGGCTTGTTTGCAATTGTTTTACGGCAGCCTCAACCTGCTCTTTATCGTCGCCAGTTACCGAGAGGTTCATCCCTTCGTTTATCTCCTTCAGGTTGGGTTTAAACAGAGTTACATTTTTATAATAGAGGAAGTTTTTTTGTTTGGGGTCAACGGCCACGGGGATACCCTTTGAATTCGCAAGGTTTACAATATGTTCAATAATATTTTTATTCAAAACGCCCTTATCGTAGTCTTGAATAATGATAATTTTTATCGGGTCGTGATTAATAATCTTATCAATTCGTTGCTTTAAATTGGTACTGTCTTGTTCCGATAGTGCATCGGTAGTTTCGTCATCAACACGCAAAAGCTGGGTGTTGTTGCCAATGATTCTGAATTTAGTCGTAGTTTTTCGATGAACACTATGGAGGATTCCTTCCGTCGTCATGTTCTCGGCGTGCAATAATCTACTGAACTCATCGCCGCGGGCATCGACACCAACAACCGAGCATAACACGGGTTCAGCCCCCAAAGCCTTTAGATTACGTGCCACGTTGGCAGCGCCACCCAGCCTGACTTCTCGTTTTTCGACTGCCACGATGGGTACAGGTGCTTCGGGTGAGATACGGTTTACGCTCCCCCAAACATAGGTGTCAAGCATCACATCGCCAATCACTAAAACACGGGTGTTATCGAACGAGGCAAAGAGCCGGTATACCATCTCTGTTGTAAACATAGTTTGATGTTATTTAATCTGCAAAAGTAATAAAATCGCTGTACCTCGAATTCATCTTTTTTTCTAAAAAAGACTGAATCGTCCTGATTTCTGTTGGCTTTTGGAGTCAACCTATTTCAGGACAAGTCAGACAATATCCGATTTGATTATTTCTAATATCTAATATCGGTGTTCTTCTGTTCGATATTTTTTTTAGCTCCGCCTTTCTGGTCAATACATACTTCGACTTCGCAGTATGACACAGACTCCGTACTGCATAACAGATGACGATCAAAAAGGAGAGGTAAGCACTAAAGCATATTCTTTTTTTGTTTGGATAAGAGGCTGTTAGAATATACAAACAATAATTTTATACATTATTAAAATAATAAGTATCTTTGTAAATAATACAATTGATGACAACATCGTTT
>QMPP01000097.1 GCA_003650425.1 Bacteroidota bacterium | reverse complement strand
TTTGTGTTACTCTATTTTATTAACTATTTTCAAAACCCACAGTAAAAGTGAAATATTATCTTATTGCCGGTGAAGCTTCGGGCGATTTGCACGCCTCTAACCTTATGAAAGCCATCAGGCAAATAGATGCTTATGCCGAATTTAGGTTTTGGGGAGGCGATTTAATGCAGGAACAGGGAGGTGAACCGGTTAAGCATTACCGCGATTTGGCTTTCATGGGAATAGCTGAGGTGCTGGTAAATATTAAAACAATTATAGGGAATCTTTCATTCTGTAAAAATGATGTTGTATCATGGAATCCTGATGTGCTGGTGCTGGTTGATTATCCCGGGTTTAATTTGAGAATAGCAAAATTTGCTCACAAGAAAGGTGTTAAGGTGGCTTATTATATTTCACCAAAAGTGTGGGCATGGAAAAAGGGAAGGGTTAAAACCATTAAAAAGGTGGTTGATAAAATGCTTGTTATATTTCCTTTTGAAACAGAGTTCTATAAAGGGTATCAAATGAATGTTGATTTTGTTGGGAACCCTTTGCTTGACTCATTAAAGGATGAAGAGTATGTACCGAAAGAATCTTTTTGTAATAAATTTAACCTTTCTGATAAGCCCATTATTGCCCTGTTACCGGGAAGCCGTAAACAAGAGGTATCGCGAATGCTTTCGGTTATGTTGCAGGTGGTTCCAAAATTTAGTGAGTACCAGTTTGTAATTGCCGGTGTGCCGTCGCTGGGAATGGAGTTTTATACAAAATACCTAAATGGTAGCTCGGTCAAAGTAATTTTCCAACAAACCCATCAAATTGTACACCATGCTGAGGCTGCCCTGGTAACTTCGGGTACGGCAACCCTTGAAACCGCTTTGATAGGTACACCGCAGGTTGTGTGCTATAAAACCAGTGCCATTACATACAGAGCAGCCCGGATGCTTGTTAAAATTAAATATATTTCGTTGGTCAATCTTATTATGGATGAACTCGTTGTTAAAGAGTTGATTCAGAACGACCTCAATGTTCAAGAGTTAAGTTATGAATTAAACATGATTCTCAACGATAACGCGTATCGTAATAAGCAGTTGTCCGATTATAATCAGTTACGGCAACTCCTCGGAAATAGTGGCGCCTCTGCAAAAGCTGCAGAAGCGATATTTAAGCTAATAAAAGAAAACAAAGGCTGATTTCTACGGAACCCTGTAAACCAATGAGTTTACGTTTACACCGGCACCTACGGAGGTAAATACCAAATGATCACCCGAATTAAATGCTTGCCCTTCCATCTCACCTTTATTTATCATGTTATAAAGTATCGGAATAGTGGCTACCGAGTTATTGCCCAGTTTTTGAATGCTCATGGGTACCATGTCAGGGTCGTATCCTTTGTGGCCATATAACTTAAAAAGTCGTTGAACCATCGCTTCGTCCATTTTGGCATTGGCCTGATGGATTAAAATTTTAGTAATGTCATTAACATCAAGACCTGCTTTTTCGATACTGCTTTTAATGGTCTGAGGAACAGTAGTCAGCGCGTAATTGTATAGCTTTCGCCCCATCATCTTTAAGTAGAGGCCGTTATCATTGGAGTCAGGCTTGTAAGTTTTGTCCATCCATAACATGTATGCGTTGTCTTTTGCATCGGTACGCGACAGATGCGACAACACCCCAACCGGCTCTTCTGATTCAACTGCTTCAATAATGGTAGCCCCTGCACCATCCGAATAAATCATGCTGTCACGATCGTAAGGATCACTAATTCTTGAAAGGGTATCCGAACCAATAATCAGTACTTTTTTTGCAGCCCCGGCTTTAATAAAAAGGTTAGCCTGAATAAAACTTTCAAGCCATCCCGGGCATCCGAATAACATATCGTAACCAACGCAGAATGGGTTTTCTATACCCAGTTTATGCTTTACTTTTGAAGCAATACTGGGTACTGTATCAATATGGGTATCACCATGTTTAACATCTCCAAAGTTATGGCCGATAATAATATAATCAAGCGTTTCTGGATCGATACCTGATGAATCCAACGCGTCTTTTGCTGCGAGATAAGCCATGTCCGACATCATTAGATCCTTTGTAAGATACCGCCGCTCATGAATGTCGGTAATTTGAACAAACTTTTCAATAATTTCTTCGCCCTGTTTCTCAATTCGCTTACCAAAACCTTCGTATAATTCATGGTTGAGAAAGTCACTGTTTTTTACAACTCTTTTGGGGATATAACTACCGCTACCGGTAATAACAGCATAGGTATCTTTTTTTGCCATAGGGTAAAATATAAAATGTAAATTTGGCTATTATTAATTTAAGTTGGCAAATTTACTTAATATTAACATAAACCGATATTTTTTAACATTAATTTTGTGTGCAAATGGTAGGAACTATTGTAAATGTTATAGCAGTCTTGGTGGGGAGCTCGTTGGGTTTGTGGTTGTTTCCCGAAATGATTGTTTGAGTCCACTCCGAATAGTAAATATTTATGTTTGATAAATTATTTGTTTTGCCGTTCAGTAAATAATTCCGAAATGCAGAATCGTTAATCATCTGTTCGATATTCAAACGCAATTAAAAAAAATTTCAATAGGCAATTGAGCTTGTATTTGTATTAATTTCGTACCTTAGCCATCCAAAAATATTAAATATTTAGAAGTTATGAGTAAAGATATTAATTGGGGTGAACTTCCCTTTGGTTATTTCAAAACAGATTACAATGTACGTTGCTATTATCGCGATGGAAAATGGGGCGAAATAGAAGTTAGTTCGTCAGAATATGTGCCGGTTCACATGGCGGCCACAGCCCTTCATTATGGTCAGGAAGCTTTTGAAGGATTAAAAGCGTATCGTGGTAAAGATGGAAAAGTACGTCTGTTCAGGTGGCAGGAAAATGCCAAGCGAATGCGAAATTCAGCCCATGGCATTTTAATGCAGGAAGTGCCCGATGAAGTGTTCTACGCATCCATCATGAAGGCAATTAAACTCAATGCCGATTATATTCCTCCCTATGGAACCGGTGCAACGCTCTATGTGCGCCCGCTATTGTTTGGAAGCGGCCCACAAGTGGGAGTGAAGCCTGCTAACGAGTACCTGTTTATGGTATTTGTAACACCGGTGGGGCCCTATTTTAAAACCGGCTTTAAACCGGTTGCTGTTGAGTTGGTTCGCGATGTTGACCGTGCGGCTCCGCTTGGAACAGGTCATATTAAGGTTGGTGGAAACTATGCCGCCGGGTTACGTGCAACTGAACGTGCTCATTTGGGAGGATACGCTTCTGTTCTGTTTCTTGATGCCATTGAAAAGAAGTATATTGACGAAGCTGGACCGGCAAACTTTTTTGGCATAAAAAACAATACTTATATAACACCACAGTCAAAAAGTATCCTTCCCTCTATTACCAATATGAGTCTGGAACAAATTGCCAAAGATTTGGGATTGACAGTAGAAAGAAGAAAAGTACCTTTTGATGAGCTGGGTACTTTTGAAGAAGCCGGTGCTTGCGGTACCGCAGCCATTATCACACCCATTAAAAAGATTGTTGACAGGGAATCAGGAAAAACGTTTTCCTATGGCGAAGAAGTGGGGAAAATATCTACTAAATTGTATCACCGTTTAAGAGGGATACAGGAAGGAACAGAAGAAGATACTCACGGCTGGACTACTGTGATTGAAGGAATATAATTTATTGAACAGGATTTCTGTTTTCAATTGGCTCAACAAAGGTAGAATTTAATCTATTTGTTGACAAATCTATTGTTTTGACTAAGAATATTAGAGTCCCGAATTTATCATGTTAAAGTTGATAAATACAAGTGGTTAACGGAAACAGACGACGTACTAAAATTATTTAGCGTTCTTTTTGGATTTTTTATTCTCAGATTTTTCTTCCTTATTTAATACAACCCATTTTACCTGGAAAACAATCCTGGAACTTTCGATACTTTTATCATAAGCATTGGAGGCATTTGAATAAATAGCTACCGTCTTGTTAAATGTACCTGGTTTGTCGGTGTTGAGTTTTAGTACAATCTTGTCAGACTGGTTCTTTGGTAACGGAATACTTGAATATGAGGCTACTGTACATGAACAGCTTGTCCGGACTTTCGAAATAATTAATGGCTCGTCCCCACTATTTTTATATGATACGTCAAAAGTTAAGGGTGCGTTTAACAAAACTGTATCAGCATCAAACGACTTTGTAAGCAGGGTTAAAATCGGACTTCTGGCTGCTTGTTTAGTTTTGTGTTCTAAAGTAATACTGCCCGCATTCCGGCTTTGTGCTTCTGCACAGTTATTAGCTGCCAAAAAGATAAGAAATAAAAAAAAAGTTATTTTTTTCATAAATATATAATTAGAATTATTATTAACTAACTTTGTAGCAAAGTTAGTTTTTTTCAAATTGAAAAATATTTTAAATTGTTCATTTTTTTATTTGCCATTAATCCACAACTTGTAGTAGCGAAAAGTCGAAATGTCTGTCAGAATTGGTCTGATACAAATTTGAGACACGGTGAGTATCGGGAATTGAGCCTGCCTGTCAACAAGTGCTGGCGTTCTCAATGGTGATGTGCAATATTTTAAGTGTTTTTCATAATTCCGTTATTGTATAATTTCTGATAAATATTATTGTTATTGGATATGAAATCGTAATATATTTGTAAAGGAAATTTGTAAATCATAGAAAAACAAACGGTTGTATTTACGGCATGGTTTTGGCTAATACATTGTTTAATTTTATATGTAACAAATGGTTAGAATAATAACATGAATTTATTGCTGATTAATTGTGAGCAACTTAATTTTTTTATTATATTTGGCCTGGTTTATTTTAATTTGAAAAGTATAAACTTTTATTAAATGTCTAATTTTATTTTTATTAACCTAATTTTTATCGTATGAAAAAATTATTACTGTTAGTGTTTACTGCAACACTAGTGCTTTTTTTCACGCCAACATCCTATGCTCAAAGGAGTAGTAGTGTGAAAGTAGCAAACAATGCTGAGCTTATTAAAGCTTTGAACAATCCTAACGTAAATTCCTATGAGATTACTCATGCAGGTTTTTACGATGCTATTTTACTTAACGCCAACGAAGGTACCTTTGTCTTTAAAGGCAATGGTGATCGTGGTAACTGTCAATATTGGATTAACACCAATAATGTTTGTTTTGATGGTGATACTACCACCAATGTTGCAGAATCAGGTGTTATTTCAACCGGAGGTGCAACTTGCCCTGGTGTTAACGAGGGATCTTGGACGGTTGAGAACAAGCCTGCAGGATCAACTGTCACTTTTATGGATGCTATTAATGTAGATACTATGCATTTTTATGTTGATATGCCTGGTATTTATGAATTAAAAAATACGTGGTACGACAGTCATGGAATGTTTTTAGGCTCTGCACAAACGCAGTACACTTTCTACAGCCAACCTGTAATTACCCAACTTGAGGCTGTACCTGATTCGGTTTGTGGCTTGTCCACAACCATTAATTTTAATTATGATGTGGGTACCTATAACCATGGTGATACTGTAGTTACATGGACGGTTAATGGTGCAGATTCAACCTCTGTTTATCCAAAAGTTCCCGGGTCATTTACATTTTCTGTTCCGGCTTGTGGTACTTATGAAGTAAATTTACAGGTTACTGATTCATTAGGTTGCGGCAATGCTGACTCAACAATTTCCATTTATTTCTTTGATACTCCAGTTGTAGATGCTGATATAAATGTTGCCGGTGATACCATTTCTGTTTGCGGTTTAACTTACGGTTTTGCTCCTGATTATGCCTTTGATTGCGCTAATGGAGTTCCTACTTCTACTACTTGGTCTTCTACTGCTACAGGAGCTTTATGGAGTAATGATACGGTTACCGTAGCCGATTGTGGCACTTACACTTTTTATTATACAGTAGTAAACGGGCCTTGTTCAGCTACCGATAGCCTCGTAGTGAAATTCTTCGATACACCGGTTGTAGATGCCGATACAAATGTTGTCGGCGATACCGTTTCCGTTTGCGGTTTAACTTACGGTTTTGGTCCTGATTACACCATAGCTTGTGATAATGGAGATACTCCTACAACAGATTGGTCAGGAACGGGTATGTGGAGTAACGATACGGTAACAGTAACTTCATGTGGTACTTACACCTATGTTTATACAGTAGTTAATGGTCCATGTTCAGCTACCGACACTCTTGTAGTTAAATTTTATGATACACCAGATGTTATGGCTAATCTTGATGGTGATACCGTGTCGGTTTGTGGATTAAATTATATTATGTCTCCTTATGTCATGGTATCTTGTACAAACGGTGGAACAATTGATTCTCTGTGGTATGGTACTGGCTTGACATTTAATGGTAATACTGCTACTGCAGACACATGTGGTACTTATACAGCTTACTTCCAAATTACAAACGGACCTTGTATGAAAACAGATTCTGTTTTGCTTAAGTTTTATGGTACTCCTGTCGTAAGTGCCGGAATCGGCGATACAATATGCGGCCTAACAGCTTCACTTGACGGATCTTATACTGCTGCATGTACAAATGGCGATACACCTACAGTACAATGGACAAAAGTAAGTGGTCCCGGACATGTTGTGTTTGACCCCGCTTCAGCTGATCAGGATAATGTTAATTATGAAGTGGATTCCTGTGGTGCTTATACATTTAGGTATACTGTAACCAACGGGCCATGTGTTGATAGCGCCGATGTTGATTTCTTCTTTACCGATACACCAACTATTGTATTGGATATGGTGGCTGATACGGTTTGTGGATTTACCACTTCCCTTTACGCTAATTATACAGCCCATTGTTTAAATGGAGACACAGCTTATATGACCGGTGTTGGTGTTGATTCAATTACTGTTGATCTGGCATCCAATGCCTATACAGTTTATGTTGATAGTTGTGGCCCTTATGACATTACTTATCATGTTGTAAACGGTCCTTGTTCAATTGATTCAACCTTTACCATTGTATTTTTCCAAACACCTGAGCCAACCATCAATGGTGATACTGCTGTTTATACCTGTTCTACTACTGAGTATTACCCAACCGATCCCGGTTGTAACGATCCTGACGGGATTACCTATACCTGGAATGTGGGTGGTGGTATATTCTCAAGTGGAAATACTGTTGTTACTACTACCGGTAATACACCGGTTCAGGTTACCTGGGACAATGATTATAGCTTAATGGGTTTTGTTAAGGTTCATGCTGATGTTTCAGGAGTTGATAACTGTGGTGGTGACGATTCAATTGCCATTACCAAAATGATGCCTACACTTGAAGGCCAGGTTAAATACTGGAATAGTGTTGAAACTTACATGCCAACTCCTTATGCAACCAATGATTATTGCACCATTCCATTTGATTACTTCTATGTTACACTGTATCATATTAACGCAAATCAAGAATGGGATTCAATCGCTACTGCTTATGTACAGCCTCGTTTGATGGAAGACCTTAACGAGCTAATGTCATATTTTACTTTCAATCTTGATACTTACGTGTATGGTTGTGAAGCTGACTACAGACTGAAAGTTTGGGATGGTGGATTTGTTTATCATAATAATCCCCCGGCTCCTGCAGAAAATACGACACTTGGTAACAACTATACTTATAATAATTGGGGTGGCGTTAATGCTACTGACGCGTTGGCAATACAGTTAATGGCTGCTAATGTTGAAATTTCAGCTGCACCATATAATTATGCCTGGGTTAATACAATAAGTAAGTCACCTGCTTATGGATACTATTCATTTGGAATTGCTGATGTTAACAGAACAGGATCCATTACAGCGCTTGATGCACTAACAGCCAAATATCGTGCAGTAGGTTTGCTCGGAAGCTATCCTAATAATGGTAGTACAAACCAATTTAGCCCTAACTTTAAAGTTACCGGTAGAATGGTTGATTCATTACCTGAGATTACTTTCCCGGCACCATTTGATTCAACAAATGTAAACGATGTTCCATTTGCACATAGTGGAAATGAATACATGTACTTCCAGTCGGCTATAAATCATAAGTATTCTTCTGATTCGTTGCCATGGGCAGGAGCTAAAAACTACATTAACCTTTACTACGAATCACTTGGTGATGTTAATGCAAGTTATATCCCACCGGGATCAGGATTGAAAGCTCAGTCAAATATGGAACTTACTTATAGTGGTTTAGCTTCTACACAAGTTGGCGAAGAGATGACTATTCCTGTAAGTGTTGACCGTTCTGTTGAGGCAGGTGCTGTAACCTTAAGCTTTAACTATCGCAACGACCTTATCGAAGTGTTGGGTACAAACTTCTCCGATGATGATATGTTCATCAATCAGGAAGAGGGTGTTCTGAATATTGCATGGTTCAGCACAACTCCGTTAGAGTTGAATGAAAATGCAACCATAGCTCAAATCAGAGTTCGTGTATTAGCTGATATTCCTGCCGGAACAGAATTGTTCAAGCTGAATGCTATTACCGAAATTGCTGATGCTAATGCCAATCCAATTAACAATGTTAATTTGAAATCTATTGGTGTTACAACCGAAAAAGGTATACTTAACGGTACCGAATTAACAACAAGCAACTATCCTAACCCATTTAATAACGCTACAACCATTAGCTATACATTACCTGAAAACGGTAAAGTTAAAGTTGACGTTTACAATAGTGTGGGTATGTTGGTTACTACTCTTGTTGATGAATATCAGGAGTCAGGTGTACAAAATGCTGTATTTACTTCCGGCAATGTTAAACCTGGTGTTTACTTCTATAACATCACAGTTCAGGGCGAGTCAAATAACTACTCTGCTGTTAAGAGAATGATTGTTGTTCACTAATTCCTAAAATCAAATGTATTTGGGGCAATTGCCCCAAATACATTGATTTATTAAAATCATAAAAAAATTATTAGAATTATTTTTCATGCAGACCTATCATAACATAATTACAAATTTAAGCAGGCTTTTAACTGTAATGATTACTATCTTAGTATTCAACACGGTGGCTATTAGTCAGCCTTCTGTAAGAATGCAAAAAATGACGGGTTGTAGCAACACGGAAGTGCTTATTCCTATCGAAGTTGTCAACATGCAAAACATAGCTGCGCTTACCTTATTTATAAAAGTGGACACAAGTACGGTGGAGTATGTTGGGGTAGAGGATGTGAATGCAGTATTTGCTGCGGGAGATTTTGTAGGAGGTGAAAACCAAAATGCACAATTGTTCACAGTAAATTGGTTCAGCTTATCACCAGCCTCAATCGATAGTGGTTTAATATGCAATATTCGTGTGGTATTGAAGGGAAATTCTTGTGATTTGTTATTTGAAAATGACTGTGAATTTGTTAATCCTGATTTGACGACAGTAGATAATGTTGACTATGTTAATGGTTCGATATTGGCTTTGGGTTCTTATGTTCCTGACCCTTTATCACAAACTGTCCTTGAGGGCAGTAACGTTAACATTAGTTTGACGGGTATTGCTGATGGTCTTACTCTGCTTTGGCAAACAGCTACTGGTGAAGACTGGGTTAACCTCGAAGAGAACGCAACGTTTAATGGTGTTGAATCAACTAAGCTTACAATTAATTCTGTATCAAAAGAGTTGAATGAAAATAGGTTCAGATGCTTAATATCAAATAATATGTGTTCTGAAGGGACTGCTGAAAGTGAACTTTATGTTACACCCAATGCAGTAAATAATAAGCTCGATCAAAACTCGATTGCTCCATTGCAGGTATATCCTAACCCTTTTAGTAATATTTTGAATTGTAAAATTAATTCAAATATTAATAGGGGACAGGTTATATTAACCAATGTTGAAGGAGAGATTATTAAAGTAGTTAAGCTTAGCAATGTATATGTTGGTGATACCAGGTCTATCGAATTGTCAGACATGGCAAGCGGCACTTACTTTGTGAGCTTGTTTGATCAGCAAAAGATGATTTCGTCTGCTATAGTGATTAGAAATTGACAGATGTTTATGATTTTATAAGGAAATTTATTTTAAACAATTAAATACTCAAAATATGTTAAAAAAAATATTACAACTCATTGTGGTTTTGTTGATAGCCGCGCAGGGGGTAATGGCTCAAACAGTACAGATAGCTTCTGTCACCCAGCCACCGGGAGATATTTCGGTACAGGTGGACATGCTCGGGTTTACCGGGTCTAACGGTTCTGTAGCTGCCATTACCTATAAAATAGGATATAATCCTGATTTATTAGACTTTGACGGCATCACTAACACACAATTAGCTGGTGGTTGGACAGCAAATGCAAGTGGTAATTATATTTATATTGTTTATACCAGTTCACCCAACGGTGGCGCAGGTGTAGGATATGACATTAATGGTAAAGCTTTTGATTTGCAACTTCATTATAAGGGAGGATTTACAGGCGATTTAGCCTTTGAGACTTCTGTTTGTGAAGTATCCAATAGCAGTTTAGCTATAATTCCAGCTACTTATATTGACGGTTCTGTTACCCAGTCAACGGCTGTTGGAACAGTAAGTATGACTACCGTTACCGATACCATTGGTAACACGGTAAACATGCCTGTTACTATGCAAGGTGCAGGCTTTACTAATGTTAGTAGCTTTACTTTTGTTGTTCAATACGATGATACTGAGTTATCCTATTCAGGAGTTACTGGTAGTGTCGTTACAGGACTTACAGCCAATACTAATAATGGTGTACTTACCATTGAATGGACTGGTACAGCAGCTGACTTTTCAAGTGCAACGCATTTATTTGATATCGAATTTGTTTACAATTGGGGTGATGCAGATGTTCAATTTGCCCCTGGTTGTGAAGTTGACGATGCCGGTCTGAATGCTCTTGCAGTTGATTATACCGACGGATTAATTAATTCCGTTTCTTCCACACGTTCACTGACTATTCAAAATGTTGCGGCTACCACTGATACGATAGCTACTCCTGTAAATGTACCTGTTGTGGCCGCTGGCTTTACAGGTGATTTAGTTGGAGCAATAACATTGAAATTCAGTTATGATGACTCTAAATTAACCTATACCGGTTATGCTGCTCAACAGCTTTCGGGCTGGACGGTTAACAGTACAACCGCTGGCATGGTTACTTTTCAATGGAGTAGCACAACAGGGGTTGCTTTGACTGATAATAATTTGATTACACTTAATTTTAATTATGCTACTATAGGTGGATTAGCAAACGTTAGTTTTGCCGGCGGTACCATTATTAAAGATAATCAATCTGTTACTTTACCAGCATCATTTGTAGATGGCTCGGTAGCTAACTTTAGTGTTGGTGGACAGCTAACTTACGATGATGGTGGTATCCACCCTAT
>QMPP01000096.1 GCA_003650425.1 Bacteroidota bacterium | reverse complement strand
GACTATTTTGACCTGATTGTTTCCAATCCGCCTTTTCATTTTGAATTTGAAACAAACATTGAAATATCGCTTAACTTATTCAAAGAAGCATCACGTTGTTTAAAATCAACGGGGCTGTTTCAGATGGTTGCCAACCGGCATTTAAATTACAAAACACATTTGGTTAAATTGTTTAGCAAGGTTAATGTTGTTGCCGGGGATGACAAGTTTATTGTATATGCTTGCAGCGAGCCCCTTAGGGTTGCTTAAAACCATTCTCGTTGCAAATGAGGACAAGAGGCGTAGAAATTAAAATTGATTGTTGCCCCGCCCTGAAGGACGGGGCAGATATTATTTTATCCGATTTCCTATGCGTGCCGAAGGATTACTAACTTCTCACGGTTGTAAACCGTGAGATAAATCAAAGGGCAGGTTACTAAATGGTAAGCTGCCAAAAAAAATATTGATTTTGTTTATTTCTTTTATAGAAAAGAAACGAATCAATCTCACATCAGGAGCCTTCGCTGTAGCCAAACCGGTTTAAAAATTGATCGTTGTCACGCCAGTCTTTGTTAACTTTTACACGCAGCTCAAGAAACACCTTTTTATCAATAAACTTCTCGATATCTTCGCGGGCCTGTGTTCCCACTCGTTTTATCCGTTCACCCTTATGGCCTAAAATAATACCCTTTTGCGATTCGCGAATCACGTAAATATAAGCATAAATACGAACCAGGTCATCCTCTTCTTTGTACGATTCAACAGCTACCTCGGAGGAATAAGGCACCTCTTTTTTATAATTCAAAAAAATCTTTTCACGGATAATTTCCGACACAAAAAACCTCATCGACTTGTCGGTAAGTTCATCTTTGGAAAAGTATGGGGGACTTTCGGGAAGCTTATCCAAAATGGTATCAAACACCTTTTCAACATTAAACTTCAGCAAAGCCGACACCGGAATAACCTCTGCTTTCGGTATTTTATCCTGCCAGTACGCCATCTCCTGAGTGATTCGTTCCTGATCAGAAAGATCAATTTTATTTATTAAAAGAATCACGGGTGTGGAGGAACGTACAATTTTTTCAATAATCTCGTTTTCTTCAAATTTCATTCCCACTTCAGTCATAAGCAAAATGATATCGGCGTCAATCAGTGCCGATTCCACGAATTTGTTCATATACTCGTGCATTTTATAGGCCGGATTACGAACAATTCCGGGTGTGTCGGAATAAACAATTTGAAAATCGTCGCCATTAACAATACCCATTATCCGATGGCGGGTTGTTTGAGCTTTCGAGGTAATGATCGATAACTTCTCGCCAACCAGTGCGTTCATCAGGGTTGATTTTCCAACATTAGGGTATCCTATTATATTTACAAAGCCTGCTTTATGCATAAAAAATATTTTTTTCAGAAAAACTTGTTTTGCAAAGAAACAAAATATACTTTTGCACTCCCAATTAAAAATAAGATTGCGGGGTGGAGCAGTGGTAGCTCGTCGGGCTCATAACCCGAAGGTCGTAGGTTCGAGTCCTGCCCCCGCTACTAGGAAATTAAGACTGTCAGACAATGGCAGTCTTTTTTTTTAGTTTGAAACTAAATTACCTTAACTTTGTACATTCAATAATTCAGACCGTTAATTTGTTGAAATTATGATTAAGGAAATTGGAAAAGGAAATTCTGTTTTTAATACTTTTTTAGCCGAACTTCGTGATGTTTCCATTCAAAAAGACCGTCTGCGCTTCAGACGTAATTTGGAGCGCATGGGTGAGATTTTCGCTTACGAAATCAGCAAGGAGCTGGCGTACAAGAAAACCAATGTTGAAACACCACTGGGAGAAGCCCATATAAGTGTATTGGCTGAACAGCCTGTACTGGCAACCATTTTGCGGGCAGGGCTTCCATTGCATCAGGGTATGCTCAACTATTTCGACGGGGCTGAAAATGCCTTTATCTCCGCCTACCGGAAATACGATGCCGATGAGGACTTTGTTATCAAACTCAACTATGTGTCATCGCCCAACATTCAGGATAAAATACTTATTTTATCCGATCCGATGTTGGCCACCGGGGGTTCCATTGTGGCTTCGTTAAAAGGTATTTATGAAAAAGGAACACCCAGGCACACCCATGTTGTTTGCGTGCTGGCCAGCGAAGAGGGAATAAAAACCATTAAAAAGTCGTTTTCAACCAAAAGCATGACCCTTTGGGTTGGCGCCATCGATGATGAGTTAACCGCTAAAGCATACATTGTCCCCGGTTTGGGTGATGCAGGCGATTTGGCATACGGCAATAAAGAGGATTAACAAATTGAATTATGGCTAACCTTCGGCTTATTTACGAAAACATCAATATCTCTTTACAGTCCATTAAAGGGCATTGGCTGCGAACCATCCTCACGGTCAGCATTATCGCGTTTGGAATTATGGCGCTGGTGGGCATTCTAACTGCCATCGACACCATGAAATACTTTCTGAACGATAACTTTTCGATGATGGGTTCCAACACTTTTAACATCCAAAGCCGGGAGTTGCGCGTTCAGGTTGGAGGGCATCGTAACAAACCCAAATCTTTCGAGCCCATCTCGTTTCAGCAAGCAATGGATTTTAAAGAACAGTATCACTTTCCATCAAAAGTTTCAATCTACACAAGAGGCACCGGAATTGCCACCTTAAAATTTGAGTCGGTAAAAACCAACCCAAACATACAAGTCCTGGGTGCCGATGAAAATTATATCACCTCGGCAGGGCTGGAAATTAACTTGGGCAGAAACCTTACCAAAACTGATATTGAGAACAACGGACATGTAGTGGTAATAGGCTCGGAAATTGCCGAAAAACTGTTTCCCAATGAACCCGATCCTGTCGGGAAAGTTATTTCGGTCGGGCCGGGAAAATACAAAGTGGTTGGAGTACTCAAAGAACGTGGATCTTCTATTGGCTTTTCCGGCGACAAATCGTGCATCGTTCCGGTAAGTAATGTGAGGGTATATTTTTCGAGGCCAAACATGAATTATAATATCAGCGTTTTAGTAACCGATGGCGATTTAATGGAAGCTGCCATTGGCGAAGCCACCGGTTTGTTTCGTAAAATCAGAAAAGACAAGCTAAAAGATGATGACTCGTTTGCTATTTCAAAAAGCGATAATATTGCCAGTATGCTAATCGGGCTTACCTGGAAAATACAACTGGGTGCTACTTTTATTGGCCTGATAACCCTGTTTGGTGCCGGCATCGGACTCATGAATATTATGTTGGTATCGGTTACGGAGCGGACCCGCGAAATTGGTATCCGTAAAGCCCTGGGAGCCACCCGGCGAACCATTAGAAATCAGTTTTTAGCCGAATCGGTTGTCATTGCCCAGATAGGAGGTGTTTTAGGTGTGATTGCCGGCATCCTGGCAGGTAATGCCATTTCTTACTTTACCAAAAGCCCGTTTATGGTTCCGTGGTTGTGGATAATCAGCGGCTTGGCGCTCACCTTTGTTGTTGCGCTTATTTCAGGTATTATTCCGGCTTACAAAGCGGCATCGCTTGATCCTATCGAGTCGCTTAGGTACGAGTAAATCCGAAACAGTTTATCTATTTATCAGAGGTTGCCTCAATAAAGCATTTTCTGCAAAGCGGTTCGTAAGCATCCGTTTCACCCAATAAAACCAGTTTATCATCCTTTGCCTTTCGATGCGAATAGTGAGCAAGATTACCACATCGAATACAGATGGCATGCACCTTAGTAACATACTCGGCAATGGCCATTAACTTGGGAATGGGTCCGAAAGGCTTACCGGTAAAATCCATATCAAGCCCGGCAACAATAACCCGCTTACCCCTGTTGGCCAATTCGTTACAAACCGAAATCAGCTCATCATCAAAAAACTGAGCCTCATCAATACCAACTACTTCAAAATCCTGATCATAAAAAAGTATCTGCGAAGCATTTTGAACCGGATTCGATTTTACCGCGTTTGAATTGTGCGACACCACATCTTCTTCATTATAACGTGTATCAACAGCCGGCTTAAAAATTTCCACCTTTTGATTGGCTATGCGCGCCCGGTTCAACCGCCTTATCAGCTCCTCGGTTTTACCCGAGAACATGGAACCGCAAACCACTTCAATCCAGCCGGTTCTGTCGCTGGCATTTTTATCTTTTTCTAAAAACATAATTTTTCCGGTAAAAGAATAAATACAACAGGTTACTGTTAAAAATAGTAACTTTGCCAAACAGCAAATGTAATAACTTTGAAAGTATATTGATATGGAACAGGAAAAAATCCTTTTACAAATTGAAACCGAACTGGTTGCTTTAAGAACCTTCATCAGAAAGCTAAAACCGGATGCCAGAATTCATCAACTTGACATCGATTTATTAAAGCAAAAAGCAAGAACCATGTACGATTCGGTGTTAATGCTTGAACCAACCCCGGAAGCCAAACCCAAGGCCACCGTGTTCGACATTAAAAAACCTGAACCGGCCACGGTACTAGAGCATGAGATCAACGACAGTATGTCATTTGAAAAAGAGCGCCTGGTCAAAAATCAACCGGCTGTAGCAGCAGAAACCATTATGACTTCCGAGGAGGAGATTAGTCATGTTAAAGATGAGCAGAAAACTCCCGTTACCGAAAAAACGCCCAAGCCGGATAACAAGCCGAAACCTGTAACCGAAGAAAAATCTGATTCCACAGTTGAACCTGAGCCTCCAAAACCCGTTGAGAAGGAAAAAACAGAAACTATTGAGTTTGAAATTGAACAGCCCAACGAAAAACCTGTTGAAGAAAAGCCGCCGGTTGCTGTTTCCGAACCGGAAACTCCCGGGCAAGCTACACCAAAAAAAACAAATCCTACTCAGGCTGACCTCTTTTCGGCATCTTCCGAAACCATTGCCGATAAACTATCGTCCGAAAAGCAGAAGACTGTGGCCGATAAACTGTCGCACGAAAAACAGAATAACCTCCGTACTTTTATTGGCATTAACGAAAAGTTTTTGTTGATAAACGAACTTTTTAACGGCGACTTAAGCCGGTATAACAGCGCCCTGGATGAGCTGGACAGCATGCAAACCCTGGAAGGTGCCAACACCTACCTTTTCGAACTGCAGATTCAAAACCAATGGGCTGAAGATTCGGATGCCTACCTGAAGATGAAAGAGCTGCTGGAAAAGAAATTCGTGTAAAATCAATAGCTTTTGATTGAAAAATCTTAAAATTATAACCCTGTTTTAAAACCATTTTTTGAAACTCTTTCGAGTCAGAAGCTCAACTGTATGTATAGTAAATAATTAAAGATATCATGAAGTTACCTTGCATAATTGGTGACAGCCTAGAATTTGAGAAATATGTTACCAAAAGAAATAAAAATTAGTATCTTTGAACGAATAGACAAAATCATGAATGATATGTTGACAAAAGTAAGACTTAAAGAACAGATTGACAAATTCCCTGACGAGTTCTCCATTGATGAATTGGTGGAGAAATTAATCTTAATAGAAAAGATTGAAACGGGGAATAAGCAATCGGAAAATGGAGAAGTAATCACGGAAAGTGAAATGGAAAATGAAATTGAAAAATGGTTCAAATAAATTGGACGTTTCAAGCAAAGGAGGACTTAAAATCCATCGCAGAATATATTTCTAAAGATTCTAAGCGTTATGCGAAACTTCAAGTTGTCAGACTAAAAGACCGGACTAGAATATTAAAGACTCATGTTTATACAGGTAAAATCGTTTCTGAAATTAACAGGAAAGACATAAGAGAACTAATTGAAGGGAATTATAGAATTATTTATAAAGTAGTGGATGACAATCAGATTGATATTTTGACAATTCATCATTCAGCAAGAGATTTGACGAGACGAAAGATAGAATAACTACGCAAGGTAACAATGCATATAGCTTATGGCTGGCGAAAGAAGTGAAATTAAAATATGACTTAAAAAATAAAATAGGGGGGCATGGAAAGCTTTGGGGGTAAATCACCGCCACAAGCAACATGCTCAACGTTACAGAACATTGGACACAAACTGCAAAAGTATTATCTTTGAAGTATGAAAACTAAAACAGAACAGGTAAGTCGCTTAATCCGGAATTCAATCCATTTGATTGACCCCAATGCCGAAGTAATACTTTACGGCTCAAGAGCAAGAGGAGACGAACGGACTGATTCAGATTGGGACATATTAATTTTAACAAACTATCCGGTAGATATCCCAACTGAAAGAAAATTCAGAGATAAACTTTATGACCTGGAACTGAAAAACGGTGAATCATTTTCTGTTTTTGCTTATTCAAAAAACGACTGGACGACAAAACAACGAATTACACCGTTTTATCAAAATGTAACCCAAGAAGGAATTCGTCTATGACTATAACGAAGCTTCCGTTCAACCTTTGTTTAAGCCAGTCAATGAAATGATAAATTTAATCGAAAAAGAAACAAAAAACACCCTGCAACAACAGTAATATATCGATTGGTGATGAAACCAACCCGACTCATATTTATATAAACAAAGGAAATTACATTATTGATTTAAATGCCTTTAACGGTTTGATGTCTGACGAAAAAACGGTTACAGTTACAGTAACTGAATAAATATTTTAAAAAACTTATAAAATGAAGCGTATTATTTTTCTACTGTTTTCACTTGTTTTTCTCACTTTTGTTCAGGCTCAGGATTTACAATATGTTAAAGCAATCAACCACAAACTATGTTCAAAATCTTATCATGGCAGAGGCTATGTAAAGCATGGCGATGCCCTGGCAGCAAAGCTCGTGGCGAAAGAGTTTAAAAAAGCAGGATTGAAAGGTTTCACCGAAAACTACTACCAGCCCTACGATTTTGATATCAATACCTTCCCGGGAAAAATAATAGTGAAAGCAGATGGCGTGAGGCTGATCGCCGGAAAAGATTTTGTGGTAAGCCTGTCATCACCCGGGTTAAGCGGAGAGTTTCCTTTGATTTGGGTTCCCGATAGTATTGCCACACCTGAACAATTGGTTGCCTTTGTTGAAACCAGTGGGAAAAAAGATGGTTTTTTGGTTTTAACGCAAAAGTTCAAAAAGCTCTACGGCACAGAAATTCCCTGGGGTCGCGGCGCCATTTTGCTGGAAGATAAACAACCATGGTGGCATGTTTCCAACGGACGTCATGTGGGTCATTCGGTTTGGTTAAAGATTAACAAACACAAATTACCAAAAACCACCCAATCCATTCAAATTGATTTCGACAACCGGTTTATCGAACATTACCAAACTCAAAATGTTGCCGGGTATGTTGAAGGCATGGCCGTTAAAGATACCTTCCTGGTTTTCACCGCACATTACGATCATTTGGGTATGATGGGGAACAAGGCCTTTTTCCCGGGGTCCAGCGACAATGCCAGCGGTACCTCCATGATACTTGATTTAGCACGCTATTTTACAAGCCATCCACCAAAATATTCCGTAGCATTTATTCTTTTTAGTGGCGAAGAGGTGGGACTGATGGGTTCAAGCTACTTGGCTGACCACCCGTTGTTTCCGCTGAACAAAATCAAACTGCTTATCAATTTAGATATGATTGGTACGGGCAGCGAGGGCATCACCGTGGTAAACGGCAAAGTGTTCAATAACCTGTTCCAAAAAATGGTGGCTATCAACGATGAGCATCACTACCTGCCGGAAGTGAAAGCCCGTGGCGAGGCCTGCAACAGCGACCATTGCCCGTTTTACAAAAAAGGTGTAAAAGCAATTTTTATCTATACTCGCGGAAAGGAGTATTTAGAATATCATTCGGTAACCGATAGCCATGTGCCTTATACAAAGTACAAGAATTTTTTCGGTCTGATAACAGATTTAACAGAAAGCCTGTAAAGAACATCAATAGCCCTCCAACCGTTAAACAGCAATACCTAAAGTGGAAGGAGAGCTAAAACAAACACAAATCCATGAGTAAACTTTACATAGTACCCACCCCCATTGGCAACCTGGAGGACATTACATATAGAGCCGTCAGGGTTTTAAACGAGGTTGACACCATTTTAGCAGAGGACACCCGCACCAGCGGCAAGCTGTTAAAACATTACAACATCAATACCAAAATGAACTCCTATCACATGTTCAACGAGCATAAGATGGCAGAATCGTTTGCCGACAGAATGGCCGCCGGTGAAACCATGGCAATCATCACGGATGCCGGAACCCCGGCTATTTCCGACCCCGGTTACCTTTTGGTTCGGGCATGCATTAGCAGAGACATTGAGGTGGAGTGCCTGCCGGGAGCAACCGCTTTTGTTCCTGCCCTGGTAAACGCCGGGCTTCCCAACGATAAATTCTTTTTCGAGGGGTTTCTTCCCCACAAAAAGGGACGCCAGACACGGTTGAAGTTTCTGGCTACCCTGCCCTACTCTATTGTTTTTTACGAATCACCTCACCGGCTGGTAAAAACATTACAGCAGTTTATCGAATTTTTCGACTCCGACAGAAAAGTGTCGGTTTCACGCGAGTTGACAAAAATCCACGAGGAGACCATCAGGGGAACCTTTTCCGAAGTACTGGAATATTTCCAATCAAAAACGGTAAAAGGTGAAATTGTCATCGTCGTGGGAGCACCGGAGAAAGAGAAAGAAAAAAAAGTGATTACATAATCGTTTTAATCTATATTTGAAAATAAATAATACTGAAATCATGAAACAAGCAAAATTATTTATTTGGATTCTTTTAATATTTCCAGCCCCGACACTTTAACATATTCGGATTTCGCTAATATGTACGGAGAGTATGGTTTTGGTAGATATTTCAAAGTTAGCATTCATGCAATAAAAATCCCGTTTCAAAAGAAATATTTTTAGAAATAATTACACCAAAGGTTTCCATATATTGAAACTATTGTTACATTTGTAAAATGATTGAAAGATTTGAAGTTATCTTTTTGGATGAAGCAATAAGTTTTATTGAAAGTCTTGACAAAAAAGCAAGAAAAAAGATTTTCTATAACATTGATAAAGCAAGGTTATTGAATAATCCTAAGCTATTTGAAAAATTAGAAAATGATATTTGGTATTTTAGAACAAAATATTCCTCAATGCAGTATCGGATATTTGCTTTTTGGGATAAAACTGATAATAAAAACACTCTGATAATTGCAACACATGGAATAATTAAAAAGTCGAATAAAATTTTAAAATCTGAAATTGAAAAAGCAAAACGAATCAGAAAAGAATATTTTGAAAATCAATAAAAAATGTAAATATAATGGAAACGACAAGTAAAAGAAAAAGAACACTTAGAAAAATGTCTTTCGACGAAATGAAAGACAAATATATTGGAGAAAAAGGTACTACAGAAAGAGATTCCTATGAATTAGAATTGAAAGTTGAAGTCTTGGGAGAAATGATAAAAAAAGTAAGAAAAGACAGACATCTTACCCAAGAAGAACTTGGTAAATTGGTTGGAGTAAATAAATCCCAAATTTCTAAACTAGAACGAAATACCAAAAATGTAACAATAGCTACTATTCTAAAAATATTTAACGCATTAAAAGCAAATATCAAGTTTTCAGTTGAAAGATTAGATGATAAATTTGAAAAAGGGATGGCTTAATAAAATACACGAAATGCTAACAATAGCTATAGTACTGAGTATCTTGTTGAAATGCAAAAGGTGCAAATAGCCGGATTAAAACAGTAAGTGACGCTTAACCAGAATTAAATAAGTTTGTATATGCAGACTTTAACAAGCAGCATTCCGAAATTATCGGTTTGCAAATATGGAGTATTAAAATCCTTTTTCCTCTTTTTTTAGCGCACTGATAAAATCCTTATCGGTATAAATCCAGAAAAGAGGTTGCCAGCGTTCGGTTCCCGACAGGTCAATACGGCGGGCAACAGGTCCAATGCCCATCACCTTTTTATCAAACTGCATGGTGTTGGGGTCGATGCTCCACTCTTCCAAAAAACGTATGCGCAGAATATCATCGCGGGTTATTTTCATGATAACAGTAGTATCGTATTCATCGTAAGGGGGTGTACTTCGTTTATAGGTGAGATAAAAAGTATCGGCCAGCATCCATTTAATAGCTGCCGGACTGATAGAGTCGCTAAAATAATCATAAGCCTGAAACTTTCCCGACAGGGCACCATCCATTATAAGATCCACCAGTTTCTCACGGTCGGGCCCGACAATGTTTTGAATCCACCAGTCCCAATTGGCATCAGGGCTTTTGATATTAACATCGTACTGTATTTTTTTGGTGATGATATCTTTTGTCGGCTTCTGTCTGCAGGAAACCAATACCACGGCTAATATGCCCGTTAATAAAAATATTTTTTTCATCAATCTATTCTTTACACCTGTTAACTATTTCTGTTTATTACGTTTTATCACGGCCGCCTAATAAGTTAAACATTATTTACATTGACCTTACCAAATGATTAAATTCACACATTTCGATGAGATTATTCTTAACCAGTTTTGACTTCTCCATTGGGTTAAGGAATTAAAATATGCAATTTCTCACAAATAGTAAAAATAACACTAATTAGCATTACTTTTGAAGTAACGAATAAATATATGAAATTCTTATTCCTGATAACTATTTTACTGACTTTTTCGGAAGTTAAAGCCCAGGTAATACCTGCCGAAAGGAGGGTGAGCTGGGAATTGGCCAATCAGCATTTTCATTTTATTGAACCGGATACCGAGCTTAATATTCTTGACTTTGGTGGCAGCAACGATGGTGTTACCGACAACGCTGCAGCCTTAGAGCTTGCCATGGAGCAAGCAGCAGGTGAGGCAGCAACTATTTTCTTTCCTCCGGGAAACTATCTGTTCAATACCCCCATTACGTTACAGGACAGTATCATTTTAGAAGGATCGGGCTCGGAGCTGACAACCCTGCTATTCGATTTTAATCAGCAAAATGAAAATACCATCAACGTTACCGGCAGTTCACCAACCACAAAAGTCTTTCTTAATGGCGGATTTACAAAAGAGAGCTCTAAAGTTTTTACCGACTCCGCTTTTTTGTTTTCATCGGGTGATATGGTTGAAATTTATGAAACCAATGGCGACTGGGACATTGTTCCTGTTTCGTGGGCGGCCAACTCGGTGGGTCAGATGACCGTTATCGATTCGGTGGCAGAAGACACCCTTTACCTGCAATCGCCTTTGAGGATAACCTACGATACGCTGTTAAGTCCGCGCCTGAAAAAAGTAAACCCCATCGTAAATGTTGGTATCAGGTGTCTTACCATTAAACGGCTTGATGAGCCACCCAATGGCGGCAGCTACAACATCAACTTTTCCTACGCACAAAACTGCTGGATAACAGGTATTGAAAGCGACAGCAGCAACGGCAGCCATGTTTACATAGCCAAAAGTCTTTCTATTAAAATTTCCGGTTCCTATTTTCATCATGCCTTTCAATACGACGGTGCTGCTACGCACGGG
>QMPP01000095.1 GCA_003650425.1 Bacteroidota bacterium | reverse complement strand
CTTTCTAAACTATTTTCTTCTGTTTTTATTGACTGCAGGAGTCATTACAGTAATGGTTATGATGCTCCCCATTGGCAACAACAAAAACTGGAAGCAACCGGTTCCTGTTAAACGTATTGATGAGCGCGACACCATGTTTTCCCGTAACGAGCTAATTCCCGGAACTAACGATTACCATGATTATTATGCCAGCCATCCCGAAAAAGAGAAGTCGGATTCCATTTTCCGTTCCAAGCCGGGTTTACTGGCCAAAGGATCTACACAATACAACCCTGTTTATTTTGCTTCGGCTGATGCCAGTTTCGACACGGTGGCTGAATTTAAAAAGGCAGTGGATGGCCCGGTGGCCAAAGAGCAGGTTACGGTTATTCCCAAAGAGATAACAAGCTATTTAAAATCGTGGAGCAGAAAACTGGGAGCCGTTGAATCGGGTGTAACTGAATTACAAGATTACCATTTATACAGCACAGGAGGCAGAGCCGAACGACGAAATATTCCCCTTGAAAAACGCCATCAGTTTGCTTTTGCCTTTACGGTGGAAATGGATAGAGAGATGATGACAACAGCACCCGGTTCCACGGTTATCATGGAATCGGCACAACAGTATCTCGAAGCGGGTAGAATTGCCATGCAGGTGGCCTTTTTTATTCGCAAGTTGGGATACGAAGCCCGTGCCCACATCGATGGAAATTATGAGGTGGTGTGCCCTTTGGTTGCCCGCGATGCCGGTTTGGGTGAATTGGGCAGAATGGGGCTGTTGATGACACCGAATTTGGGCCCCCGGGTTAGAATAGGTGTTGTAACCACCAATATGCCGCTCGTTGTTGATAAACCACTGCACGACTACTCCTTTATCGACTTTTGTGTTCAATGTAAGAAGTGTGCCGACGTTTGCCCCTCCAAAGCCATCTCCTTTGAAGATGTTCAGGAGGTTGATGGTGTAAAACGATGGCAAATAAATCAGGAGCTTTGTTTTAATTACTGGAGTATAATCGGTACCGATTGCGGCCGGTGTGTAGCTGTTTGTCCATACTCGCATCCCGATAATGCACTACATAATTTTGTCCGGGCAGGTATCAGACAGTCGGCGCTCTTTCGAAAAGCAGCTCTTAAGCTGGATGATTTTATTTATGGCCGAAAACCAAAACAGCATAAAAGACCGGACTGGGTCAAGCTGAAACAGTAACAGATACAGATGATTGCAACATCTCCAAAAAAAAACGAATCACCCTTTAGTTTCCCAAAACATCTCGGCCAGGTATTCTTTTTCCGATTGATCGACCCAACCACCAATAGCCGCTTTAATTTTGTTTTGAGCCATCAACAGGTTAATGTGCTGCCTTACCAGCGCTTCGTTGTACTCTTCAGCAATAAAAAAGGCATTTTCACCCTTTAGCTTGTGTTTTATACAGATTTCACCAATCATGATGTTGGGCAGGGTGTAAACAAACACGGCCGGACTAGGAAAGAAATTATCGTCCTCTTTTACCGTATTCCAATGATTGATGTCGGTAACCAGAGTGGCGTGAGCGTTTGAAAGAACTACCCCCACCTCCTCTTCGGCCAATGATTTTTGCGGTTCATCCATCAGCAACACCTCAGCCGCCAGCATGCCCAGCTTGCTGATTTCGTCCATCTTATAAAATTTGGGGTATTTAACTTTCAACGCTTTCCAGGCAGTTTTCAGAAAATCTTTTAATGAACGTTCCCGTTCGGTTTCAAAAAAAAGTTCTCCATTTCTAAAAATCTTATTCTCTTTTATGGTGATATGATTTCCTTTGCTGCTCATAACCGCACCTTTTTAATTAATAATGATGCATTACAACCACCAAACCCCGAAGCCATCTTGAGGCAGGTTTTTACCACTTTTTTTTCAGTTTGCGCAATTACATTCAGAGGCTCTACTGTTCCCGCTTCCGAAAAACCTTTGGTTGAAATCAGCAGGCTGTTTTTCATCTCCTGTAAAAGTGCTACTGTTTCAATAACGCCGGCGGCTCCCAACGTGTGACCCCAATAACCTTTTAAACTATTTACCGGAATACTGTTTAGATGATGTCTGGAAAGCGCAATACTTTCCATATCATCGTTATAGGGTGTAGCAGTGCCATGTGCGGAGATGTGGTCGATTTCCGATGAACTGACACCTGCTTCTTTCAATGTTTTGCTTATGGCAATGTAAGAACCTTCTCCCGTACGGGATGGTCCCGAAATATGGTTGGCATCGTTGGCAGTAGCTCCACCGGCAAAAACAAACCTCTCTTTTTGCTCAGGAGGATGAACCGACAAAACCACCGTTCCGGCAGCTTCGCCAAGCGATAACCCGTCGCGATAAGCATCAAATGGTTTGCATGGCCCGGCACTTAACGAATGAAACGACATAAACCCACTCAACACAAACCGGCTTACAATATCGCCACCCACCACCACCGCGTTTTCAAAATCGCCGTTTTGCAACAACATGGCAGCAGTATTAATAGCCATCACACCTGATATGCAGGCATTGGAAACAACCATTGCCTTGTTGGGATTGTCAAAATGCCCGGCTATTACATCACCCGTTTTCCAAAGATAAACTCTCTCTTTTTCGAACCTGTCAGCCATGGAATCATCTAGCAAATCAATATTCCCTTTGGTGGAGGAAACAACAATAATAGTTTTATCCGACCGAATATCGACACCGGAATTTTGTAACGCATCCTCCACCGACAAAATCAGTAATTTCTCTAAAAGTGTATAGCTGTTTCCGGGTAGAAGATGATGAACTCTTTCTCTGTCAACCATCGATGCAATAAAAGGTTCGGGGTAAAGTGCCGGGTTGTTTATTTTACGGATGCCGGTATTTCCACTTTTAAGTTGTTCAAAATTCTCCTTTGAGGTAAACCCAAGGAATGAAATGATATTATCGCCTGTAAAGTAAACCTGTTTCATTACGCTTCCAATAATCCCATTTTTCTTTTCCATTCCAGCGCGAACTCCGGCGGGTAGAGTAACATTTCGTAATTTAAGTCGATAAAAACCTGGGTGGTCGTCGCGGTAGCAACCAGCTCGTTGTTCTCCTTGCGGTAGATGCGGTAGTTAAACACCAGTTTCGCTGCTTTCTGATCGATATACTTTGTTTCCACGATGATGGTTTCGCCATATTTTACCTGCCGTTTAAAACTGATATCCATATTCACTACCGGCGCCATCATCTTGTTGGCATAAATATCGAGGTAAGAAATTCCAAACCTATTACCAAATGATTCGCGTCCCTCTTCCAGATATTTAACGTAGTTACCATGCCATACAATGGCCATGGAGTCCACTTCGCTAAACCGAATGGTAATCTCTTTTCTGTCGATGAGTTGCTTGCTCATAAATTGTTTTTTGTGGCGCAAAGTTACTGCAAAAAGAGTTACGATTCAGACCTATTATAGGAGACGCGATTTGGCAACTATCCTACCCGAGTACAAAATTAACATTAGTATGACCAAATAATTTTGGATTATGATTTGCTCACGGCTGTAGCAAAAATTTCTCTCCGTTGTTATAAAAGCTTAATGGTTTGCCAGGCGAGAGCACGCCCACTTTGTCTCTTCCTAAAACCATCGCCCGCCCATTGCCAAACAACAGCATGCTGCTTTTGCCGAGGGCTGCAAACACAAACTGATCTGCCTTTACATCTTTCAAAATACCTTTTTCAAAATGTTTGTAAAATGGCATCATGTCAACCACCACGTTGTTAATTAACCCTATCCCTTTATGTTGCCTTACTAAGGTATTTCCTTTAACAGAATCTTTGCGCTGATAATAATAAATGCTACCCATAAGTTTCGCCCACTCGTTACCCGTTGCGGCAACAAAAGCTCCTTTTTGAAATACTGTCTTTAATCCCTTTATTAAATCACCGTTTTTTGGTAGTGTGGTTTGTGTTTTTCTGTTGATTGGCAACAGCAACACGGCCGAGGCATTTTCAATGGTTAGCAAGTCAGAAGGTTTTACTTGAGAGGCAGGGTCGATTATTAACACGTGAACGGCATTAATTTCATGCTTGTAAAACAGTTGCTTTATCTTATTTTTGTTCTTGCCATTTTTTGAAAGATTAAAATCAACCACCACTACATATCCTTTTTGGTAAACTGTCGATTTTTCAGCAATTTGATCTACAACTTCAGAATTTGTAATAGCGTTACCGGTTATCAATAGTTGCCAACTGTCGGTATCATTATGCTTGGCAGACTGAAAATTTTGGCACCCACTCCACCCCGTTAGCAGCACGGTTGTAACGAAAAAAATAGATAGCAAAAACCACTTTTTCATGATTGTTACATTTAATAACAAAGAACCGATTCCATAAAACAAATTAAACATCCGAATCCCAAATAGTTCCAAATCTTTTATGGCTTAAGGTTGATGGCTCTAACCAGCAATGCCCCACTAATAATAACAAAGCCAATTAATGTTATAATCAGCAACCGTATATCGGAGGTGATAAAACAGAAATAAAATACCGCGTGAAAAAAGGTGGCCAGCAACAAGCCTGTCGAGTCATCGATAAAGCTGTTTTTACGGGTATAACCCATCCCCATAAAATAGCCTAATACAACCGCGAAAGCCAATGTTCCGAGTGGATAAATCCAGAGGAACAGCTCCAGATTGTGCACCTTATCGGTACCAATTATTCCGAAGTGGAACAGGATGGCAGCAACCGTTGAAAACCCCAATCCAACTAAAAAGGCGTAAATTATTCCATCTAGCGGATCGTTGATAAGCTCTTTTTTTAAGAAAGCATACCGTAAAACCAAAAACTTGCCTAATTCCGAAGCAAAAGCTATCCCCACAAAAACATAAGCTGCTGTTCGCCGCATGTTTCGTAAAATGCCATGCCATCTATACTCAAAAGCATAGTCGGAGGCTACCAGAACTATTACGGCAACAATCCCTAAAATAAGCGCTGTATAAATATTCTTCCAGTTCTCAATCGAAAATTTAAATTTCAAATAGAACATTAATAACAGGATTAATACGGGAGAAAAAAGCAAGGGTAGATAAGTAGCCATGATAATAAATTGTTGGTTTTTACATTTAAAGTTTCAAATATAAGAATTGTTTGTAATTTTAACCGGTATTTAAAAATAATTTTTTCATGAGCAAAGTAATTATCCAACGGCTATCAAAAGAGGAGCTTATGAGCAAACGTAAGGAAAGAATGATAATAACAGGAAGGGTAATGCGCTCAACCGGAAGCTGGTACACCGTGCTAACTGACGATAACGAACACTATCAATGTAAACTAAAAGGGCGCTTTCGGATAAAAGGTATCCGTACCACCAACCCTATTGCCGTGGGCGATAAAGTAGAGTTCGTAGTTGGAAACGAAGATAATTCCGGCGTTATTCAAAAAATATTCGACCGCAACAATTATGTTATCCGCAAGGCTACCAAACTATCGAAAGCAGCGCACATTATTGCCTCCAACCTCGACCAGGCCATTATCATTACTTCGTTGGTAAAACCCCGTACCTCCACCGGATTTATCGACCGCTTTTTGGTTACCACCGAAGCCTATCACATTCCTACTGTCATCGTTTTTAACAAATACGATTTGTATAATGACGACTTGAAAAAGCGACTTGACGAATACATTAAAGTATATACCCATGCCGGCTACACCTGTTTGGTTACCTCTGTAAAAGAAAATTACCATGTGTCGGATTTAAAAAAGCTGCTCGACGGAAAAACCAGTCTGCTCTCAGGTCATTCGGGTGTGGGAAAATCGGCTTTGATCAATAAAATTGATCCGGGGCTAAACCTAAAAGAGGGTGAACTATCGGTGATGCACGAAAAAGGAAAACACACCACCACGTTCGCCGAAATGTTTCCGCTGTCGTTTAACGGTTTTATTATTGACACGCCCGGTATCAAAGAGTTTGGATTGGTAGGGTTCGACAGTGAAGAGCTGGGACAACGGATTCCTGAAATTCGCCGGCTGATGCCACAATGCCGCTTTAACAACTGCGTTCATGTTAATGAACCCGGGTGTGCGGTTATCGAAGCGGTTGAAAATGGTGAAATCGCCCGATTCCGCTACGTCAACTATCTTAAAATGTTCGACGACATCAGGTTTGTTGAGTTACCCAAATAACAATTTAACAAACACCATAAGTCATTAATTGTTACCTTTGTTTAAAATTAGTTACTTTGACAGCACAAGATTTAATATCTGACGGCATCCTGCCACTTAAAACATCCGACACAGGAAAAACAGCCCTAAGCTGGATGGAAGATTATAAGCTGTCGCACCTGCCCATTGTTAACAACGAGGAGTTTTTAGGCTTGATTTCGGAAATGGATATTTATGCCCTTAACGATTTCGAGGCTCCCCTGGGTAACCACACGCTGTCGCTTAAAAATCCTTACGTTTACACCTATCAACCTGTTTTTGACGTGCTAAAGCAGGTAAACGCACTAGACTTGACACTGATTCCGGTTTTGGACGAAAAACAACGCTACACGGGCTCCATCACCCTGCAAAAGTTATTGTCAAAAACCGCCGAGATGCTCTCGCTTAACAACCCCGGGGGGTTAATCTTTTTAGAGATGAGCATTAACGATTACAGCCTGACGGAGATTGCCAACATCGTGGAGTCGAACGATGTTAAAATTCTAAATAGTATTGTGATAAACCGGTCCGAATCAACCCGGGTGGATGTAGTGCTTAAGCTCAACACCCCCGAAATTCAAAGGGTCATCCAAACTTTCGAGCGCTACGATTACATGGTAAAAGCCATAATCGATGACAAATACAACGAAGATAACCTACGGGAAAACTACGATTCGTTGATGAAATATCTCAATATATGATGGCCAGGGGGGTTGCACTTTTTTTGCTATTGATATCAATCGCCGCTTTCGGCCAAACTGATTCTGACAGCAATACCGACTCGTTGGTAATTGTTGGAAAAATATCCTGGTCAGGAAATAACATCACCCGCGATAATATCATCACCCGGGAACTGGAATTTACCGAAGGCGACACCCTCACGAAAAATGATTTTCAAAACAAGCTGATAAAGAGCCGTGAAAATTTAATGAACCGCTCTCTCTTTAATTTTGTTACCTTTTCGGTTACCGAATCGGCCAACCGCGAAAATATTCACATCAACTTTGTTGAAAGATGGTATATCTGGCCCATCCCCGTTTTCGATTTTGCCGATCGTAACATAAACGTATGGTGGGAAACCAAAGATTTCAGCCGGTTAAACTATGGCATCGACCTTCGGGTTGATAATTTCAGAGGGCGTATGGAAACCCTTCACATTATTTTACAAACAGGGTACGATAAAGCAGCCATCGCCCGCTGGGAAATTCCTTACGTTAACAAAAAACAAAAACTCGGGGTTTCGGTAGCTGCCGGAATCATTTACAACCGGCAAATCAACTACATTAATATCAACAACAAACCAGTTTATCATGATTTTAAAGATGAATTCGCCCGAAAAAACTATTTTCTGGAAACAGGGATTTCATACCGGACCGGCTACAATTCATTCCATAATTTACTACTCACCTTTAATAATTTATGGCTAAACGACTCGTTACAGATTTTAAACCCCGATTATTCCTACAAAGCCAATCAATATAATTATCCCGAACTCTATTATAAATACAAACTCGATTTTCGCGATTATGCACCCTACCCTTTAAACGGTTATTATTTCGATGTACAATTTAAAAAAACAGGATTTGGCTTGTTAAGCGATATGAATTTTACTTCTCTCGAATTTAATTTTGACCAGTACTTTCACATTTACAATCGGTTCTATTTTGCTTACCGTTTGTCTGCTCTAATCACCAACAAAAATAAATTTCAACCCTATCTGGCCAGACCCGGTATCGAGATAGATGATTTTGATATGAGGGGATACGAGTTATACGTGATAAACGGGCAGGAGCTGGGAATGTTTAAATCAAATTTTAAGTTTGAAATTATCCCTATGAAAACACACCGGATAAAATGGATAAAGAGCGAAAAATTCGGAAAACTGTTTTACGCACTCTACGCCAACCTCTTTTTCGACGCCGCCTACGCTTACGATACACATACCCCCGACAACAACCCGCTGGGAAACCAACTGCTTTGGAGCACCGGGATGGGAATCGATTTTGTTACTTTTTACGACATTGTTATCCGTCTCGAATATTCCATTAATAAACAAAAAGACACGGGTTTTTATGTGGGGCTGGTGGCTCCTATTTAACTTATTGGCTTTTTGTACACATTTTGTTTTTTTAGGATGAAGCTACAAACCACCATGCTTTATAGTGTCTCCCGTCAGGATTATATCTATTAAATGTTCAGGTTATAGCAAAAGCGGAAAATTTGTAATAAGCAAATAGAATTACTATTTTTACACTTTCTTTCGACAATAATGATTATGATAACCTTACGGAATCACCAATCGATAAGTCGTCCCCCGACTTAAAGTCGGAGGACGACTCGACTTAAACCTGTAATGCCGGCCGAAAGAGAGAAATCCCCTTAAAACTTATCTCCTAAATTTTGTTAAACCCCGTTTACTTTATCCTTCCCCTCTTTTACAGTTCAATTTTTCAGTTAGTTTTGCAATACTTAATAATAGTACCCATGCGCATTGCAATTTTTGGTAAAACTTTCGACAAGAGTCAACTCGGTTATTTAAAGTTGTTTATCGAAGAGCTTGAGGCTCGTAAGACAGAATTATGTTTTTACGAACCCTACTTCGAGAGTCTGAAAAACAGTTTGGAACTCCCAAAAGGTGTATGTTTTTACCGTACCCATCAACAACTGCGTAACCATGCCGATATGATGTTCTCCATAGGTGGTGATGGCACCATGCTTGACACACTTCCTTACGTACGTGATTCGGGAATTCCTATTTTAGGAATTAACCTCGGACGCCTTGGTTTTTTATCAAGTATTCCCAAAGACGAAATCAAAGAGGCCATTGATAACGTTTGGAACAACAACTATTTTCTGGAACAACGAACCCTTATCCAGCTCGTGAAACCCGACAACCTTTTTGGCGAGCTTGATTTTGCTTTAAATGATTTAACCGTGTACCGAACCAACAGCGATTCGCTGCTTACCGTTCATGTTTATCTCGATAATAAATTCTTGAACACTTATTGGGGCGACGGGTTAATTGTCTCTACCCCCACCGGCTCCACGGCCTATTCGCTAAGTGTTGGCGGGCCCATTGTTACACCGGGCTCACAAAATTTTGTCATTGCACCTATCGCTTCGCACAATTTAACCGTGCGTCCTATCGTTATTCAAGACAGCAATGAAATTAAAATCCGGGTAGAAGGACGCGAAACAAAGTACCAGCTCACCATGGATTCGCGGCAAAGCATACTTGATATGTCTGATGAAATCATCATAAAGAAGTGTGACTTTAAAGTGAATCTGGTGCAGATGTACGACAAAGACTTTTATGCAACAATCCGCGAGAAGTTACTTTGGGGTAAGGACGTCCGAAATTAGATGTCGGGTTTAAACAAAAAAAAGCTATTTTTGGCGCTCAAAATCAGTATGAAAGAAAATAAAAACATGAGAAAGGTTAATAACCTGAAATACTTAATCGTAGTACTGATAATGATGTTTTCCGGTTTCCCGGCAAACGCACAAACCAAATCGTTAGAGCTGGGTCTTTTTGGAGGAACATCGTATTATATTGGCGACCTGAATCCTGCTATTCCGTACAACATGGCACAATTGGCTTATGGTGGGGTGGTACGGCTCAACACCTCTCCCCGGTGGACATTTAAACTGTCTTACTCGCGTGGCAAGGTAAAAGGTAACGACAATGTAACCAAGGCTGTTACTAACCGAAACCTTAACTTCGTGTCAACCATCAACGATTTTTCGCTAACAACCGAGTTTAACTTTTGGGAATATTTTACAGGAAGCAAAAAAAACTTTTTTACCCCTTACCTGTTTGGTGGCGTGGGGTTTTTTATGTTTAACACGAAAGCATTTGACGGAACACCGCTGCAACCACTGGGAACAGAAGGACAAAATGCAGGGTTTAACAACCGTAAACCTTATGTAAAATATGGTGTATCCGTTCCGTTCGGAATCGGATTTAAATATAGTATCAACGAAAAGCTGAGCCTGGCTTTTGAATGGGGCATGCGTAAAACCTTTACCGATTACATTGACGATGTAAGCACTACCTATTACGATAACTCCATCAACGATCCTTACTCCGATCCTACTGCTTCACACGACGCTTACCAACAACGTGGAAACAGCAAAACCAAAGACTGGTACAACTTTACAGGCATTACGCTAACCTATAAATTTGATTTGTATAACAAGCGCAACTGCCACGTAGGCAAATGGTAACCCACTAAATAAAGCATGAGTTTTAAAGATAAAATAGTCAACGAGAAACTTCCCCAACACATTGCCATTATTATGGATGGTAATGGCAGATGGGCAAAGAAAAACGGCAAAGAGCGCTACGAAGGACACTATCAGGGTGTTGAAACCGTACATAAAATTGTAGAAGCCTCTGCCGAACTGGGCGTTAAATTCCTGACACTTTATGCTTTTTCTACCGAAAACTGGCATCGTCCCAAAGAGGAAGTGGATGCCCTGATGCATCTTTTCGTGGAAACCATCGAACAGGAACTCCCTACACTCAATAAAAACGGTATCAGGCTGAGAGCCATTGGCGACATTGCCAGTATGCCACAGCAAAACATCGACAACTTAAACGAAACCATGGCCAAAACCGAACACAATAACAAAATGGATTTGGTATTGGCACTTAGTTATAGCGGCCGGTGGGAAATTATGGATGCCGTTAAAAAAATATTAAAGGATCAACAAACAAACCCCATCTCTGCCGGGGAAATAACGGAAGAACTGTTTTCATCCTACTTAAATACCGCTGGCATCCCTGATCCCGAATTACTGATAAGAACCAGCGGCGAACTCCGAATCAGTAACTATTTACTATGGCAAATAGCCTACACCGAATTATACATTACACCAAAATTATGGCCCGAGTTCGACAAAGAAGATTTATATGAAGCCATCGTTGATTTCCAAAACAGAGAACGAAGATTTGGAATGACCAGTGATCAGATTAAAAGGTAGAAAGTGGAAATGAAAAAAGAGATTATACTTCCGGGTATTAAAAAAATGGTGTTAGTGGCGTTACTTATGATGCCTTTTTGGGCGAATGCTCAAATAAGCATTGGAAACGACCTTTCAAAAATAAATTACGCCTCCCCAACACAATATGTCATTGGCGGAATAACCGTATCGGGTATCGAGTACCTCGATAAAAATGTAATTATTATGCTTTCCGATCTCGAAGTCGGAAAAAAAATCAGAGTTCCGGGCGATGAAATTTCCAGCGCCATCAGAAAACTATGGGATCAGGGACTTTTCGAGGACATTAAAATTACCGCTACCGACATTAAAGGCG
>QMPP01000094.1 GCA_003650425.1 Bacteroidota bacterium | reverse complement strand
TGATGAGGGATTCTTACCCATAAACTGATCTTTAAACTTGTGTGTCTTCATCTTGGTACCCAACCCCGGTGTTTCGGAGTGCGCCAATACAGCAGTATTGTTAATGGTTCCATCGGGCAGAAAGCCCACCATCAGGTAAACATCTCCCCCAAACCCCTTATCAGAATAAGTGTTCACGGCAACACCAATCACTTTTCCATCTTTTTGTGCATAGGTAAAAAGTAATGAATCATCTCCTTTGGCATCAGGGACTCTGGTACTCTCAATCTTATCGAAAGGAGGCAGCACCATTTTAATGGCTTTTTCCTGCTTTTTCTTTTTAGCGATGGCGATAGGTTTTTTAGTAAGCACGTAAACACCCCCGAGCGCACCGGCTGCAACACCTGCAATGACCAGCAGCGTAACGACCATATTGATGAAAGTGGACTCTTTTTTTGATCCCATTGTTACAAGTTTTACAAGTTAAGCTTCAATTTTAACACCCGGATTAGCACCAAAACGCTTAGGTTTAAATCCCCTGTTGATTAGTGGCACTACAGCATTCATCAGCAAAATAGCGAACGAAACCCCTTCGGGATAGGCACCCCACACACGAATCAAAACCGTTATTAACCCTACACCAAAACCAAACAGCAGCTGCCCGCCATGGGTCATGGGTGACGTAACCATATCAGTAGCCATAAAAATGGCACCCAGCATCAATCCGCCGGTAATTAGATTAAAAACCGGGTCGGCATAACTTTCGGGATTAAATCCCCAAAGAATACCGGTAAATATGACTACTGTTGCCAGCACCGCTACCGGAATGTGCCAGGTGATAATCTTCTTCCAAAGCATATATATACCTCCCAGCAGCAAGGCAATGGCTGAGACTTCACCCATGGAACCTCCCATTTGTCCAACCAAATCCTGCATGTAGTTGGGAAGTTCGGGTTTAAGTTGCGACATGGTTTTGCCCGCGCCCAGTCCCTCTTTAACTATTCCTAAAGGTGTTGGCCCCGTAATAACATCGGCAAGCCCCTGACTAATGGCATGAGGCTTCGGCCATGAAGTCATCTGCACGGGAAATGATATCAGCAGGAATACTCTGGCAACCAGTGCCGGGTTAAATATATTTTTTCCTAACCCGCCAAACGACATCTTCGCCATACCGATGGCCACAAGCGCACCAATAATAACCATCCACGAAGGCAAATTAGAGGGCACGTTAAAAGCCAGCAAAATACCTGTTACCAACGCCGAACCATCGGTAATAGTAATCGGTCCTTTGATTAAATATTTTTGAATCACCCACTCGAAAAAGAGACTTGCCGCGGCCGCCAACACCAGCACCCTTACTGCTTCCAACCCGAAAAACCAGACGGAAACCAGCATGGCAGGAATCATGGCAATGACCACTCCATACATTATTTTGGGGGTAGAATATTCTCCATGAACGTGAGGAGACCCTGAAACCGTAAACCTATTCATAATTTATTCTATTTCTTGTTTCTGCTCCTGATTAACTGACCTGTTTTATTTTTACCCAACCTCAAATAGTCGAGCAACGGGATGGCGGCAGGGCAAGTGTACTGGCAGGAACCACATTCGATACAATCCATAATTCTCTCCTTTTCGGCCATTTCATAATTTCCCAACTTCGATACTCTCGACAACAGATAGGGCTCCAGCCCCATAGGACATACGTAAGTACATTTTGAACAACGAATACAAGATTGCTCAGGCTTCCGATGTGATTCGTCCATGCGCATCAATAAAATACCCGAGGTTCCTTTTACCACCGGTGCATCTATCGAAAGAAGTGATTTTCCCATCATGGGGCCTCCGCCGATAACTTTGCCCGTATTGTCGGGGACACCACCGGCTGCTTCAATTAGCTCACTGATAGGCGTTCCCGTTCTAACCAAAAAGTTTGAAGGTTTTGACACTCCTTTTCCCGTAACGGTAACAACCCTTTCAAAAAGCGGTTTATTTTTTTGAACTGCCTCGTAAACTGCCAGCGTAGTCCCCACATTTTGAACCACACATCCCACCTCGATGGGAAGTTTTCCCGAAGGAACTTCTCGATTTACTACCGCTTTGATTAGTTGCTTTTCGCCACCTTGCGGATATTTAACCTTCAACGGAACAATTTCAATTCCTTTAAAATCTTTGGCCAGCATTGACAGATGGGCGATAGCATCAGGCTTATTGTTTTCGATACCGATAAAGCCTTTGGTAACTTTTAAAGCTTTCATCAATATTTCAGTACCAATCAGCAGCTCTTCTCCCCGTTCCAGCATCACCCGATGATCAGCCGTAAGGTACGGTTCACACTCCACCCCATTAATGATTAACGTGTCGGCTGTTTTACCTGGTGGCGGTGTTAGTTTAACCTGCGTCGGAAAAGTAGCGCCACCCATACCCACGATACCGGCATCTTTTACCTTATTAATAATCTCTTCGGGCGAAGCTTTAATCTCTCGTACAATATCGTTGGTGCGATCGATGTTTTCCATCCATTCGTCACCATCCACATTAATAATGATGGCAGGACGACGAAACCCTGATGAATCGAGTACCACGTCAATTTTAAAAACCTTTCCCGAAACAGGCGAATGAATGTTAGCGCCTATAAACCCACCGGCCATAGCAATCAGCTGCCCCACTTTTACTTCATCACCTCTTTTAACTATCGGTTTTGAAGGGGCTCCCAGATTTTGTCCCAGCGATACGAAAGCTTTTTTCGGAATCGGTAACGCCTCAATGGGTACCTGTGCCGAAAGCTTATTTTCGGACGGATGAACACCTCCCAGTTTAAATGTTTTTAACAATCCCATCTATTTTCGGATTTATTTCCGGTCGGCACCGGAGTCATTATTATCATCTTTACTATTAACCGCTGCTTTGCCTTTTGACAAGTCAATAGGTTTGGCTTCTGCAACCTCCTTTTTAGGAGCTTTTTCGGCTTTAGGCTTACGCGGTTTGAAGTTTACTTCCCATATAGAGTTCGTGGGGCAGACCTCAACGCATTTACGACACAAAACACATTTCTCGAAATCGATATACGAAAGAAAACTGGTGATGGTAATGGCATCGAAATTACAAACTTTTTCACACTTTCCGCAACCAATACAGGCTACCGAGCAGTTTTTAATGGCTACTGCTCCTTTCTCCTTGTTCACACACGACACGAAAATCCGTTTCTCTTTCGGTCCTTTTTTTCGCAGCTCGATGATATCGCGCGGACACGCTTCCACACAGGCACCGCAGGCTGTACATTTGTTGTTAACCACCGGAAGACCGGTTTCGTCGCTCATGTGGATAGCATCAAATTCGCAGGCATCCACGCAGTCGCCAAGGCCGAGGCAACCAAACTGACACCCTCCTTCGCCGGTGTACAAGGCGTGGGCAAACGAACAGGACGAGACCCCTTCATATTGAACCTTTCCGGGTGAGTTGGCATGCGATCCGTTGCAACGTATCACGGCAATCATCGGATCCTTAGCTTCTATTTCCAAATCCAGGGTTTCACCTACTTTTTGCATTACATCGTTACCCCCCACAGGGCAAAACAGTCCGTCCAGGTTTTTTTCTTCTTTGGCTTTTTTTACAGTCGCTTCGGCAAAGGCTCTACACCCTGGAAACCCACAGCCTCCACAGTTTGCCGAGGGAAGTATCTCCTCCACCTCATCAATCTTTGGATCCTCGTAAACCTTAAACTTAGAGGCTACAAAATAGAGGATTATTGCCGAAACCACGCCAATTCCCCCCAAAGCCAATATCGCTATTAATATTATATTCACGATTGAAAGTTTTTATTTTTAATTACTTTAATCGAACCATTTTCAATGCACACAAAAATAAAATATTTACGGAATAAAGAAACCCCATACATGTTAGTATTTAACATTCGTATGTTGGATTATCGATATATCGTAATAAATAGATGTTTAAAATCGTCGTGAACATACTCTACCATTTGATATGTTGACGATTAAGATTATTATATAGAAACGCTTTAAATAGAGCCATGTTAATAATTTAGAAACAATTAAAGAGTACGGTCTAAAAACACATTTTACGCTAAAACCGCAAATTTTTTTTAGATTTATTGAGGAAAACCGGACAGGTTACTTATCCAAATCATCAGTACTTACCAACGCTCCTTTACTGTAAACTTCCTTACGATAAAGTTTTCCCTTTTCATCGTAATAAAGCCATGTTCCATCCATTTCGCCTTCGCTGTATTGCCCTTTAACAATGAGTGTTCCGTTGGGGTCGTAGTTAACAAAGTCGCCATCCAGCTTTCCATTCACGTAAAAAGTGCGTGTCATTATTTGTTCATCCATAAAATATTTAACCCATTCACCGTTTTTAATGCCTTTCAGGTATTCGGTAACCTCGAAAGGTTTTCCTTCGTCAATATAGTAGGTGGTCGATTTTCCATCGAGCAAACCATTTTTGTAGTTCTCTTCAGAAACCAGTTTCCCATCAACATCGCTAAAGTACTTCCAAACACCAACTTTTTTTTGGTTGACAAAGTCGCCTTCGGCCATTTTTTTTCCATTTTCGTGGTACGAGATATTATGAGCTTTGCTACCATCCTCCGAAAACGTCATTACTGACTTAAGTTTTCCCGAAGGATAATAATAGTTAAACGCTCCTACAGGCTTATCATTTTTAAAAACCCCTTTGTATTTAACCACCCCGTTATTCCACATTTTAAGCCACTGTCCCTGTTTCATCCCGCTTGCATCCACTTTATTGTAGCCTGTCTGCCCAAAAGCAAGTTGGGTTAACAAAGCCAACATCAACAGCGGAAGTTGTAAAGCTCTTTTTGTTGAAATCATTTTTTTCTTATCATTTTTCATTGAGCGAAAATAGTAATTTTACGCTGATTTTCATTTACAACATTAAACACGTAACTTTTGAACGAATATTCATCAAAATTATTGGAAAACACAGTAAACGAATTATCCCGCTTGCCGGGAATTGGAAAAAAAACTGCGTTAAGACTTGCCCTTCACATTTTAAAAGACGACGAGCTGTATGCCGAAAAGCTGGGAGATGCCATTGTTAAAATGCGGCGTGAGATAAAGTTTTGCAAACGTTGCAACAACATTTCGGACAACGACCTTTGTGAAATCTGCACCAACCACAAGCGGGACGAAAACACAATTTGCGTGGTAGAAGATACCCGCGATGTGATGGCCATTGAAAACACAGCACAGTTTAACGGACTCTATCACGTTTTGGGTGGCATCATCAACCCCATGGAGGGAATTGGCCCCAATGATATTGCCATTCGTCACCTTATTGAGCGTATTAATACCGAGGAGATTAAAGAAATAATTTTAGCACTGCCGGCTACTGTGGAGGGGGACACCACCAATTATTACATTTTTAAGCTGGTGAAAGAATTTGGCATTAAAGTTACCACTATTGCCCGCGGAGTGGCCATTGGAGATGAACTGGAATATACCGATGAAATTACGTTGGGAAGGTCAATTTTAAACCGACTTCCGTTTGAAGAACAATAATCCAAATCTCATAATACAGCATGAACTGGAATCAATTAATAAACAGCACCCGGTTAGGGTCGAAAAACAGGAAAAGCACGGAAGGAAGCCCGGCAAGACCGGAATTTCAAAAAGACTACGACCGGCTTGTTTTTTCGTCACCTTTCAGAAGGCTTCAGGATAAAACCCAGGTTTTCCCTTTGCCGGGAAGCGTGTTTGTACATAACCGTTTAACCCACAGCTTAGAGGTTGCCAGCATTGGCAAAACCCTTGGCGACCGGGTTTCGATGGAGTTGGAAAAAGACTCCTCCATTGATTCAGGAACCATTCGCGAACTGGGAACCATTGTCTCCGCCGCCTGTCTGGCACACGACTTGGGCAACCCACCCTTCGGACACTCGGGAGAGTCGGCATTATCACGCTATTTTCAAACCGGGGAAGGCACAAAATATAAGCACCTCGTTTCAGAAGGTGAGTGGCAGGATTTATTACACTTTGAAGGCAATGCCAATGCCTTTCGTATTTTGGCACATTCCTTTACAGGTCGCCGGCAGGGTGGCTTTGCTCTTACTTACAGCACCCTGGCTTCACTGGTAAAATACCCCTTTCCGGCAACCGCTTTCCCTGAAAAAAAGAAATACGGCTTTTTTCAATCGGAAATTGAAACTTTTGCCAAAGTAGCCTCCAAGCTGGGAATACCTTTGTTAGATACCAACAAAAACGTTTATGCCCGGTTTCCTTTGGTTTACCTGGTGGAAGCTGCCGACGACATCGCTTACCAACTGATGGACTTGGAGGATGCTCACAAGCTCCGGATTCTTGAAACACAAAAAACAGAAAACCTGTTTTTACAGTTTTTTGACAGAGAGAAAGATGCCGAGTTTTTTAGAATGAGAGAGAGCGTTTACAAAGAAGTAACCGACACCAACGAACGTATAGCCTTTTTAAGAGCCATCGTTATTTCAAGGCTAATTAACGAAACAGTGTCTATTTTTATGAATCATCAGCATGAAATTCTGGAAGGAAGTTTTGAAGGCAGCCTGATAAAGCACCTGACAGGCAGCAGTGGAAAAGCGATGAAGGCTGTTCAGAAGTTATCGATTGAAAAGATTTACCGACATCCCGATGTGATTAGCATTGAACTGGCTGGTTATAACATCTTAGGCACACTGCTGGATGAGTTTGTTCCTGCCGTTATCGAGCCTAAATCAGATTATCATAAAAAGTTATTGTCGCTCATTCCCGGGCAGTACTACACCAGCAGCTCTTCGGTTTACAACAACATACAAACCGTGCTGGACTTTGTTTCCAACATGACAGACCTCTATGCCGTAAAACTGTATAAAGATATTAAAGGAATAACTTTTTAAAGAAACACGACTAAACACCAATCTCATTTTCATGACAGCACAAGAAAAACATAACGTAACAGAATATCTCTTCAAAAGCAGGAAAAAACTCCTTACCCGCATAAAAGAACTCAAAGAACTAACGCAGCCCATCGAACCCGATTGCGCCATTGGTCGTGTTAGCCGTATGGATGCCATCATCAACAAAAGTGTAAACGAGACTGCCTTACGAACGGCTGAAGACAAACTCAAAAACATCAACATCGCGCTGGAACGAATCGATGATGTAAAATTTGGCATTTGCATCTCTTGTGGAAAGCCCATCCCCATTCAACGACTGATGGTTATGCCCGAAAGCTCAAAATGTGTACGGTGCGCGGGACGATAACCTTCGGCTATTCAGCATCTGGTTTACCCTGAACTCATCGAGGGGAAAGCCAAACCCAGCATCATCAAGCATAGCCAAGAGGCTCCGGCAGTATAAGTCGCGCCGCCACAGTTTAACGAGTACAGAGAGTGGCAGTATGACTTTCCTTGCGACTCAGTATTGCTGTCAGTATCCCCCTACGGGGAATGGCTAACATATTTACGAAGTTACAATTCATTTTTCTCCTACGGAGAAAACTTGAGTTTGGATTTAACTAGATAACTTACCGCGTAGCGATTAAAGAATTGTATTTTACAGTTAGCCATCACACCTTCCCCGTAGGGGATACCGAAAATCGACGAACTACAAAGTAGTTACAGGTACAAAATAGAAAAAGCCCTTCCGACAACTGCTGAATCATTTCTTATAATTTTTTTTGCGGAATATCAACAGCAGAGTGATGAAGGGTTGCCCCAAAAGTTAGTAAATATTGGAAAGTAAAAAAAATTGCTTATCTTAGATTCGATTTTATGAGTGAAGAATCAAGAAAAATATTAACCCGATACTGGGGCTACACCAAATTCCGCCCGAAGCAGGAAGAGATTATCAATGCCGTATTAAACGGCCTTGACACTCTGGCATTAATGCCTACCGGAGGGGGTAAATCGCTCACTTTTCAGGTGCCGGCTTTGGTTAAAGAAGGAATCTGTTTGGTGATAACTCCTTTGATTGCGCTGATGCGCGATCAGGTTCATCATCTGAAAGAGCTGGGAATTCCAGCAGCGGCCATCTATTCGGGCATGTTTCACGATGAAATAGATGCCATCGCCTCGGGCTGTCTGCATGGCCGTTATAAGTTTCTTTACCTGTCGCCCGAACGGCTTACCACTGATAACTTTCGCGATTTTATTGCCCGTATTAACGTGAATCTTATTACCGTTGATGAAGCACACTGTATTTCGCAATGGGGATACGATTTCAGGCCTCCCTATCTGAAAATTGCCGAGATCAGAGATCTTTTTCCTGACATTCCCGTGTTAGCACTCACGGCTACTGCTACGCCCGACACGGTAGTTGACATCATGGAAAAGCTCCACTTTAAAACGCCCAATATCATCAAGGCAGGGTTCGAACGGAAAAACCTATCCTACAACATCTTTAAAGAAAATGACAAAACGGGACGGCTGCTGGCTCTTCTGAAAAAGGGAAAAGGCTCCACCATCGTTTACGTACGAAGCAGACGAAAAACCCGTGACCTGGCTGAAATCATTTACAAAAATGGTTTTTCTGCCACCTACTATCATGCAGGCCTTGATGCCGCCATACGCACACGCCGGCAACGAGAGTGGGCATCGGGAAAGGTCAGAGTAATGGTTTCTACCAACGCTTTCGGAATGGGCATCGACAAATCGGATGTAAGACAGGTAATTCACTACGACCTGCCCGACAGCATCGAATCCTATTTTCAGGAAGCCGGGCGTGGAGGACGTGATTTAAAACCTGCCTGGGCATCGCTGCTTTACAACAGTCGTGATATCACCGATGCAAAAAAAAGATACGAATCCTCATTCCCTCCCATCAAAACCATTCGGAAAATATACAACCAACTGGGAAACTATTTTAACATCCCTGTAGGTAGTGGCGAAAATACCGGCTTCGATTTTGAGATAAGCCATTTTTGTAAGCAATACGAATTCGACCTTTTGGAAACGTACAGCACCATTAAACTGCTGGAAAAAGAGGGCTTTCTTTATTACAGCGAATCATCCGGACGTTATTCAAAGCTTAAGGTATCCTTGAATAAAAACGAGCTCTATCGCTTTATGGTAGAAAACCCTTACGAAGACCATCTTGTGAAAGAAATATTGCGTTCGTATGCCGGTATCTTTACAGACTATATTAACATTAACGAAAAAATTCTGGCAAAACGAGTGGGTATGGATCCTGCTAAAATAGTAGATATGCTGACGGATTTAAGCAAGAAAAAGGTGTTGTCGTACATACCCATCAGAAGAAAACCCCAACTTGTATTTGTTTATCAGCGTCTTGATGCCGATTACCTGCAACTATCGAAAGAAAATTACGACTTGCGTAAACAGGCCGCCGGAAAGCGACTCCAGGCTCTGCTCGATTTTATCACCTCCGGTTTGCAATGCCGAAGCATTCAACTGTTGCGCTATTTTGGCGAAAAAACCAATCATCGCTGTGGCATTTGTGACGTGTGCCGGAAACAGTCCCGTACTGAGCTTAACGACGTGGAGATAACCAACATTGTATCCCGGATGAAAGAATTTTTGGGCACCGAAAGCAAACACCTCTACAGTATTGTTTCGGCACTAGGAAATTTTGAAGAAGAGAAAGTATTATCCGTAATCCAGTGGCTCCTCGATAACGAGCAGCTAACCCGGGAAAAAGATGAAACAATAAGGTGGTCGCAACAATTAAATATTGACCTGGAGTAGCCAAGAAACTTAAGAAGTTAATACCTTTGTAAATATTAAACAGCAAATTAACGACACAAACAGCGTTCTATTCAAATTAAATAAAAGAAAATGAAAGCACGATTATTAATTATTACCCTCTTAATCTCAGCAGTAACTTTCGGGCAAAGTACCCGGCACTCCTCACTAGGGCTGGAGTTGGGAGCCTCCATACCTCTGTCAAATTACGCCTCCTACGATGCAAGTCTCTTTTCCGACACATCCACCTCTTATCCCGGTTTTGCCAAAACCGGATTAATGATGCGTATGGTTTACGAACACAGGCTAACTCATAATTTCGGCCTCCAGGCTGATTTTATGTTTGGCTACAACAATGTTGACCAACTTGCCTTAGCCGATTCGTTAAGTTTAAAAACAGATGTAGACCTGAGTGTTACAGCCACCCGCCCATGGAATATCGGTGGTATTATGGTGGGACCATTCTTCAGAATCCCCTTTGGTGAATCATTTTCATTCATGATGAGAGCCAAAATAGGTGGCATAGGTGTTTACAGCCCCGAATACTCGATAACAGGAACCTCCAATGAAGACCAAAGCAAACTCGAATATTATCAATACGTTAACAAAACGTTTGCCTTTATTTGGTCGGCAGGAGCAGGATTTCAATATCGCACCGAAAGTTACAGCTTTAACCTATATGGCGATTACCTGAATGCAAAGGCTGATTTTGTTGATGTCACAGGACAAGACTGGAGTGCTACTCCTCCTGAAGAAAGCAAAGTAAACTTCCGACAGGAAGTTAAAGCTATTACCCTCACCTTTGGCATATCTTACATTTTCTAAACCACCCATGCCCTCTTTAAAGTTAACACCATCTTATTACCGGAGCACACAGGTTGTGGCACTTGCCCGTGATTTGTTGGGGAAATACCTGTACAGCAACATCAATAATCAATTAACCGGAGGCATCATTACCGAAACAGAAGCTTATGCCGGGGTTACCGACAAGGCCTCGCACGCTTACAACGGCCGCTTTACCAACCGAACCAAAACCATGTACCAAGCGGGCGGCATCAGCTATGTCTATTTTACCTACGGCATGCACCATCTTTTTAACGTGGTTACCGGTCCGAAAGAGGTACCGCACGCGATTTTGATTCGCGGCATCTATCCTTTAACAGGAGGTAAAATCATGCTGGCACGAACAGGTAAAAAAGTTGTCAACTACCAAGTTACCAACGGCCCTGCGAAAATGACCAAGGCGATGGGTATTACCAAAGCACATAACGGTATTTCGCTAACCGGAAACACCATCTGGATAGAAGACAAAGGCGTCAAAGTAGCTATGAAAGATATCAGCACCACCCCGCGAATAGGGATAGATTACGCCGATGAAGATGCCCTCCTGCCCTACCGTTTTGTGTTAGATTACCGAAGTTACTTTAATAATACTCTAAATATTAAATAGAAGTTGTTTAAAGTTACCCACTTAAATAATTATGAAATACATTGCAAATCAAAAAACAAATTCCATTATTTCCCTCTTTGGAGGGAAAATAAAGGAGGACTAATTAAAAAGATATTTGTTTTCTGATTTACATGGAATTACCCTTAAAAAAGTATTTAAACAACTTCATAACAAAACCCCTAACCATGAAATATCTCATCATCATTTTAGCTTTTGTTGCCTCTTCATGCAACCAACTGGAGAATAATCCTTCAATAAGTAAAAAAGAAGTTCTTGCCGTGATCATGCAACAGCAGGATTTTTGGAATCAGGGCAATATTAAAGGGTACATGAAAGGCTATTTTAAAAGCGACTCCCTGCGTTTTGCTTCTGGCGACCATGTTTCTTACGGATGGCAAACCACCCTTGACAGATACCTGAAAGGATATCCTGATAAAAAAACCATGGGAACCCTTCTGTTTTCAAATATCGATATAAAGTTACTCTCCCACAACACGGCATTGGTCTTTGGCCAGTGGGCATTACAACG